>JBAUVZ010000402.1:0-16941 GCA_049583505.1 Candidatus Sulfotelmatobacter sp.
GAACGACGTTCCACCACCGAGAGCCTTCGCTCCGATCAAGGGACGCCCGGCAATCGGTAATGCGAAACACCGAACGCTACCGGCGATTCCCACCGTGTCCTCCACGGGTGAGGTCGACCCGGCTAGAGGCCCCAGGGCTTCTAGAAGTCAAGCCGCAAGGCAAACTGCATGATCCGGGCCGTGCTCGATGTTCCCGTAATCACCCCGAACTCCGGAGGGTTACTGATATCTGCAGTGCCGGGAGCCCCGTATCCCCCACCCGGAAGACTAAAGCTGGGATGATTGAAGACGTTGTAGGCCTCGGCGCGAAACTCAACGATGTACTTCTCCCGGATGGGGAAGTGCTTGTTGAGAGCCAGATCAACATCTGAGTAGTGCGGGCCCCGCAGGTTATTCCGGCTGCCGGCCTCGAATCCGAGCGGTTCGCTGAATGCCCCTACCGCCGCAGCGGGATTGGCAAACAGCTGTACTCTTCCAGTCGCCGGATCTATGTGGACCTTATCCTTCAGCGCGCTGTTGTCGCCGTCAAAGATTGCCGGGACATTTTGATCGAAACTGAAGGGGAACGCGTTCGCTACCGTGGTGAAAGCAAGCCCGGTGCGCCACGTCATACCGCCGCTAAGTTGCCAGCCTCCGATGACTTGGTTGGTCCAGCCAGGAGCCTGCGAGGCGAAAAACCTGCCGCGTCCGATTGGCAGATTGTAAACGCCGTCGGCGCTGATCTGCTGCGTAATGTCAAAATCGGAGTTTCCCCGGCACCGCCGCAAGTTGAGGGGATCGCAGAGCACGCCGCCGCTGAAGTCGGCCGCCTCACCGAAAACGCTGTTCGCGGTTGCCGAGAGGTTGTCGAGAGAGTGGGAATAAGTGTAGTTGAAGTCGAACTGCAAGCCCTGGGAGAACTTCCGGTGCAGGGTGGTGAGCAAGCCAGCGTAGTCGGAAGCCGCCTTGTTGGTGTAATAGACATCATATACGTACTGGGGATTGAAGCCTATGCCGTAGGGCATATAGCCAAAAAGCTCCATGAGATACACGGAGCTTCCCATGTCTCCTCTAAGGAGGTAGGGACAGAAGCCGCTGTTGACAAACGCATTGGTGGCACCGGGAAACACTAGATCATCCAAAAACGGCTGCTCGGTAACGTTGATTGTGGTGGAGCAGACACCTGGGGTGGATCTCATTTGGGCACTGAGCTTGGCAAAAGCCTGTGACAACAATTGCCCGCCACCGCCGGGAGTTGGATCCTTGAAGTCGACCAGTTCACCGGCATCGGCAGGCCCCATAAGGCGGCGGCCGAATCGGCCGAAGAGGGTCGCGTCCAATTGAAAGTGGCCGGGAAGCTCGCGTTCGATGCCAAAGCTGGCAAATTCGGAGTATGGCGCCTTGAAATTCGAATCAAAGGCGTCGTTCAGGGTGTTGTTTTGTATGCCAGAGCCAACAAAGTTGGTGTAGGGTGTGTAGGGAAGAGTGACTTGGGGAGGAGCCGGTAGCCCCGGGGCGGGCACTTCTCCAACTTTCTGAAAGAATGGTCCAGCGGCCAAGGCCGCAGCCGTGCTGGAGGGGGAACCAGTCGGAAAATTTGTAATCGCGCCATTCACGAAGACTGCCGCAACCTGATTCTGTATGAACTGAAGGGAATTAACCGCGGTGTGGTCATAGACAACTCCGGCGCCAGCGCGAATTACTGTCTTGCGGTCCCCCAGAAGGTGCCCCAGGAGGCCATCCTTGAAGGAAGGGTTGTAGGCAAAGCCCAACCGCGGGGCGAAATCGCGCCAATCGGGGTGATAGTAACCGGGGGCATGATTGGCCTTGCCGGCAAGAGAATACGAGGCAACGGGATCGCCAGCGGGCGTAACGGGATTGCCCATGGAATTTGTACAGGACGGTATGACGGTCAGCGGTAGGATCCCCAGTCCGCCGCAGGCTCCAGCTCCCTGCTGGCCAGCCTGAATGCGGGAAGTAAGGTACTGGGAAAAGTCCAGATTGGAAGTGGCTTCCAGCCCACTGGTCTCGTAGGGAACGGAATAGTAGATGTAGCGCAGGCCGTAACTGATGGTCAGGTCGTTACGCGCCTTCCAGCTATCCTGCAGATAGAGTTCCGTCTCGTCGGCTTTGTAGTGCCGCACCGAAGGTGAACCCACGGGGAGGCTGCTCAGATGGCTGTTGTAGTTGTAATTGGTGGAGAGCGACGCGTAGCGACCGATGTAAAAAGGAAGGGACTGATCCCAGAGCAGGTTACCCACGCCATTGGGATCCTGTTCGATGTCGGGAGGGCGCACCGTAGGATCCAAGTTTGGCAAGAACCCGCCGAGGCCGATTTGGGTCGTATCGAAGGAGTTCCCCAGGCTTGAAAGCACGGTGATGGGCTTAAAAGTTGCGCCCGCCTGAAAGGTGTGCCCACCTCGAACATAGGTATAGTCGTCGCGGAACACCGGCACCGGAATATGACGAAATTGCGCGCTTTGCGACAAGTAAGGAGCCGAAATGTCGCCGAACAGACTGCCGTTGGCGGCGTTGTTGTAATCTGTGTTCCCTATTGGATTGAAAAGACTCGGGGTGGAGAACCTTTGCCGGGTCTCCCCGTAGATGAATTGATTGACCATGTTGCTCTTGATGGTCCAAGTGTGCCCGATGACATAGGCGTAGTCGTTGGACACCGCCACGCGCGTTAGGGGGTCACTGGGAAGGAAAGCGGGCGCCGCGAAATTAAAGTTGTCTGCATCCGTTTCTCTGCGGATGGTGACGCGGCCAAACAGTTTCATCTTGTCGGAGATGTTGTAGTCGATCCGGCTTACGTAGAGATTGATGGTCTCGGGAGTGTGGATATTTGTCCGAAACCCACCGGTATTCACGCCATCCCCGCCGATGGTGACATCATTCGCTGCCGGGTAGCGGGTATTGATGTAGCTGAACAACGCGGCATCCTGGCCCGGAAATGTCACCCCCGGGGTCTGAGTGTCCTCGAGGGTCTGCACCTGCGCCGAAGTCAGGGAAGTGATGCAGCTCGGTTGAGTATTCTGGCGACTGGCGGCCGTGCAGTTGGGGCTACTGCTGTTGATGTAGGACAACATGCCGTTTCGGAAAGAATCCAACGGCACCGTCCATTCGACCGGAGTCTGACTGGCATCGCGGCGTCCCTCGTAATCGAAAAAGAAGAACAGCTTGTCCTTGCGGATAGGGCCGCCAATGCTGGCGCCAAATTGATTTCGAATAAGCGTCGGCTTGGCGACGTCATTAAAATCATTAAACCAACTGTTGGCTTCGGTGACTGTGTTGCGAATATATTCGGATGCCGAGCCGTGCCACTTATTAGTGCCGCTCTTGGTGACCAGCTCCACTTGGGCTCCTGATCCACGACCCTCAGAAGAAAGGGTATTGGCGGTTTCGCCACGGAATTCCTGGATGGAATCCACAGGGGCCTGGCCAACGGTGGCGTAAGGCTGGCCAATGGCGTAGTCGGTGATGTCCAGCCCATCCAGCGAGTAACTCCCCTGATCCGCACGCGCGCCGGTGACCGAGCCAACCCGGTTTCCATTAGGATCGTCTGCGCCAGACGCCACCACAACGCCCGGTTCGTAGATCAGAAGAGCGGTGGGATTGTCGCGAACCAGAACTGGCAACTCGTGGACAAGTTGCATGTCGAAGTTGTTACCCACGGTGGTATCTGACGTATTCAGAGTTACGCTGGAGCCCTCTCCGTTGACTTCGACCGTCTGCGAAACCTTTCCTACCTGCATTTGGGCGTTCTGGGTGTGGGCCGCGCCGACGGCCAAGTAAATGCCAGAAACAGTCACGGATGAAAAGCCATCCTTGCTAAAGGTCAATTTGTACCCCGGCCCGGGTAACACCTTTGGAAAGGTATAGGCTCCAACCGAGTTAGTCTCGGTCTGGTAGCTTGAATTCGTCTTGGTATCAATCAGTCTGACGGACGCGCCGCCAACCACCGCTCCGGTTGTATCCGTTACGACCCCCGTTAGAGACGCCACTTCCTGCCCAAGGAGGAACGGCGAAAACGAAAACAACAGAACAAATACACCGAAAAGGGAACGTTTCACAAAACCCTCCAAGTATTCAATTGTCGGTAAAGTCGTTCGACGCCTCTGACTGTTCCATGATCTTGAGCTAACATCCACGCAGGAGTAACGGAGGCTGTAAGCACCTCTTAGTCCAAAATAGCACTCACATAACACATTGATTTATCAGGCACATGCACGATCTGATCTCTCCCAACTGCCTACAGATACATGTGTTTACGGAGGTGGATATGAGAATTGGTAGGTTCGCCTCCGTCTGGGAGAGATCTTCTGTGGACCGACTCTCCTGCTACAATCTCCCTTTCCGTGAACAAGTCTTCCACAAGGGCGGAGTCAGTTCAGTTGAGCTCGCAGAACTCACCACGCTCACCAGTTCCCGACCGAGTGCCCCTGCTCGACCTGCAGCGCCAGTACGAGCAGGTGCGCGCCGAAGTACTGGCCGCGGTTGGCCGTGTGTGCGCTTCGCAACACTACATCCTGGGGCCTGAGGTCGAGGCTTTCGAGCGCGAGCTTGCGGAGTTCTGCGGTGCACAGGAAGCGGTGGGTTGCGCCTCTGGCACCGACGCTTTGTGGCTGGCTCTCGCCACCGCAGGAGTGCAGCCCGGAGATCAGGTTCTTACCACGCCTTTCAGCTTTTTCGCATCGGCCAGCGCCATCGCGCGCGCCGGCGCCCGTCCGGTGTTTGCCGATATCGATCCGCGCACCTTCAATCTCGATCCCGCTTTGGTGGAGTCCTTTCTGCGCGGCAGCCGGCGTGACAAACTTCGCGCGCTGCTCCCGGTTCATCTCTACGGCCAGTGCGCGGACGTAGAGTCGCTGCAGCATCTTGCTGATGAGTTTCGTCTGCTCTTGATTGAAGACGCGGCGCAGGCCATCGGCGCCACCTGGCGGTACAGCAGCGGGAAAGACGGCCGCACGCGAACCGGACGGGCTGGAGGCCTGGGCGCGTCCGCGGCGTTCAGCTTCTATCCCACCAAGAATCTCAGCGCCTATGGCGAGGCCGGCTTGGTGACAACAAATAGTCCTGAGATGGCGGCGCACATGCGCCTTTTGCGTAATCACGGCAGCCCCCGCCGTTACGTTCACGAAGAGTTGGGATGGAACAGCCGTCTCGACGCCTTGCAGGCCGCCATCCTGCGGGTGAAGTTGAAATATGTGGAAGGATGGAACGACGCCCGGCGCCAGCGCGCGACGCGATACGATCAACTCTTTGCCGCAGCCGGCCTGACATCCACCGGCGAGCAACCGGAGAACGCTGCGCCCATTCAGCTCCCGCTGACTTCTCCGCACGCTCATCATGTTTTTCACCAGTACGTCGTCCGAGCTTACCGCCGCGAAGAACTGCGCGAGTTTCTCAACGCGCGCAAGATCGGGACGGAGATCTACTATCCAATCCCGCTGCACCTACAGCCCTGTTTCGTCTATCTCGGCTACCGCGAAGGCGACTTCCCGGAAGCCGAGCGCGCTGCAAAAGAAGTGCTGGCCCTGCCTATGTTCCCTGAACTTACTGAAGAAGAACAGCGATGGGTGGTGAAAAGCATCGCCGACTTCTATTGCTGATTGCTGGTCTGACGTGTGTAACTTTCCGGCTGGGCGGGCATCCAAAGTGTTTGCATGAATAAGCTCAAAGCAATTAGAAACCTTCCAGCCGTACCGCTAAGACTATCTCTAACTCTCTTCGCTATCGCCTCGTTCCTGGTTTCAGGGAAAGCGCAAACCTCTGCGGTGGAAGCCGGCCGCAAGCCCGTGGTGGTTGAGCTCTTCACCTCGGAAGGTTGTTCCAGTTGTCCGCCGGCGGATGCTTTGCTGCAGCAATTGGAACAGCAACAACCGGTAGCTGGGGTAGAGATCATCGCGCTGGAAGAACATGTGGATTATTGGAATCACGACGGGTGGATCGATCCCTTCTCCTCGCCGGAATGGACTCAGCGGCAACAGGCTTACGTAGCTCGGTTCAAGAAGGACGCGTACACTCCCGAACTTGTCGTGAACGGCCACAGCCAATGCGTCGGCAACGATGCGCGAGAGGCTGAACTCGAGATCCAGAAAGCGGCGGGCGGCTTGAAAACGGAGGTTGCGATCACTTCCGGCGGCGGGGAGGCGAAGGGATCGCGGCGCTTCACAGTGTCGGTGGGAACGGTTGTGCACAACACAGCTGGCGATGTTGCTGAGGTCTGGTTGGCGGTAACCGAGGACGGCCTGCATTCCTCGGTGAGCCTGGGAGAGAATGCCGGGCACGTTCTGCGCCATGTAGCCACGCTGCGTTCCTTGCAGAAGATAGGGGTCGCGAACACGAGCGGGGCATCAGTGTCGTTCACAGGAGATCCCGTGGTGAAATTCGACTCCCGCTGGAATCTTGAAAATCTGCACGTGACGGTTTTCGTCCAGGAGAAAAAGAGTCAGGAAATTCTGGGTGCGGCTTCGAAAAGAATCAAAGGTTAGAAGACCCGGCGCCTGGGCGCCCTCGATGCTTCGTCGCCGGTTTCGGCGCTTGCTTCTCACCCGGGGCCAGCACTCTGTGCACAATCGGTGTGTTCAGCTTATATTTGCGTTCGCTGACGTTGCCACCGTCATCTTTCACGCGCAGGATGAAAACCGGCAGCAGGCCTTCTTTGTCGAAATTCTCACTTGTCACCGTCACCGGCAGCACACCGTTCAGGCCGTGTTCGCGGTAGGCAGTTTCGTAGCGGTGCTTTTTGACGTTCCAGGTGAAGACCCGGATCTGATCGTAGTCGTATGGCAGGCCGTCGTGTGGTTCAGTGATGGCGCAGAGATACTGCGAAACTTGCTTGCCGGTGCCCTCCTTGCCAGCATCCTGCACCTGGTTCAGCGCGAAGAATGCGACGATGCGCTGGCCTTCGGCATATTGCGCGATGTCGAGCGGGACGTCCAGATCGACCATGCGGGCCAGCACCCAGCCCACACGGTTCTGTGCGTCGCGGACCAGCCACCAGTCTTCCAGCACCGGGCCGGAGGATGTTTTCCCGGACTTAACAGGAGCAGGGACCGCTCCCGTCGGCTTCTCCGCCACAGCGCGCTTCAGCACAGAAACTTTCGATCCGGCCGAAAGTTGGTACAGATGTTCGGCCTCGCGGCCGGGCAAGATGTGCAAGTTGGTCTCATTCCGCAGCACACCCGGGGATTGCACCGGATCGCTCAGATTCTCTTGTGTCAACTTCTGGAGTGCGTCGTAGGTCTGCTGGTCCACCAGGTAGCGTTGCTCGATCCAACCTTCGATGCCCTCGGCGGTGCGCACGCGGTAAAAGCGCTTCTCACGCTCAAGTACCTCAACGCGCTCGCCATTCTTGACCGTGCCCACGCGGTTGTAGGCAGTAGCCACCTGATCGCGCAGCGTGGCCTGCGTCGCCGAGACATAATTGACCTCCAACACGCGGCGGCCTTTACGATCGCAGGCGGGGGGTCCAAGCAAGAAGACAGCGGCCAACAGCAAGGCCAGGGCAACCCGATCAAAATGCAATGGAGAGGACAGTTTCACGATCTCAACGAGGTTGACATCAACCAGTTAGCCGTCGAACAGTTGAAGTCAGCCAGCCGACTTCATCGCGGTTAACTTTCTACTATAGCGCGTCGGAGCGATGGTACGCGGACAGGGAGGTCCACACGCTCGGTGAGCCGCGAAGCCGAGTTTCTTCCCGGTAACCTGACATCGCGAGCGCGCTTCGGTTACCATAAAGGCGAAACGAGGCATGCCTAAACCAGTGATGAAAAAATGCAGGAGTTGGTTCCCGGTTCTGTCGCTACTGGCATTATTGTTCACTGCCGGTTTGGGCGCGGCGGCGGATGAGCCCGTCAATCCGGCGTTGCGTCCGCCCAAAGGCGCGCCGGTGGCCATCGTGGTTTTCGAGGACCTGCAGTGCCCGCAATGCCGCCGGGTGGCGCCGATTCTCGAGCAGGCTTCCAAGACCTACAAGATTCCCCTGGTGCGTCACGACTTTCCCCTGCCCATGCACAACTGGTCCTACGAAGCGGCAGTGATGGCGCGCTACTTCGACGAAACTTCGAAAGCGCTGGGCAACGAGTTCCGGGACTACATTTTCTCGAACCAGCTCGAGATCAACCCACAGAACCTGCGCGGCTATGCTGAGAAGTTCGCCAACGAACACAAAGTTGGGTTACCCTTCGTGATCGATCCGCAAGGCAAGTTCGCCGCCGAGGTTAACGCGGATCGCGATGTGGGCAAAGCCATCAAACTTGACCACACCCCTACGGTGTATGTGGTCGGCAGCCGACATCCAGACAGGCCCTATGTGGAGATGAAGGATGCGAGCCAACTTTACGCACTAATAGACGCGATGAGGAAGGAGTAGCAGTTGTCAGTTCCTGGTTGAGATTCGCCCACTGCCTTACGTCGCTTCCATGGAGGGCAAGAGATCCTCTTCCCACTGCTCGACGCCAGGCGGGGCGAGGCCAGTGAGCAAGGCGGCGAAAGCTTCGAGCGTTTTGCGGGCGTCGCCAAGCAGATAGTAAAACGCTTCCCAGTTGTCGCTATCCTCGCCGTCGTGATTCGGAATCACATATTCAAAGTGCCATGCCTCTTGCAATTCGCGGTAGGCGCTCGAGGCGCGCATCTCAATGTCTTCCAGGTCTGCAGCCGAGAGTTCGCCTTTTTGGCGCCGCGTCCGCCGCAGGAGCTTGCGTCGCATGGCGTCTGTGAGAAGTTCCTGCAGCGACACGTTACGTTCAGGCGCCTTCAAGTAGGTGATCTCCTCCTTGGAGAGCGGCGAAATGAAAATACTCAGGCGGTTCACCCTGACGAGGCTGGGGTGACTCTGCAGCGCCCGGCCGACAAATGGATTTCCTTCGAAGAAAACGTCGCCCGTTCTAAGCAAAGACTCGAGTTCCACAACGTCCAGGGCCTGCAGGTCGTTGCGCGCCTCCAGGACGGCATATCGATCATCGGCCCGCAACGCATTCACTTGAGCCCGCGTGCGAAAGCGATAATCTACCCCATCACGTTCGCCAGGACGTGGAGCACGGCTGTTAACCAGCACAAGTTTGTGAAACTGATCGTGCAGTTCGGGATAGAATTTGCCAAGAGCTTTGTAGAGCGGACTTTTCCCCACACACGATGGCCCGCTGAGAATCACAAGACGTCCCCGCACGCCAGGGCTCATGGCTTAGCACCTCACGAAACAGGATACAGAAGCTACGAAGACGCGTGCCGGGGAAATCTCAGTCTCCGAACCCTATGCCGATGGCGCGAGCGGCTCGCACCAGCTCGCCTTTCGGGTCGACGGACTTGAGATGGCCGATGGCGTGGGCCACGTCGACAGCGACGATGGAGTCGCTGTGCAGGGCGACCATCTTACCGAAACCTCCGGCTGCGATCAGGTCGACAGCGGCCACGCCGAAACGTGTGGCCAGGATGCGGTCAAAGGGTGTGGGAGTGCCGCCGCGTTGAATGTGTCCGAGAACGCTGATCCGCACTTCCTTGTTTGCGCCGACGGCAATGGCATTGCCGATCAGGTTGCCGATGGGGCTGGCGCGCCGGTTTTCCTTCAGTTCCGGTGGGAGCTTCACCCCTTCAGCCACCACCACGATGGTGAAGTACTTCCCGGTTTTTTCGCGCTCGGCGATGTACCGGCAGACGTGCCCGATGGTGAACGGGATTTCCGGGATGAGGATCACGTGAGCGCCGCCGGCGATGCCGGCCTCGAGCGCGATCCAGCCGCAATCGCGGCCCATCACTTCAACCACCATCACGCGATGGTGCGACTCGGCGGTGGTGTGAATCTTGTCGAGTGCGTCGGTGACGGTGTGCAGTGCTGTATCAAATCCAAAAGTAACCTCCGTCGCCGAAAGATCGTTGTCGATGGTCTTGGGCACGCCAACGATCTTCAGCCCTTTCTGAAAAAGTTCGTAGCCGATCTTCTGCGAACCATCCCCGCCGATGGTGATGATAGCGTCGATGCCCAGCTTGGCGGCGTTGGCAATCACCTGACCGGAAATGTCACGCGAGACTTCCTTCCCGTTCTCGACGCTCTTGTAGTGAAAGGGATCACCGCGGTTGGTGGTGCCGAGAATGGTGCCGCCGCGGGGCAGAATGCCGCTCACTTCCTTGAGCGTGAGCTCGAAGGCTTTTTCCGGCCAGATAAGGCCGTCGAAGCCGTCGGGGATGCCGATGACCTTCCATCCGTACTTGATGATGGCGGCCTTGGTAGCGGCGCGAATGACCGCGTTGAGGCCGGGCGCGTCGCCGCCTCCCGTGCCGATGCCGATACAGCGAATGTCAGCCATAGAAATTGGTCGTTAGTCGCTCCGTCAGTGGCCGTTGGCGGAAACTGGTTGTCCGCGAGGAATAATGACGAGCGCGATAGTCTTCGCAATCATACCTTCTTGGTGCTGGGAGAGCAGGTTACTGGAGGGCGTAGGTAGGAAGGGGGCAAGCCTTGTAGTCTCTACTGGCTTCTTCGGGGGCCCGTCCCTCGCAAGAAGCGCGAGAGATGGGGCCTTCAGCTTTCGTACGGTCGCGTCCGATGTGGCCACCCGGCCCGCTGCCCGTTCATGGAGTAACATCTAGCGTGGCCTTACCGGTGAGTGTCGTACCCGCATAGCCGGCGACTACAGAGTACGTCCCAAGAGCGGTAGTGCTCAACGGCAGGAACGTTTCCCCGGTGCCAACTACATAGCTGATAGTGAAGTTGGCGGTCACGTTGGTGTTAGTTGAGTCGAAGACGTTCCAGGTTGCATTCGCGGTGATGTCCACGGAACCCGGGTCGGCCGTAGCGGTGAAGGGAACCGCGCTGCCGGTTATCGATACACTTTGAGAGCTAGGGCTCACGGTGATTGAGGTAACGTTGTTCAAAACCACAGTGACCGAGGTGGAACCGCTGCAGGACGAGCAACCGCCGGACGAGGCCGTGATGTTGGCTGAGCCGATCTCAAGACCGTCCACAACGCCTGAGGATTGTCCTACCGACACGGTCGACTGATCATCGGAGGACCAGACGACGCCGGACGTTAGTGTCTTTTGGCTCCCGTCGCTGTACGTGCCCGTGGCGACCATCGAGAAGGTCTGGCCAACGTTGAGGTTCAGACCTGACGGACCCACGCTCACGGCCGTTAAAGTGGGATTCACGAAAAAGCCTGTGCAGCTTACGGCGAGGACCAAGGTTGCGAGCGCGGCGAAGGCGCCGGCGAGGCGGAGTTTTTGCTTGGCGGATGACATAGTTAACTGAGACTCCTAGGGCGCGCTTGCTCGGCTTTTAGAAAAATTGTAGCAGAGAAGATTCCGGGGCGAGCGGTAATTGCACTTCCGTGCAAGCCCGGAACCAGCACGGCCAACGCCTCTTCTCGGATAAAGAACGTCTGGAAAGCGGAGAGCTTGCAGGGGAAAAATGGAACGAGCCGAAACTCCGGCAGAGCTGCGCTCCGCGGACGGGCGAATCGCCCGTCCCCAGGACGATCGCCTCGCACTTCAAATTGAAAAGTGGCCAGGAAGATGTCGCTTCGCAAGAAGCCGTTTGGAATGAGTAGGGTGGCGGTGGACGGTTGAGTTCGGCTTTTATTGGAAACGGGAACTACTAATTTGTCCTCCTGGAGCGTGCGATCCGTTCGTCGATAGGCTTGCGGCCAGCGAATCCTTCTTCCGCGCTGTGCCAGTGCGTGATGGAATGTTCGCCCACCTTCCAGCAGAGCAGGACGACGCGACCCTCGACTTCGCAGGGAAAATCGAGCAAACCGATGTCGAGGTCTTTAACCTGGACTCCAATGGAATCGATTTCGGCGAGAGCATCTTTAGCCTTTTGTTCAGCCTTGCCGCGCTCGGCCTTGCGCCGCGCGACGCCTACGACATCGACATGAGTGCCACCGTTGAGGAAGATGCGGTGATTAAGAGCCTGCATTTCAGCCTCGACCTCTTCCATGAGCCTTTTGCCGTCGATCGCGGTACGCAGGAGCGATTCGAGCACGGGAAGCAGCGTTTGCGCTTCGTCGAGAGTGAAGGTTCGGTCGGACATAGACACCTCTTTCATTTTAGCGCATTCGGTGTGCTCGCCGTTAGTCGTTAGTTATCGCGATTTGGCGTTTGAAGGATCAGGCAAGATGGCGCTGTTCACGTCGACATGGAGTTGTTGCGCGGCTGCGACTCCCGGAGGATAGCAACTTCCGTCACGGCTGTAGTTGGAGCAGCGCGCGGCAACCTCTTTGCGCTGTGGTGATTGCGCGAACTGCCACACTTCAGCGAAGGGGACGCCGCTCTGGGCAGGGCTGGGCGGGTGAGCGGGGAAGGAACAGCCGGGTGCGGGCGGGCATGCGTCGTTGATCGTCCAATACACGATCTGGCGTCCGGCGGCGCTCTGGCGAACGTCTTCGGCGGTCACGATATTGTCGTCGTCTTTTGCGGGAATGCCGGAGCAGTAGATGCCGGCACGGAAACCAGCGGCGCTGACACCGTCGACCCAGGCATAAATGTAGGCTTTCTGCTCGGGCAGCATGCGTCCGCCCTGCTCCTGATCGAGGAATATGACGGTCTGCGCCGGAAAGCCTTCGCGCCGCGCGGCAGCGGCGGCGGCTTGCGCGTCCGAATCGCCAAGCTTCGTTGCGCGGGCGACTGATTTCAGTTCTGCATAGAGGCGTCCGTTAAAGAGGACGAGGAAACCGAGGCCGGCGGATTCGACGGCAGCGCGGTGGCCGGTCCAGGTGTTCGTCTTCTCGCCGGGAGGATTGTTTAGCCAGTAGCCTGTGTAGAAGAACGTCTGGCGGAGAGCTTTCAGGTTGGCGTCGCCGGGGTAGGTGTTGCGGTCGAAGCCGAGGTAGGAGGAGGTTTGTGCTCGCAAAGATGCGCAAGAGCAAGAGAAAGACAACGCCGCCGTTGCTGCGAGCCACCGCAAATTCATTTCTTTAGTTTAGACGGAGCGCAGGTCACCCGCCGATGTGCACCATCGTCCTTGACGCGGGAACAAAATCCGGTTCGCCGATGTGGTGGCGTTCTTCTTTCTGCTGCACGACTCCGCGGATGAAATCTGCCAACTCTTCGTCGCTTGAGCCGCTGCGCATTTGGGCGTGGAGGTCGTGGTCCCACACCGAGAAGAGGCAGGTGCGGATTTTGCCGTCGCTGGTAATGCGGATGCGGCTGCAGTGTCCGCAGAAAGGATGCGAGACGGGCGCGATGATGCCGATTTCGCCGACGCCGTCGTCGAAGCGGTAGCGGCGGGCGGTTTCCGAACGAGCGTGCGGGATTTCGACCAGCGGGCGGTATTCGGCCATGCGAGCTAGGATTTCGTCGAGCGTGACCACCGTCGCGGGAGACCACGTGCGCCCTTCCTCGAGTGGCATGAACTCGATGAAGCGCACGGTGACCCCTTCTTCGCGGGCGAACATGCCGAAAGGGATGATCTGATCTTCGTTGAAGCCGCGCATCAGCACGCAGTTCACTTTGAGCGGCCACAAGCCGGCGCGGCGGGCGGCGCGAATGCCGGCGAGTACGTGGTCGTAGCCGTTGCCGACCCGAGTAATGCGGGCGAAGCGGTCGGGATCAACCGCGTCCATGGAAACGGTGACGCGGGTGAGACCGGCGTTCTTGAGCGGCTGCGCGAGATCGGCGAGAAGATGGCCGTTGGTGGTGAGTGCGATGTCGAGCGCCTCGCCGCCGTTCTGGTTGGGCGCGCGGAGCTGGGCGAGGTCGCGGACAAATTCGACCACTCCTTTTCGCAGCAGCGGTTCACCTCCGGTGAGGCGAATCTTGGTGACGCCCAGGCCTACCAGCACGCGAGCCATGCGCAGATAGTCGGCGAAGGGCAGGTCGCCGTAGAGCGCGCCCTCGTTTCCGGTGCGGCAGTAAACACACTTGTAGTTGCAGCGGTCGGTGATAGAGATCCGCAGGTCAGTGATGGGCCGCCGGAATTTGTCGGTCAGGGGCACGAGCGTTGGTCTCATTATAGGCCGCGCTCGGGAGAATAGTCCTCTTGTCTATCGCGCCCCGAGCGCCTTGTGGATCGCCGCTTCCGCCAGGGGAGCCATGATCTTGTATCCAGCGGCGTTCGGGTGCAGGCCGTCGTCCGACAGATCGCGCCTCAGCATGCCCTTGTTATCGACAAGGGCTGAAAAGTAGTCGAGATAGACGAATCCGTTCTTCGCGCAGTAATCCTTGAGCCAGGTGTTCAGCGCCAGGATTCTTTCGCGCGGACGCCGGGCAAAGGAGTCCTTCGCATCCTCAGTGTAGTTGTTCACCGGGAGCAGCGAGGCGAAGACCAAGCGGATGTGGTGCAAGCGCGCCAACTCGGCCATGGAGGCGTAGTTGGCCTCAATCTCCTCGTTGCGGGCGGGCCCGGTGACGCCCGCAACGTCGTTGGTTCCGGCCAGCACGACCAGAACTCTGGGATGCAGCGCAATCACATCCTGGCGGAAGCGGACCAGCATCTGGGGCGTGGTCTGCCCGTCGATGCCGCGGTTGATGTAAGGCTTGCCCGGAAAATAATCTGCCAGTTTCCAGTAGTCGGTGATGGAGTCGCCTAAGAAGACGACGCGGTTCTCGCCAGCCGCGGGTGGCTTGAGGGCGGCGTTGGCTTCGCGGTAGCGCTTCAGTTCTCCGAAGTCATCGGTGTAGATCGCAATGCGCGAGGCCCGGTATTCGTCCAAGCCAGTGTTGCCGGTGGAGGGGATGCTGGGCTGCTGGGCCAGGACGGGGAGAACGCAGAGAATCAGAAACGCGCCAACCATCGTGCGGCATCGCATGCCGGAAATGGTACCACGCGATAATTTCGCGCGCGGGGTACCTGCGCGGCGCGGTCATGCCACCCACTCACATCCCATCGTAATTCGGCCCGCCACCACCTTCCGGTGGGACCCAGGTAATGATCTGGTACGGGTCGGCGATGTCGCAGGTTTTGCAATGAACGCAGTTTGACGGATTCAGGCTGATGCGCTTGCCGTTGGGCTGGCTTGCATCATCGACCATTTCGTAGACGTTGGCGGGACAGAAATTCTGGCAGGGACTGCCGAATTCTTTCACGCATCGTGTGTTGCAGATGTTGGTGTCGTCGATGACCAGGTGCGAGGGCTGGTCTTCTTCGTGCTTGGTGCCGGAGTGATAGAGATCGGTGAGTTTGTCGAAGGTGAGCTTGCCGTCGCCTTTAGAGGGGCCAAGCAGGTTGGCTTCGGCACCTCCATCAACGGGCAACTCGGAGAGCTTTCGCATGTGCTGGTAGCCTGCCGTGCCGGGATAGCGGTTGCGCAGGCCGCGTCCGCCGGTGATCATTTGCAATGCAGTGTGGAACATGCCGGCATAGAATCCGTGCTCGAAGCCCTGATGCATATTGCGGACTTTCCAGAGTTCTTCTTTGATCCAACTGGATTCGACGCTCTTTCGAAATGCAGCCAGAGTCGCGGCTGACGAATCATCTTTCTTCAGCGCCTCGAAGGCAGTCTCGGCGGCGAGCATGCCGCTCTTGATGGCGAGATGAATTCCCTTGAGACGCGCGGAGTTTACGAAGCCGGCAGAGTCTCCGAGAATCATCCAGCCGTTGCCGGCGACCGGCGGAATCGCCCACCAGCCGCCGTAAGGCATCGATTTCGCGCCGTAGCGGATCATCTTGCCCCCCGCCAGTAGCTTCGCCACGAACGGATGCTGTTTGAAATCCTGTAGCACGTGTTGGGGGTCGAGGCGCGGGTCGGGATAGTCGAGCCCGGTGACGAAGCCGAGCGAGATGACATTTTCTTTCGAGCCGCCGCTCTTCGAACCATAGATCCACGCTCCACCATATTCTCTCGAGGTAAGCGGCCAACCCATGGTGTAGATTACTTCGCCGGGAGCGATGCGGCCGGAGGGAACCTCCCACAGTTCTTTCACGCCGACGCCGTAGGTCTGCGGGTTGGAGTTCTTCGCGAGATCGAATTTCGAGACGAGTTGTTTGGTTAAGGACCCGCGCGGCCCTTCCGCGAGGATGACGATTTTGGCGTTGAGGTCATAGCCCGGCTCGAAGTTCGACTTCTGATGGCCTTCTTTGTCGACGCCTTTGTCGTCGGTGCGGACGCCGGTGACGCGGTCGCCGTCGAATAGAAGCTCGGAACCAGCGAATCCAGTGAAGATGGTGATGCCGGTCTCCTCCACCTTACTGCCCAGCCACTTCACGAAACGATTCAGCGAAATAACGTAGTTGCCGTGGTCGCGCAGCGGTGTAGGAGTGATGGGCAGCTTGAATTTGCTCTTCTCAGTGAGAAAATAGACGGCTTCTTTGGTAACTTCGGCATCGAGCGGAGCTTCTTTTTCGAATCCGGGGAGCAGTTCGCGCATGGATCGCGGGTCGAGTAACGCGCCGGAGAGGCAGTGCTGGCCGACCTCGCGGGCCTTTTCGAGGACATAGATGTTTTCCTTGCTGAGCTGCGAGTCGGGATGCGCGGTATTGTGCTGATCGATCAACTGCGCGAGACGCAGCGCGCATGCCATCCCTGCTGGGCCGCCGCCAACGATCACCACGTCGGCTGGCATTTGCGGGCGTTCGACCCCTTCGATAGGTTTGCGGAAGATCAACATTAACTAGCTTCCCGCTTTCGCCTTCTTCACTTCTTCAGTCAGCGGCGGGACTATGTCGAACAGATTGCCCACGATCGCATAGTCGGCGATTTCAAAGATCGGGGCTTCCGAGTCCTTGTTTACGGCAATGATGGTCTTCGATCCCTTCATGCCCACGATGTGCTGGATGGCGCCGCTGATGCCGAGCGCGAGATAAAGCTTGGGCGCGACCGTCTGGCCAGAGGAGCCGATCTGGCGGTCCATGGGAAGCCAGCCGGAATCACAAATAGGACGCGAGGCCGCAAGTTCTCCGCCGAGAGCCTCGGCGAGTTGTTTGGCCATTTCGATATTTTTCTGCTCTTTGATCCCACGGCCGACCGACACGATGATTTCGGCTTGCGTGAGATCGACGGCCTGCTTGGCTTCCTTGAACACTTC
>JBAUVZ010000403.1:0-17549 GCA_049583505.1 Candidatus Sulfotelmatobacter sp.
AGCTCGAGCCAGTCAAAGACCGAGCCGCGGACCTGATCTGCAGAATTGTTAGGGCAAATGCAGGCGCGATCAGCATCATCGGCATTGGACCACTCACAAACGTAGCGCTGGCTCTGCGGGAGGATCCAGAAATTGCCTCGATGATTCAGAGCATCATCTTGATGGGAGGATCACTTTCCGGGGGTAATGTGACGCCCGCTGCGGAGTTTAACTTTTATGTTGACCCCGAAGCGGCAAGCATCGTATTTGGCTCCGGAATTCCGATTCGCATGGTGGGCTTGGATGTTACTCGCAAGGTTGAGCTTACCAAGCTGCACATTGAGAAGCTTCAGCGAGGCTCTGGACCGGTAAGTGAAGCGGCAGCTCGCATTGGAGAGTCCGCTCTCAAAATGCAGCTCGCGGCGAATTCGGCTGGGCGTATGCACCTGCATGATCCACTGGCCGTCAGCTGTTTATTAGATCCGACCATTCTTACCTTTGAGGACTATCACATAGCGATTGAAACATCCGGGACAATCACTGCAGGCGAGAGCGTAGGTTTTAGACATTCTCCACTTTCCTTCTCAGCACCGCTACAGACGGCCAGTCCGACCTCTCTTGCTCCGTTCGTTGTCAATGCCAGCGTGGCGACCGGCGTCGACTCCGACAAGTTCTTCGAACTACTGACTTCCCGCTTAAGTCGGGAACATGCATGAACAACTATTTTCTCGAACCCGACAGGATCCTATGAAACCAGACTTCAGAGTTAAGATTGTCTTCTTGAGCTGTGTACTCATCTGCCTGCTCACACCGTTTTGCCACGCGCAACAGAACCGCTATGTCATTGTCGATCAGGACGCCAGGGGACCGGCCGGTACAGACATGAACTCAATCCTGGTCTTCTTGCAATCGCCAAATGTGAATGTACTGGGAATCACGGTTGTAACCGGCGACGACTGGCGCGATGAGGAAGTGGCTCACACATTGCGGCTCCTCGAATTGGTGGGACGCACTGAAATACCTGTGATTCCCGGCATGAACACTCCGATCATTCGGACCAAGGAATGGACCAAACTTTGGGAACAGACCTATGGCAAGGTTCTCTACCAAGGAGCATGGACAAATCCTCTCTCTGCACACGATCCGGACAAGGTCCCTGATCTGACGGAGGGCAACCCGACTAACAAACCCTCGACCGAAAATGTCGCACAGTTTATGAGCCGCATGGTTCACAAATACCCACATCAAGTCACCATTTATGCCGCTGGCCCCATGACAAATATCGCGAGCGCGATACTCTTCGATCCCGAGTTTGCCCTCCTTGCGCAGGAGCTGGTAATTATGGGCGGAAGCATCAATCCACATACCGACAATCCCGAATATCTGGATAGTCCTAGACGCGAGTTCAATCTCTGGTTTGATCCCGAGGCAGCAAGCATTACGCTTCATGCAGCATGGCCCAAGATCACAGTGACAACAGTAGATGTTTCTATCGAGACGCATCTGACCAAGGAGATGTTGGCCGAAATCGGCAAGTCCAGAGAACCTGCGGCGCAGTACATCACTCGCTACACGCGCAGGGCGGGTGATTATCTTTGGGATGAATTGGCCGCCGCTGCATGGCTCGATCCTACCCTGATCACAGGGGAACGGTATGTGTACATGGATGTAAGCGTAGACAAGGGCGTTAGCTACGGAGATACGCTCGTCTGGACTGACCATGACAAACCAATGATTTCGTTGCAGAAGGTACACGCACAAATGGATGTAAGTTGGCCAAAATTTCAACAGATGTTTACAGGGCTAATGTCAGCACCTACTCCCAACTCGCGAGATCCGAAGATGCTTGATCACGCGCCAGCCGATGGACATCGGTAGGAAGCAAAACATTTGGCTATGACTCCTCCGACGATAGCCGTAGTTGGCAGTGCCAACATTGATCTCACTACGTTTACTCGGGCATTTCCCAAGCCGGGTGAGACGATTTTTGCCGATAAATTCGATCTGGGATTCGGTGGCAAAGGCGCCAACCAAGCGGTCGCGGCTCGGCTTTGCGGAGCACACATAGTGATGGTAGCTCGCGTCGGCGACGACTTGTTTGGTCCCGCCACCATCGAGAACTTTCATCGGCATGGTATTGACACCAGTCATGTACGCCAGGTGGCAGGTGTGTCAAGCGGAGTAGCGCCCATTTTTGTTGATGCGACGGGCCAGAATCGTATTTTGGTTGTCAAAGGAGCAAACGACAAACTGCAGCCGACAGACGTCGACGCCGCAGCAGAACTTCTCAAGAAAGCTGACTGCATTCTATTGCAGTTCGAGATTCCACTCGAAACCGTGTACTACACCGTAGACTTTGCAACACAAAACAACATCCGTTGTATCGTGAATCCTGCCCCTGGTCAGCCTATCGACCTAAAGGCATTCTCCGGTCTCGATTTTCTAGTGCCCAATGAGGCAGAAACGGAGACGATCGCAGGCGTGCCGGTGCGCGATCTGGACGATGCCGAGAGGTGTGCAAATAAGCTGCTCAACCATGGTATTCGTCACGTCTTAATAACTCTCGGGGCATGCGGGTCGTTGTTGGCTAGTCGGGATGGAGTTCACCACATTCCAGCATTTGCTGTAGACGCAGTGGACAGTACTGGCGCTGGCGACGCCTTTATCGGAAGCTTCGCCGTATTTCTCAGCGAAGGTCTCTCAGCGTCTGATGCGGCGAGCCGAGCCAACCTTTATGCTGCGCTCTCGACTACCGGCATTGGAACACAAAAATCTTTTTACAGTCGTGCACGCTTTGAGGCCGAATGGGCCGCCCGACATCATTGTTCGTGACATAAGACCATGTTCACACCGCCAAATTCGAGCATTGCGCTCCTGATGATGATTACCAGTGCCGTCTGTTGGGGATCGTGGGCGAACACTTACAAAGGCGTGAAGAACTATCGATTTGAGTTGTTTTACTGGGATTACGCGATCGGCATATTTGTTGCGGCCCTTATACTGGGGCTCACGATGGGGAGTACGAGGCCAGATGCTTTAAGCCTCCTTCGCAACATCCACTCCGCCAACATCTCAAACGTGATCAATGCTCTTATCGGCGGAGCACTGTTCAATCTGGCTAATCCGCTGCTCGTGGCTGCCATCGATATGGCTGGCCTGGCGATAGCTTTTCCGATTTCGATTGGAATTGCTCTTGTGGTCGGCGTGGTGTTGAGCTATGCCCTTCAGCCCAAGGGGAACGCTCTGCTTCTAGCTCTTGGAGTCGCTTGCGCTCTGGTCGCAGTGCTCCTCGATGGCAAGGCGTACGGTACCCTCGCCAATGCTGGTCGCTCAGTTTCCCGAAAAAGCCTGATCGTATGCATTGTTTCGGGAGTTCTTATGGGACTATGGGCTCCGTTCATGACGCACGCCATGACACGCAGGAATGCTCTGGGTCCTTATAGTGCTGCCGTGTTTCTCACGCTGGGTGCCCTGCTGTCCTGTCCAATTTGGAACATCTACTTCATGAAGCATCCTCTCATAGGCGATCCCGTTAGTTTTGCCGCATTTTTCAAGGGGCCGAGTTCTGGGCACGCCTTAGGTCTGCTAGGCGGCTGCATCTGGAGCGTCGGCACGGTCTTCAATTTAGTTGCAGGCAGCTTAACCGGAGAGGCTGTCTCTTATGCCGTCGGCCAGTCAGCTCCCGTGGTCGCTGCGCTTTGGGGTATCTTCGCTTGGAAGGAATTCAAGAATTCCGGTCCTCGCTCCAAGCTGTACTTGGCTGGTATGTTCGTTTTTTACGCTATGGCAATCTGTCTGCTTGCGAGAGCAACCAGCTAACCTACCACCGTTCGTTACAGTCTTAGGCAGGACAGTTTGCGCCCGCGACGCTCGGAATCACCATTGGCAAAACATTGCCATTACATTCATTGGCCCTTGAGCACAGGTTCCAAACGAGTCGATTCCTGCCTGATTAGAAACTACACATTTCTAACGCCCGGAGTGAGGACGGAAACCCCCCAATGTTCATGCGGGTGCAAAAGGAGCAAATTTTGAAGGGGTTTTCTAACATCTCGAAAATCCTGCAAGACCCACACTCAGACAGCAACCATTACAAAATCATGACAATCCGCTGTTTCAGGATATCGTGCGAAGGCTCTGTCCACTCAATGCAAGTGCTCGCAACCCATAGCAACTAGAAGGACTGGCGGAGAGGCAGGGATTCGAGCCCTCGGTACAGGTGTTAGCCCGTACAACGGTTTAGCAAATGAATCATTCTCGCCGCCCTCACTCGTAGTAAAGCACTTACAGTCGGAGCCGAGACCTCCAAGTCGGGCTGAGGGCCTCTCATTCGGCAGTTATTGTGCTCCGCTTTGTGCTCCAAATTCCTGTGCGCCATTCGCCAAGCCGATCATCCACGTCTTCCAACTCATCGCGTTTCTCCTTCCGTAGTCAATCTTTCAACCAGTCAGACGAAAAACTCAAGAGCAAGGATGATTCATAATCCTACCGGCTTCGGCTTCCGGTTAAAATCATGCGCTCGCGCTATGCCGGCTTGGCCGGTGGCAAGATGGAGTGGTGGAACTGCTCGAAGTGTTGCGACTGGATCCGGACAATGCAGATGCCGCTAAGGCGCTGTATATCGCAAGGGAACAGGCAAAAGTGCAGCTAGCAGACGTTCGCAAGCGTCCCTAATTCTTTTGGTCCTCGCTTTCGGGCAAACCCACTCTGCCGCGGCTGACTCTTGTAGGCAGTCTTCACATAGGCAGACAGGCCGGTCCTATAGGTTCAAAAGACTTATAGGTGAGCACAAACTCCTGATGTCCGAGGCTCTCAGAACAACTCTGCACACCCGATGCTATTTCCAATACCTTGCCATAGATCTCTTTGCCGACTTCGTCCACGCTGGCTTCCAGACGCAAGATTCGTCCGGCATTAACGTCCATGTCATCGCTCATGCGCTCGTAGGTTTCGGGATTGGCGCAGATCTTGATTACAGGAGAAATCGCTGAGCCCACCACGGAGCCACGTCCCGTCGTGAACAGAATTACATGGGAGCCGCAGGCGATCAATTCCGCAATTTCTGCATTGTCATTGATATTGGGAAATCCAAAATGCGGCTCGCCATCCGGCACCACGTCCAACAGATACAAACCGCCCTTGCGAGGAACGTCGCCCGGCTTAATTAGCCCCGAGATTGGCGAATCACCACTCTTGCAATACGCTCCGATCGATTTCTCCTCAATGGTGGTCAGCCCGCCCTCGGCGTTGCCTGGAGCAAAACTGGCGTGGCCCATCTTCTTGTAGTAAAACGCTGCCTTTTCGACGGACGCTTTCAACTCGTGGCCGAGCTCGGGTGTGACCGCTCGGGCGGACATGACTTCTTCCAATCCGATCATTTCCCCGGTTTCCTCGAAGATCGTGGCCGCGCCCTGGTTCACCAGCATGTCGAAGGCGCGTCCCACCGCGGGATTGGCGGAGATTCCGCTGGTCGCATCGGAACCGCCGCACACGGTCCCGACCACCAGCTCATTCACTCGCAACGCGACTCGCGGCACTTCCGCAATCTGCTTCAGAGCCTGCTCGACCCACTTCGTACCTGCATCGATAGATTTCCTTGTTCCGCCGGTTTGCTGGATCACCACGGTGCTCACGGGCCGGCCGCTCTTCGCAATCTCTTCCGCGAGGCGATGCCGATTGAAACTCTCGCATCCCAGGGAGAGCAGCAGTGCACCGCCGACATTGGGATGCGTGCACAGCTTGTTCATCATCCGGTCGGCATAAGCATTGGGATAACAACCGCCAAAACCAATTAGATGCACGGGTTGGCCTTTGAAAGAATCCACAATCTCGCGGGCTACGTGGTGAGCGCATTCCACGAGATAGGCGACAACGATGCAGTTTCGTATTCCTTTTCTTCCATCAGAGCGAAGGAAACCCTGCAGAGTGGGCGAGTTATTTGACTGGTTATTTGACGAAGACATTATCTTTATCCAGGGTGTAAGTAGCGATGTAGTCACTCTTAAGGTTATGCAGATGCATGTGAGCCCCAGCAGGGATCATCTCTTTTGCAGAGCCAATCGGTACACCACACTTATACACTTTTGCTCCCGCCTTGATGTCGCGGGCCGCGACCTTGTGCCCAATGGCAATATCTTGTGTGAACACGAGTTCGTGGCCATCCACTAAGTCTCGGTCGCCCGGGCGTACCGGGGAGACAACGATAAGCACATTGTCGTCGCGATGGATGCGCAACAGCTTCTGTGATTTCCCTTCAGGTTGCATCAGAATTTCCCATACTGCAAGTAAGCCGCGACCGGGTCGACCCCCTGCAGAATTGCCTTACGAACCAGATTTTCAGTGCGTAAGACTTCTTCGGTCTGCTGGACGACTTCGGGAGCGATCGCCGCCGGAATGATTACGATTCCGTCGCGATCCGCAAGCACGTAGTCGCCGGTGTGGACTGTGACTTCACCAATCTGAATCGGCTCGCCGAACACCGTGGCCGCCCATTTGCCGACCACATCCACGGGGGTGAAATATTTGCAAAACACCGGAAATCCCAAAGCCTCGATAAATGCCGAATCGCGGCAGCCACCATCCACGATATAGCCCAGCACCTTCTTGTAGACCAACGTCTCTGAAGAAAGTTCTCCCATGTGCGCGAGGTTGTGGTCATTGGGCTGACAGACGAGCACTGTGTTCGCCGGCGCCTTGGACAAAAGCTCGCACCACTTGAGCAGGCTTTGATGAGCATCCAAAGAATCGTCGCGCTTGCCTTGGATTGTGAAAATCGGGCCGGCGAGTCTGTGCTGTAAATTCAGAGGTCGAATATAATGCGGGAGCGTCTGCTGCACATAGCCCTTCGCCCTCAACACATCATAGACCGCTCCGCTATAGCACCTTCTCAACCGGTCGGCGAGCGTGATGGTTGGCGTCATCGCGGGTTCACCCTACTTCGGCTGCAGGTTCTCCTGGAACTTTGCAGGATCTCGATACTTGACGGTCTGTAGATGTTCGCAATAAAGAACCAGATCTCCGGGCACTTTGAACACTTCGTAAGAGACCTTCACCATCCCCATCTCGGCGTACTTGGGCCATTTTTCAAGCTGCGTACGAATCGTGTAAATCGTGTCGCCCACGAAGACCGGCTTAATGAAGCGCAACTTGTCATATCCGTAGCTGAAAGTGTGAATGTTATTGTGTGCCATCAGACCCAGGCCCAGGCTGAATACCATGGCGCCCGCTACCAGGCGCTTCTTGAATACTCCTTCTTCTTTGGCGAAGACATCATCCGCGACGTAAGGATGCATGTCGAGTACGATAGCATTGAACAACATGCTTTCCCCTTCGGAAATCGTGCGGCGAATCGAGCGCGCACGCTTGCCCACTTCGAAGTCTTCGTATAACCAATCTTCGGCATTCCATATCGAGATTTCTTTGTGTTTAACGGGATCGGGATTTGGATTCTTCACGAGTTTCCTCTTTTATCGACTATGCGATTTGGCGCGCCGCAACCCGCTGCGTTGCATACCGGTCGTTCATCCATCGGATCAGGACTTCGTCCTTCAGTTCTCCACGCAAGCAGCGATTAATCTGGACACCCGCGGCTTCGAAGAATCGAACAAAGCCGTCGAAGCGCGGCCTCACATAGGCTGTCTGTAAGGTTTGCAGCGTCCCAGAAAAGAAGCCGTCGGCCATAAGGTTAACTGACGAGTCGGTCCATGCGGCCAGGCTGGCAGGCTGGCCTCCTTCGCGAAAATAGGTACCTCGCTGGTGTCCGGGGCTCACCAGCCATTTGGCATAGGCGATGGCTTCCGATGGATGCGAGCTGAGTTTGCTGATTGCAACCCCGGTCCCGCCCAGCATCGTCCCGGTACAACCGCGATCACCAGCAGCCGGAGCATTCGTGAACTTCAATCGCACGGAGTTGCCAACTCGCGAGTAGTTGGAGTAGCCAAAACCATACGGACAGTAGACCGCGTCGGAACCGCTGATCATGAAATCGTAAACCTGGATCGGATTCCACTCCACAGACCGGGGATGGGCGACTGCGATGAGCGCGTGCAAGTGACCCAATACTTCGGCGGCAACGGAATCGTCCACAAAAAATTCACGTTCCTCAGGAATGGGATATCCGAGATTCGCGCTCAGCGTGAAGAAGAGACTGATCGCGTCCGTCGGACAAGCAGGCACGACGATGTATTTCCCTGCTTTGCGCGCTTCTTCTCCCAGTCTTAGAACGTCGTCGAAGGTGTTGGGAACGGCGGTAGAGAGTACTCCTAAAAGATCAGGCCGATATGATGCGACTTGTGTCGCGGCATCGATAGGAAGGGCCCAGAGACCACCGCCGTACAAGTAGGATTGCCAGGAAGGACCCACAGAGTCTGCAGCAAAACGAACTTTATCCGCTTCGCTGATGGAGGGAGCTAGGTCAACTAACACACCATGAGCTGCGGCGAAACCAACGAACGGGTGATCCACGACGAGGAGATCGTAACGATCCAAATATTGCTCGATGGGAGCTTCGCCAAATTCGCGCAGAGTGCGCCGGTCCCACTGGATTTTAATTTCTGGATTTTGTTCTTCGTATTCGGGAACTCCTCCGAGCAAGGGGGCATAACCGCGGGGATGATCCCAGGTGAGTCCTTTGAGAGTAATTCCCAAACTAACCTCCCCGCTTTCAGAAACATTTCACTTGAACTAGTCAAGCGGCCGGGCGCTTCTCAGCCAGCAAAATGTGTTCACAATACAAAACGACTTCGTCGTGCTGGTTCAGCACCTCACAAGCTTCCACAATGCGACCCAACCCTTTGCGCTTCGGGTCTTCCTGCTTTTCCTTCACAGTGACTCGCGTTCGCAGAGTGTCTCCAATGAAGACCGGCTTGGGGAAACGCAATCTGTCATATCCGTAGGTGAAGGCGACGGGATTGATTTGATTGGCCGTGAGACCGATGCCGATCGCAAAGGTCATGGTACCGTGTGCGACACGCTGACCAAAGGGAGTCTCACGGGCAAACTCGGCGTCGACGTGATGCGGAAAGTAGTCTCCCGAATGCCCCGCATGAATAACTACATCAGTCTCTGTAATCGTGCGCCCCGAAGTGACTCGCTGCGCCCCGACCACATAATCTTCGAAGAACTCGGTGCGTGTCATGGCCGCTCTCCGCCGGAGGAAAGTTTCGGCCTCTTTCCACCGATGGCTGAGGAAAGCGTGCTGGAAGCCTGGCTTAACGCTTCCTTTACCTGTGGTGGGCCCACGCTGTCTCCGATGCGGGCAAGAAAGGGAACTGTCATTGCCGCGATCGCTTCCCCGTGTTGATTCAGAACCGGGTAACTGATGTTTACCACTCCGTGCACCTGGTAGCTGGCGAGTTCTTCGTAGCCACGCCGGCGAATCTGGTTCAGGTGCCGGTAGAGACCAGCCGGAATAGGTTTCCTAGAGCGGAAGCTCCACGCTCCCAGTGCGCGGGCACGAACCTCGTCGTTTTGAAAAGCTAGAATCACGTGTCCGGAAGCCGTGTTCAGGAGGTCAATGTTTGCTCCCAGCCGTACGGAGAATCCCATGTTTCCCGGTGCGTCAAACTGCGCCACGATGACCACCTCAGCATGGTTAAGCATCGCCAGATGACAGGACTGGCCGGTGTCACTTGCGACCCCCTGCACCAGCGGGCGCGCCTGCGCGATCAGGCGTTGCAGCGGATGATGGTGGTGGACAATTTCAAACAGCTTCAGCGTGAGTTGGTAGCATTCATCCGAGCCTGTCCGGGAAATATAGCCCCGCTCTTCGAGACACACCAACATGCGGAACACCTCAGTAAGGGTGCGGCCGAGACGGCTGGCTATCTCACTGTGGGTCAGGGCCTCGGAAACTGAAGCCAGAAGTTCCAGGATGTCCAGGCCTTTTTCAAGGGCAGGGGCCGTGTAACGGCTTTTCCGCGCAGTTATCTGCTTTCGAGTTGGAAGCGCGCGCCGGGCCGTCATGTTGAGCAACCATTGTTAGTGTACTACGGAGTTTCTCTAATGAAAATGCTATTTTATTGGTAGAATTAAATTTGGGTATGATCAGGAGTCTTCCGTGACCACTTCCACTGCTCGCGTCTCCACAGATCACATCAATAAGGGACTGGAAAGACCTCTCCACGGCATTCTGGTGCTGGACTTCAGCCAGTTCCTTTCTGGTTCACTGGCCACGCTTCGGCTGGCGGACATGGGCGCTCGCGTGATCAAGATCGAGCGGCCCGGTGCAGGAGACTTGGGTCGCACGATTTACCTTAGCGACACTGATGTGCATGGCGAGAACACGCTATTCCACGCCATCAATCGCAACAAAGAGAGCTACGCGGCGGATTTGAAGGATCCCTCGGACCTGAATAAATTGCGTCAGTTAATCACGCGGGCAGATGTGATGGTGCAGAACTTTCGTCCAGGAGTCATGGAGCGGCTGGGCCTGGGCTATGACAAGGTTTCGCAGATCAACAGTCGTTTGGTGTACGGAATCGTGTCGGGATATGGAAATGCTGAGGCTTGGCGCGATCGACCAGGACAAGATCTGCTGGCGCAGGCGCGCTCTGGAATCATGTGGCTGAGCGGCGACGAGGGAGATCCGCCTACGCCTATTTCTCTGGCAATTGCCGACATGCTGGCGGGACATAGCCTCTGCGAGGGAATTCTGGCCGGTCTGGTGCGGCGCAGTGTGACTGGCCGCGGGGGATTGGTGGAAACCAGTCTGATTGAGGCGTTGCTGGATTTCCAATTTGAAGTGATTACCACGCACTTGAACGACGGGCGACGTCCACCGCGGAGAAGTGCATTCCGCAATGCGCACGCCTATCTGGCGGCGCCCTACGGAGTTTACGACACGGCAAATGGTTACCTGGCGCTGGCCATGACGCATCTTCCAACACTGGGGAAGTTGCTCGCTTTGCCTGCGCTTCAGGAAATTTCGGATCAGGCCGACGGCTTTCGCCGCCGCGACGAAATCAAGCAAATCATCGCCCAGCGTCTGAAAGAGGGCACGACCGAGCATTGGCTCGAGATTCTCAATGCCGCCGACATCTGGTGCGCGGAGGTTCTCGATTGGTCCGAGCTTTTCGCCAGCCAAGCTTTCGAGCAACTTGCTATGATACAGACCCTCAAGGGTGAGCGCGGAATTGAGATTCTCACCACCCGCCTTCCAATTCGCCTGGACGGGAGTCTGCTGACGAGCGAGCGGCTCGCTCCCCGAGTGGGGCAGCACACCGCGACAATTCAGAGGGAGTTTGGGCTTTAGCTCAAGCGGTAGACGCGGACAGCATTGTCGTGGAACAACTTTCTCTGGTTGACCTGGCCCGCGCCTAGCGTGAGCGCCCGCAATGCCTCTACCCACTGTTGATAGCTGGCGGATAGTGTGCAGACGGGCCAGTCGCTCCCGAAGAGCACGCGGTCCCAGCCGAAGCTGGCGATCGTGTGTTCAACAAAAGGCCGCAGGTCTTCCGTTGTCCATCTTTGCGGATCCGCGTAAGCCACGAGACCTGAGATCTTGCAGCATACATTTGGAAATCCGGCCATCTCCACAATGTAAGAACGCCACGGATCGAGATTTCTTTCCTTAACCTGAGGCACCCCACAGTGGTCAAGGATGAAAACTACATCCGGGCACTTGGAAACCAATTTGATGGCGACAGGAAGCTGCCGAGCCAGAACGCAAAGGTCGAATGAAAGGCCGTAGCCTGCAAGGGCAGCCACGTTGTTGATAAAGGTCGCTCCTTGGCCCACATCGTCCGGTTGGGCATGGAGCACACGGCGAATTCCCTTCAGCCTGGGATGACCTGCGATCTGGTCAACATAGGACTTGAACTCTTTGCTCTCGGGCCGGCCGCAAGCCACAATGCCTTCGAGTGGATTGTCCGGCTGATCGGCAAGCGCGAGCAGATGCCGGGTCTCGCCGAGCATATAGGGCTCATCGACATCGGCCTCCAGATGTACTGACTTCACCACGTTCAATCCTTTGACGGCTTCGAGATAGTCGGGCATCCGGAAAGGGCGGTTCAGTGCCGGAAGCGAGTTGAGCCACGAGTAGCGAAAGAGATCTGGATCCCAGAGATGCTGGTGGGTGTCTACGATTTGCATACTCGGTTGACCGGGCGGAAACTCTAACCGCAAAGTCGGGAGCTGTCAAATCAATCTGAGTGAAAAACCTCCTCCATATCGGCCCACCACTCGCCTGTGGCGCGTGTTTCCAACGGCTTCTGCATCGGCATCATGATGGCCCACCATTCTTGCGTCTTGGGATCCGCTGCCATCTTCGCCATGTCCGCGGCGTAGTCTGCGCCGTGATATTCAAAATACCCGAAGAGAAGGTCATCCTTTAAATAGATGGAATAGTTCCGGATGTTGCAACGCCGGATCATGGCGAGGACTTCCGGCCACACCGCCGCGTGGTATTTCTTGTAGGCTGCAAGAGACTCGGGCCTTACTCCGATTACAGAACCGTAGCGTTTCATTGGATCGTCCTTTCACGGTCGGTTTTGCTGGTTCGAGGGTTCACGCGGAACTGACAACGAGCGGGAGACGTTGCACTCCCCAAACCGCTCCACTATATTCGATGCCTTCGCGAGCTGGCTAGGTTTGGAAAAACGAGATGACTTACCTTCGCAGCAATTGACATGGCACAACATCGGATTACTTCACTGGAAACACGGGATGTTCGCTTCCCGCTGGAGCAAGGCGCGGGCAGCGACGCGGTGCACTCGGGAGCCGAGTACGCATTCGCCACAACGCTGCTCGCCTCCGACGAGAAGGTTTTCGGCACCGGTATCGTGCTTACGCTCGGCCTGGGGAACCAGTTGGTCTGCCAAGCCATCGAATGGCTCGGCAAGGAATTGATTGGCGGGGATATTGAAGAGCTGATGGCGGATTTCGGGATGGTCGCGCAGAAACTTGCTCAACATCCTCAACTGCGATGGCTGGGTCCTCATAAAGGCGTGGTCCACCTGGCGCTTGCCTCGCTCACCAACGCATGTTTCGATTTGTGGGCCAAGAGCCGCCGCGTACCCCTATGGCGTCTGCTTCTGGATCTCGATGCAAGAAAGATTGTCGATCTGCTCGACTTGAGTTATCTGGAAGACGTGCTCGCGCGAGACGAAGCCGAAGCGATTTTGCGAAAGCATACGAGTTCCCGGCGAGAACGGGAAGAAATTATACGCAGCGGTTACCCCGGATACGACACATCTGTAGGCTGGTTCCAGTACGATGAGAACAAAGTGAAAGATTTGGCGCGGCAGGCCATGGAGCAGGGATTTCACGCTTTCAAGCTAAAAGTTGGATCCCGCGATGGCCAGCGCGACGTGCGACGCGCCTTTATGCTGCGCGAACTTGTTGGCTCCGACGCGCTGATCATGCTCGACGCTAACCAGCAGTGGACGCTTCCACGTGCGCTAAAAATGTGCCAAGAGCTTCGAGACATGTCCCCTTACTTCGTAGAAGAACCCACGCATCCGGACGATGTTCGGGCGCATCGCACGCTTGCCGACGCGATCAAACCAATCCCGATTGCGCTGGGCGAGCACGTTCCCAACCGAGTCATGTTTAAGAACTTCATGCAGGCGGAGGCGGTGCAGATCGTGCAAGTCGACTGCACGCGCGTTGCCGGGATTTCCGAGTTCCTCACAGTCAGCTTGCTGGCGCGAAAGTTCGGCCTGCGAGTGGTTCCTCACGTCGGTGACATGGGACAGATTCACCAGCATCTGGTTCTGTTCAATCACATTGCCATGGGACACGAAGCGGTTTTCCTCGAGTGCATCCCACATCTGCAGCCACACTTCGTGAATCCCGCCCAAATCGAGAACGGCGTGTATGTGACTCCGCAGATGCCGGGTTCCTCTTCCGATCTGAAGAGCGTGCGGCCCTGAGCTTTGGCGACTTCAAGCGCTGATCTCTTCTGGACGAACCGCGCGCTTCTCCGCCATGGATCGGTACTCGGCAAACATCACCTGCAAAGTGCGCAGATTGTCGCGGCCGCTGGTCTCGGGCTCCGAGCCGTTCTCGATGGAACGCATGAGTGACGCCATCGGACCTACAAAGGCATCCGGAATCCACATGCTGTCGAGGCGAGCGGAGAACCAATAACCCGGATTGCGCTTGGACATGAACTCCAGAGTATCCGGGCGTCCAGTCGGATAGTTGTACATGAGGCCGATCGTTCCTTTGATCACTCCTTCGGTGCCTTCGAAGCGAAAGATGGCATAGGGATCGTCCTGCCAAGTGGTGTGGCAAACATCGATCAGCACTTGCAGGCCGGAATTGTACTCCCAGATGGTCAGCGTTTTGGTTTCGGCTTGCGTGGTTTCGCCCGGTGCTCGACTCCCGCTCGTGAACACATAAGCGGGGTCGCCCAACAGATAACGGAGCGAATCGATGTAATGGATGCTGTGGAACATTATCTCCACGTGTTTCCCCTGATAAATCCAGGGCCAGAGACTCCAGTCGGTTTTACAGTGGACCTGGATGGCGGCGTAGGTAGGTGTGCCCAGCCAGCCGTCTTCGATCAGCAGGCGCGCACATCGGATCCCGGCGTCCCAGCGCATCTGCTGGTTGACGGCGATCTTAACCTTCGCGCGTTCCGCTAGCTCGACGCTCCGAACTGCTTTTGAATACTCATCGGCAAGAGGTTTCTGGCACAGCAGATGTTTGCCAGCCGCAGTAGCCTGTGCGACGATGTTGACCTGCTCGGCGGGATACACAGCTATGTCGATGATCTCGACCTCCGGCTGACGCAGCAGCTCTTCGACGCTGGCATAGACTTTCCCGATTCCGTGATCTTTGGCAGTACGCTCCGCCTGCTCACGATTCCGGTCAGTGATGCCGACAACTTTGAACCCAGCCTTCTTGTACGCGGGGAGGTGTGCATAGTTGACGATTCCCCCGGCGCCGACGATGCCGATACCGTGGTCCAGGCGCTGTGGCACTTTTGGTTTGTAGTCGAGGTGCGGGAAAACGTCGGACAATTCTGAGAGTAATTTCATAACCGTTTGGGCTCGCGTAAGCGCAAACTTTAGCAGCAACTGCGGGAGCAGGCCAAGCTTATCTTCTGCGAGACCTGCCGCGGCACGTTTTATCCTATGAAACAAGGGCGTCCCCGTTTTTCAAGGCTTCAGAATCCTGAACTTGCGAAGTTGAATCTGTTGGTTTAGCATTGCCACCTTTTTCGCGCGTTGTTGAATCGAGTGCACCGGGCCGGGTGCGATAAACGAGAATGGAAAATATTCGATGAAGCTGATCCGATTTGGAGAGCCAGGCAAAGAGCGCCCGGGGCTCATCATGGAGGACGCCACACGCCTGGACGTTTCCAACTGCGTGCAGGATTATGACGAAGCGTTCTTCGCGAATGACGGACTCACCCGGTTGAAGCAGTGGCTGAAGGAGAACTCCACTTCTGCATCCCAAGTTGCGGCCTCTGTCCGCTTAGGATCACCGATCTCTCGCCCCAGCAAGATCGTCTGCATAGGATTGAACTTTCGCGATCACGCCAAAGAAAGCAAAATGGAGATTCCGGAAGACCCCGTCATATTTTTCAAAGCCACCACGTCACTGGTCGGTCCGAACGATGACCTGATCATGCCCAAGAATGCGCGAAAAGTGGATTGGGAGGTCGAACTGGCCGTCGTGATCGGAGAGAAAGGCAGCTATATCGAACGGGAAGAGGCGCTTAAACATGTGGCCGGCTACGCTCTGCACAACGATTATTCCGAGCGCGCGTTTCAACTGGAGCGTGGCGGGCAATGGGTTAAGGGAAAGAGTGCCGATACGTTTGCGCCGCTGGGGCCGTTTATGGCGACATGTGATGAGATTCCGGACACGGGGCATTTGGGAATGTGGTTGAAGATTAACGGCGTCTTCCGGCAACGCAGCTCCACCAGCGAAATGATTTTTGATGTACCCACTCTCGTCAGCTACGTCAGCCAATTCATGACGCTGCTGCCTGGCGATATCATCAGCACTGGAACACCGGCTGGAGTGGGTTTGGGCATGAGGCCGCCACAGTACCTGAAGGCGGGCGATGTTGTTGAATTGGGGATCGACCACCTTGGCGAAGCACGGCAGAGGGTTGTTGCGTGGCAGTCGATATCAACAGACACGGTCAACACACATCTGGCGAGATGAGATCCTGGTGAGTGGTTGCGATTTCTCCTTTAAGATGTCAAGGTGATCCCGCTCAGAAAAATCGAGAGGTCCGGATCTATTTTGCTTCTCGCAGCGGTTTCAGCGCTGGCAAGCTGGCTTGCAGCCCAAACAACCCAACCCACCAAAACGGCAGCGGCGAGAGTCAAGCCGGGCGAAGTCCACTTCGAAGACATTGCCTCGCAGGCGGGACTCAGCGCGCTCAACGTATACGGGGGCGACACTCACAAGGAATTCATTATTGAAACCACCGGTAACGGGGCCGTCATTTTCGATTACGATAACGACGGCTGGCCCGACATTTTTCTCCCCAACGGTTCGACGGTAGAAGGATTCCCGAAAGACAAAGCTCCGACCGGGCACCTGTATCACAACAATCACGACGGGACATTTACCGACGTCACATCACGCTCCGGGCTGTCCCGCCCAGGCTGGGGACAAGGCGCGTGTGTCGGCGACTACGACAATGACGGCTACCTCGATTTACTGGTCACCTATTGGGGACAGAATGTCCTGTATCACAACAACGGGGATGGGACGTTTACCGACGTGACGGCCCAGGCCGGGCTCAAGACGTCGCAAGACGAGTGGAGTACAGGTTGTAGTTTTGTAGACTATGACCGCGACGGCAAAGTAGACATTCTCGTAGTGCGTTACGTGGATTTCAGTTACGACTCGGTGCCACGACCGGGGCAGGGACGCTGGTGCCAGTGGAAGGGGATCAACGTAATGTGCGGTCCGCGTGGCCTTAAGCCGGGCGCAAATGCGCTTTATCACAACAACGGCGATGGCACGTTTACCGACGTTTCGCAGAAATCCGGCATTCTCGATACAACGCGATGTTATGGATTCACGTCGCTGACGGCGGATTTCGATCATGATGGATGGCCAGATATCTACGTTGCCTGCGATTCTACCGCCAGCATCCTGTATCACAACAACCAAAACGGGACTTTCACCGACATCGGAAAGAAAGCCGGAGTAGCGTACAACGAGGACGGTTCCGAGCAGGCGGGCATGGGCCTTTCCGCCGACGACTTTACTCACAGCGGGCGTCAAGACCTCGTCAAGACCAACTTCAGCGACGACACCCCAACGCTGTACTTGAATCGGGGTGACAATAATTTTGATGACGTTACCTACAGCTCCGGGCTTGGCAAGATCAAGAACCGGTTGGGTTGGGGAGTGCAATTCTACGACTTCGACAATAGCGGCTGGCCCGGAATCTTAATCGCCAACGGCCACGTGTATCCGGAGGTCGACGGCAAGGCATTGGGTACAAGCTTTCGCGAACCGAACGTCGCCTACTACAACCAGCGCGATGGGACGTTCGCCAACATCACTGCCGGTGCGGGCTCGGTTCTGAGCGAGCCACACTCTGGTCGCGGCATGGCACTCGCCGATCTGTTTAATGATGGTCACGAGGAAGC
>JBAUVZ010000404.1:0-2175 GCA_049583505.1 Candidatus Sulfotelmatobacter sp.
TTCATACCCAGCCCACACCGGGAGGACAAAAGCTCGTGGCTGAGTTGGGAAAACCTGACGGCTGGTATTCTCCTCTCTCCACGGAGAATGTCAACTGTGAAAATCCGCGCCCGAAGCCTGTTTCGCACCTCCATGTCCCGGATTGGGGCTGAGGGGGCGGGTTCTGGGGCTGGGACGGCAGTGGAAAACCGGCATCCCAGCCGCTCACGTCGCCAAAATACAAGCCAGGAGCGTTTTTTCCTCAGCTCTCCACAACCCCGCTCACCCCTTCACAGGTTGTACACAGCCGTCCGCGGTTTCGCACTTGCGGGAAGCTCGCGTCAGGGTGCAGAGTCAGCTGATACACTTTAAGAGAGTCGAATTGAGAAGGTCGATTTGAGAAGCATCGAACAAACAGGGTTGAAGTTAGCCAAGACCCAGGCGGAAGTTTGCCCGCTGTGCCAGGGCACGGGTTGGAAGACGCTCTCCGCGGGCCCCAGCGTGCCCCGGGATAAACACAAGAATAAGGACAGACGAGTCACGCGCTGCGATTGCCAGCTGCGGGCGCGGGGTCAGACATTGCTAGCCGCGGCGCGCATCCCGAAACGTTATGAGCATTGTGAACTCGCCAGCTACACCGCAGATTTTCCGGGTGCTCATCCCTCGCTGGCCTTCGCTCACCTTTCCGCTGCAAGGTTCGCACAGGAATACGATCCTCGCGAGGGCACCGGCCTCCTGATCATCGGCCAGGTCGGCACTGGCAAGACTCACCTGGCAGTTGGGATCACCAAGGAACTTATCCTCACCAAGGGCATCTCGTGCCTGTTCTATGACTATCGCGAACTGCTGAAGGAAATCCAGAATTCGTACAACGCCGCGGTTCAAACCACCGAGTTGGACGTTCTTCGTCCCGTCTTTGAAACTGACGTTCTGGTTCTCGACGAGTTGGGCGCGGTCAAGCCCACTGAATGGGTTTGGGACACCGTTAGCCTGATCCTGAACACGCGCTACAACGACAATCGCACCACCATCATCACGACAAATTTCGAAGATCAGCCCGCCGCCGGAGCAAATGGCTCCGTTTCTCCAGCACGCGCTGCCACGCGCTCCGAAACACTCGGCGACCGCATCGGAGAACGCATGCGCTCCCGCTTGCACGAAATGTGCCGCATCATAAAGATTGAAGGTGAAGACTTCCGCCAAAAGTTCCGCAGCGCCAGCTTCCGGTAATTCGTTCACGACGGATCCGATGGGCAGAGGGTCTCCAGTGCGGCCTGCTACCATTGGTTTCACGGCCAGAAGGGAGCAACCATGCGCTGGTACCATTACATAGCGTACTTTTTCGGGGGCGTATTCCTCGGGAACGCCCTACCCCATCTCGGCAACGGAATTTCCGGGCACGCTTTCCAAAGCCCCTTCGCATCCCCACCCGGCATAGGCTTGTCCTCCTCGACGGTAAATGTCCTCTGGGGCCTTTTCAACCTTGCCGTCGGCTATCTGCTCGTCTGTCGCGTCGGCAGCTTCGATCTGCGCAAGACCCGGCACGTGCTCACCCTCGGAGCGGGCATCCTGATCATGTCGCTAAATCTTGCCCACTATTTCGGAAGGCTGCACGGGGGGCTGTGATTCCTTTTGGATGAGGTCCGCAGTGAATACTCTCTTACAATGATTTCGTGCTGACCGAGCGCCTGGAGTTCGCCCCCGAACGCGACGCCGAAGTTTTCGCCGCCGTCTCTGCCGCGCCCGCCGTGTTCCTGCTGCGCGGCGAAGACACCCAAGCAGAGCCATATGTCAGCAAGACTGCAAATCTCCGCCGCCGTCTGCAACGCTTGCTGGGCCCGGTCGAAGAGCGCACAAAGAAATTAAATCTGCGCGATCGCGTCCGCGCCATCGAGTACGCGCCCACCGGCTCCGACTCCGAATCCGGCTTCCTGCTCTACCGAGTTCTGCGCGAAACATTTCCCAAGACCTACGGCAACCGCATGCGCTTCCGCTTCGCGCCGCTGGTCAAGCTGCATCTCGAAAACCAATTTCCCCGCGCCTCCATCACCACGCGCCTGGGAAGCCTTAAGGGCCGTAATCTTTACTACGGCCCATTCCAATCCCGCACCGCCGCCGAAAAGTTCATGAACGACTCGCTCGACTTCTTCAAGATGCGCCGCTGTGTCGACGACCTGCATCCTGATCCCAAATTCC
>JBAUVZ010000405.1:0-11375 GCA_049583505.1 Candidatus Sulfotelmatobacter sp.
TTCGACATGCTGGTAGCCGTGCTCGCGGTCAAACTCAAAGGCGGATTCTTAGGGCCGGGCGGTTTCGAGTTTGAACTGATGCTTATGGTTGCCAGCCTGTCGCTTGCCCTGACGGGAGCGGGCGCAGCGTCGCTAGATGCGAGGCTGGGCAGGAAATCGCACCCGCAGTGATCCACCGAAGATCGAACGTGGGCTTCAAGACAGAATTGAGCCTGTCTTCTTAAATGGCGGCGGCCTGTTCTCGTCTGCGCGCTTGAATTTCGATGAAGACGTTGACCAGCGACACGGCTGCCGGGGTCACTCCCGGGATGCGCGAGGCCTGGGCCAGCGTGCGCGGCTGCACATGGGTGAGCTTCTCCTGCATCTCGCGCGAAAGCCCGCTGACTGAGCCGTAGTCGAACCAGCCCGGAATGGATCGCTGCTCTGACTTCTTCATTCTCTCCATGGCACGCTGCTGTTGCAGCAGGTAGCCTTCATACTTGATCTCGGTTTCCACCGACTTGAGTTCGTTGCGGATTTCAGAAGAAAGCGTAGCCACGGAATCGCCCGGATTCTCGCGGATTTCTTCTCCTTCTCTTACGAAGAACGCAGGGTCTAGCTGGCGGAGAATGGGCGCCAACTGCTCGATAACGATCTCGGGGCGCTTCAGCAGTTGGGCGCAGGTTTGGCCAACTGTAGAACTCCAATCGTGAGCGAGCCCCGTGGTGCTGCCGGCGACAGCGGACACCTCGTCGCTTCGCCGCTCGGAATGACAAGGCGCTAGGGTATCGAGCGCTAGGGTGTCGAGCATCGCCGAGGTCAGCTTTGTGCGTTCCAGCAGCTTCTTCATTGCCTCCAGCCGCTGCTGCTTGCTTTGGAAACTATCCCAGGCTTCGTTCGCGATCAGGCCCACGCGGCGGCCGTGCGGGGTGATCCGGCGGTCGGCGTTATCGATCCGAAGGTGCAAGCGGAATTCGGCCCGCGAGGTGAACATTCTGTAAGGCTCGTTCGTCCCCTTGGAGATGAGGTCGTCGATCAGGATCGCGGTATAGGCTTCGGTGCGGTCGAGGATGAGCGGCGGCTGCGCCTTTAGCTGCAATGCCGCGTTGATGCCCGCCATCAGGCCCTGGCACGCGGCTTCTTCATAGCCGGAGGTGCCGTTGATCTGGCCGGCCAGAAACAGGCTGGCAATCTTCTTGGTTTCCAGGGTGCGCTGCAGCTCGGTTGGATCAATCGAGTCGTATTCGATGGCGTAGCCGGGGCGCAGCATTTCGGCGCTCTCCAGACCGGGAATCGACTTCAAGATCGCGAGCTGGACCTCTACCGGAAGGGAGGTGCTCATGCCGTTGACGTAGATTTCGTGCGTGTTCAGACCCTCGGGCTCGAGGTAGAGCTGGTGCGTTTCCTTGTCGGGAAACTTGACGATCTTGTCTTCGATCGACGGACAGTAGCGCGGTCCGATTGACTGAATCTGGCCGCTGTACATCGGAGAGCGATGCACGTTCTCGCGGATGATGCGGTGCGTTTCGGGCGTGGTCGAGGCGATATAGCAGGGCACCTGCGAATCGTGGTGCGCGACGCGCTTGGTGCGGAAGCTGAACGGCGTGGGGTCGGCGTCTCCCGGCTGCTCGGCGAAGCGCGACCAGTCGATGGTGCGGCCGTCGAGACGGGGCGGGGTTCCGGTCTTGAGCCGGCAGCCGCGCAGGCCCAGCTTCTTCAACGCTTCCCCGAGGAGAACTGCGTTCGGCTCCCCGGAACGCCCGGCGGGATACTGCTGCTCGCCGCAATGAATGAGGCCGTTAAGGAAAGTGCCGGTGGTGATGATTACGGCTCGCGCGCCGACGGTGCGGCCGTCGCGGAGGGTGACGCCAAGTACGCGGGCTCCGGGCCTCGGCTTTCGGGCTTCGGCGGAATCTTCATCACCATTGTCGTCTGCCGGAGGATTGCCCGAAGCCCGAAGCCCAAAACCCGAAGCCCCTTCCACAATCAGCTCTGCCACTTCCGCCTGCTTGATCTTGAGATTTGGCTGCGACTCGAGCACCTCGCGCATCTTGAGCCGGTAGGCCTGCTTGTCGCACTGCGCCCGCGGCGACCATACCGCTGGCCCTCGCGAAGTGTTCAGCAGGCGGAACTGGATGCCGACTGCGTCGGTGATCTCGCCCATGATTCCGCCGAGCGCATCGACTTCGCGAACCAGGTGACCCTTAGCGATGCCGCCGATCGCAGGATTGCACGACATCTGCGCGATCAAGTCGACGTTCAGCGTGTAGAGGGCAGTCTTCAGCCCCATGCGCGCCGCGGCCATCGCGGCCTCGCATCCGGCATGGCCCGCGCCCACGACGACGACTTCGAATTGTTCAGTGAAATGCATCTTCGCTTTCATTCTAACAAGTCATCCATCGACGTGATCTGGATCACTTGCCGACCTGCGGGCCGGACCGTATAGTAATCTGTCATACTCGAACATACTCGGACCAGGAGGCCATCATGAATCCCACTCAGTTCTTCGAGCAACTGGAGGCGTCGATCGCCAAGTACGATCTGCTCTGCCATCCATTCTATAAGGCGTGGGCGGCCGGTGAGTTGACACGCGATGATCTGCGCGAGTATGCCCGCCACTACTACCATCACGTACAGGCGTTTCCTTGCTATCTGGCCGAGCTCGCCCTTCGCTTGGACGAAGGTGAGTTGCGGCGCGCCGTGCTGGCCAATATGTGTGACGAGAAGGGCGCTGCAGGCGGAGCGGGGAAGGACTCCGTACCTCACTCTGTACCTCACTCCGAACTCTGGCTCGATTTTGCCGAAGGGATGGGAGCGAGACGAGACATGCGCTGGCACTTGCCGGTGGCGGAAGTCCGGGAACTAATAGGGTATTTTCACCGCGTGGCCAGTGAAGGCACACCGGAAGCGGCGCTGGCGGCGTTTTACGTCTACGAATCGCAGGTGCCACGAGTCGCCAAGGAGAAAGAACGCGGTCTGCGCGAGATCTATGGCGCTGACGATAAGACTTGCGGCTACTTCGCGCTCCATGCCACCGCCGATGTCTACCACTCGAAGGTCTGGCGCCAGCAGCTGGAGAATCGCATCGAGGCAAATCCGGAAGCGGCGCAAGCCGCGCTGGATGCGGCTGAGAACACCGCTAAATTGCTGTGGCAGACTCTGGACGGGATCGAAGCGGCGCGGATAGCGTTGGCAGCTTGAGCACAATGTTTCACGCATAATCGTGAGCCAATGATTCCTGACTGGTTTCCTCAGGATCATTGGCTCTTCGTCTCTGAGAGCTGGGACGGAAGCGAGAGCTAGAGATAGAGATCAAGATGGCGAAGCAAATCCCCATGGGTGCGCGTGGTGAAGCTCGGGAGACCGTCGAGTTCAACCACACGCTGACCGCACACCACGCCGAGTTGCCGCCGGTTTATTCCACGCCCGACATGATTCGCCTGATGGAAATCGCGGCCTTTCTCGCGCTCCAGCCCTACTGCGAGGGCGACGAGATTTCGGTGGGAACGTCGATCAACATTCAGCACCGAGCGGCGAGCGGGATTGGCGCGCACATCCAGGCCGAGGCCGTGCTGGAGTCGTTTGACGGGCGCTTCTATCTGCTGCGTGTAACTACGCGCGACGATGTTCAGGAAATCGGCCGCGGCACAGTGGGACGGGCGGTCGTGAGCGTTGGCAAGTTGGTTGAGAAGATGAAGAATGGGGGCCGGTAGGTGCATCCAAGTCTCCATATGCCTGTGCCTGACCTTGAGCAGAAGAAAAAAGCGAAAGCCTTCCTCGCCATGCACGCCGGTGGCGACCCATTGCTACTTCCGAACGTGTGGGACGTCGCCAGCGCCCGCATCGTCGAAGAGGCTGGCTTTCCAGCTCTCGCAACCAGCAGCGCAGGTGTGGCATTTTCTCTTGGCCACCCTGACGGGCAGAAGATTCACAAAGACCGCATGATGGCGGCAGTAGCGCGCATCGCACAGGCCGTGAAAGTACCGGTTACCGCCGATGTCGAGTCAGGATACGGGAACGACCCGGAAGACGCGGCGGGGACCGCGCGCGCCGTAATTTTGGGTGGGGCGATTGGCACGAACCTCGAAGACTCGACCGGCGACCGGGAGCGGCCACTGGTAGAACCGTCCCTGCAGGTGGAGAAGATTCGCGCGATCCGCGGCGCGGCGGACAACTTGGATGTCGGCTTGGTCATTAACGCCCGGTCAGATGTCTATCTTCTGCAGGTCGGCGAAGCTTCGAGTCGATATGACGAGACCATCCGCCGGCTAAGTGCCTACCGCGCCTCAAGCGCTGACTGCGTGTTCGTGCCCGGACTCAGGGACGCGGCCACGATCAAGCGACTGGTTAACGATTTGAAGTGCCCGGTTAATATCCTTGCCGGGCCGGGGTCGCCATCCGTGCGGGAACTGCAAGCACTTGGGGTGGCGCGAGTGAGCCTCGGTTCCGGGCCAATGCGCGCCACGCTGGGCGCTCTGCGTCGCATCGCCGATGAACTGAAAACCAGCGGTACCTACGAATTGCTGGCAGACGCGCCTACTCACTCCGAAATGAACCAGCTGCTGAAACAGAGGCCGGGAACTGAGAACTGCCTATCCTAATCGGCGTCATCTCCGATACGCATGGCCTGCTGCGACCTGAGGCCATTGAAGCTCTGCGCGGGACGGAACACATCATTCATGCCGGGGATGTCGGATCTTCCGAGATCCTCGAAAAACTTTTCACGATTGCGCCGGTGACTGCCGTGCGGGGAAACGTCGACAAAGGTGCGTGGTCTCGCAAGCTGCCTGAGACGGCGGTGCTCGAGCTCGGTGGCTTTTCCATCTACGTGTTGCACGATCTGGCGCAGTTGGACCTCAAGCCCAAAGCTGCGGGATTCTCGGTTGTAGTCAGCGGCCACAGTCACGTTCCTAAGCAAGAGATGCGCGATGGAGTGCTCTACTTCAACCCAGGCAGCGCGGGGCCGCGGCGCTTCAAGCTGCCGGTGAGCGTGGGCAGGTTAATCCTGGAGGATGGTAACGCGCGAGGCGAACTCTTGGATCTGCCGCTCACCGAGTCCTGATAGCTGGTCCTTGTCGTTGCTACAATCGCAAGGCAAAGACTTAATGTCGATTGAGTTCCATGTCGAAGCCCGTGCCGGCGCCGCTCGCACCGGGCGCTTGATCACGCCGCACGGGGAGATTGAAACGCCCGTATTCATGCCCGTGGGCACAGTCGCGTCCGTCAAAGGCGTGCCACAGGACGTTCTGGAAGAACTCGGGGTTCAGATTCTTCTCGGCAATACCTATCACCTCTTCCTGCGTCCCGGGGTGGAAACCGTCCGCAAGTTGGGCGGGTTGCATGGTTTCATGGCGTGGCCGCGGGCGATCCTGACCGATTCCGGCGGCTTCCAGGTTTTCAGCCTGAACGAGCTTCGCAAAGTCAACGAGGAAGGGGTTACATTTCGCTCGCATCTCGACGGGTCGTCGCACTTCTTCAGCCCGGAGAGCGCCATCGAGGCGCAGATCGGCCTGGGCGCGGACATCATTATGGCGTTCGATGAGTGCACGGAGTATCCCGCCGATCGGGCGCGCACCAGAGCTTCGATGGAATTGACTTTGCGCTGGGCGGAGCGGAGCAAGAGGTATTTCGAGGAGCATAAGCATGAAGTGCCTTGGAAGGCAGTTTCCAGTTTCCAGTTTCCGGTTTCCAGTGCGCCGATGACTAGAAACCGGAAACTAGAAACTGGAAACTCGACTCAGACGCTCTTCGGCATTATTCAAGGTGGCATGGATCTAGAATTGAGGAAAGAATCGGCGGAGCGGACCATCGAGGTCGGCTTTCCCGGCTATGCCATCGGCGGGTTGAGCGTGGGCGAGCCGCGGGAACGCACGCGCGAGGTCGTCGAGGCCACCCTTCAGCACCTTCCCGCCGACAAGCCGCGCTACCTGATGGGAGTGGGCACGCCCGAAGAGATCGTCGAGTACGCCAGCCTCGGCGTCGACATGATGGATTGCGTCCTGCCCACGCGGGCGGCGCGACATGGCCTGCTGTTCACATCCGAGGGCAAAGTCTCAATCAAGCAGGCGCGGTATACTCGAGATACAGGGCCACTTGATCCCAATTGCGGCTGCCGGGTTTGCCAGCGCTATTCGCGGGCCTACCTGCGTCATCTTTATGCTTCGAATGAAATGCTGGCTCAGGTCTTAAATACCCTGCATAACCTGAGTTTCTACCTTGACACCATGCGTCGAGTGCGTCATTCTATTCGACTTGGGGAAGAGTCAGGTTTTCTATCTAGCGTCCGGTCTCGACCGGAACCCTAGACCTTACCTGTGACGACCCTTCCCGGATTCAAGCCTGAGCGGCAGATGATCCGGCCGGAATCGATCGGCACTCCCGTTGTGAAATGACAGGCCCGTGGAGAGTGTAGTCGTAGGCGGCAATTCGCGGATTCATCGGTGCAGATTTCAATGAATATGGAACTCTTACTGGCATTACAGGTACCGGGCGGGGGCGGCACGTCCTTCCTGCTCATGATGGGACTGATGGTCGGCGTCTTTTACTTTATCCTCATTCTTCCGCAGCAGCGCCGGCAGAAGAAGTGGCAGGCGATGCTGGATAGCATCAAGACCGGCGACAAAGTAACCACCAGTGGCGGCCTGCGGGGGATCGTGGTGGCTCTGAAAGAGGACTCCATCCATCTGCGAGTGCCTCCAGACAACCTGCGGTTGGAAGTGACCAAGGCCTCGGTGGCGCAATTGACCACCGCGGATGAAGAGGTTAAGACCAAGTAGCAGCGGCAACAATCTAGAAGTAATTCGACTCCGTTTTCGTTATGAACAAGAATCTTCTCTGGAAATTGGCAGCCATCGTCGCAACTCTGCTGGTCTTCCTGTTCGGGATATTCGGCATTCCGCAGAGTTTTACGGGCCAGGGCCTGCTCGACGCAATGACCAAACGCATTCAGCTAGGTTTGGATTTGAAGGGCGGAACGCATTTGATCCTGCAGGTGCAGGTTAATGACGCTGTCAATGTCGATTCCGACAACGCCGTCGAAATTGTCAAGGAGCAACTCAACAAGCGCAAGATTGCTTTCGCGGACATCTCCAAACCCGATGCGCAGAACAATCCCGACCGGGTTGTGCTAAAGGGCGTCCCACCCGATGGCCGGAAAGACCTGCTGGATATTGTTAATGAGCGCCTACCTGAGTACAACCTGAGTTCAGGAGCAGACAATACCTGGACTCTCTCCCTGAAGCCGCAGATGCTCAGCGACCTGAAGAACAAGGCGGTGAGCCAGGCGATCGAGACCATCCGCAACCGCATTGATTCCCTGGGTGTGAGCGAGCCCACCATCCAGGAGCACGGCCTCGGTCAATACCAGATTCTGGTGCAGTTGCCGGGCGTGGACGATCCGGGGCGGGTGAAGGACATTATGCAGTCCACCGCCATGCTTGAGATCAAGCAAGTGCTGGGCGGACCTTTTCCGAGCGAGCAAGCCGCGCTGCAAGATAAGGGCGGAATCTTACCCGCGGATGCGATGCTGATGCCGGGACATGCTACTCCCGGAGCTGCTGGAGCCGACCAGGTTTGGTATCTGGTGTCGCGGGTCTCCGCGGTCCGAGGAAAAGATTTGCGGGATGCGCAACCCAGCACCGACCAGAACGGCCAGCCGAACGTGCGGTTCCAATTAACGGGCGAGGGCGGGCAGCGCTTCTACAGCTTCACTTCGGCGCACGTGGGCGAAAGCCTGGGCGTGGTGCTCGACGGTAAAGTGCAGGAAGTCGCGAATATCAAGGAAGCCATCCGCGATACCGGTGAAATCAGCGGCGGCAGCATGAACCAGCAACAGGCCAAGGATCTCTCGATGATCCTGCGATCAGGCGCGCTGCCGGCGGGCATCAAGTATCTCGAGGAGCGGACAGTCGGACCGTCGCTGGGCACCGATTCGATCCGCTCGGGAGTGAATGCCGCCATCATCGGCATGCTCGTTGTGTTGATTTTCATGCTGATCTACTACCGTGCCGCCGGCATCAACGCCGATATTGCTCTCCTTCTGAATCTTGTGATCCTGCTCGGCTTCATGGGCTACGTTGGGGCGGTGTTGACCTTGCCGGGAATCGCCGGAGTGATTCTTACCGTAGGTATGGGCGTGGACTCCAATGTGCTGATCTTCGAGCGCATCCGGGAAGAGCTGCGAAATGGCAAGACTCCGCCGTCGGCGGTGGATCAGGGCTTTGGCCACGCCTGGGTGACGATCGTTGACACACACGTCACGACGATCGTCTCGGCGGCAATTCTGTTCATCTTCGGAACTGGCCCGGTGCAGGGATTTGCGGTCACACTCGTGTTTGGTTTGATCGCGAACCTGTTCACGGCTGTTTTCGTTTCGCGGACGATCTTCGACTGGATTTTGAGCCGCAAGCAGCGGGGCGATGCGCTGAGCATTTAGGGGAATTGGGTAATTTGGTGATTTTGTAATTGGGTAATTTGAAAACGTGCAAAGGTCGGCTTGGTTCTCGGCTTTCAATTGCAACGTTACCAAATTACCCAATTACTCAATCATTCACGATTGATAGGTCGGATAAGGGGTCAGACTGGTGGAGTTTTTTCGCAATACCAACATAGATTTTCTCGGCAAGAAGTGGTATTTTCTCGCCTTCTCGCTCGTGTTCAGTGTTGCGGGCCTGTTTTCCATGTTGTTCTGGCACCACATCCCGTACGGCGTGGATTTCCGCGGCGGCACTCTGGTCTATGTGAAGTTCTCGCACCCACCCGACGATAATGCGCTGCGCGCGGCCATGGACCGCGCCGGCCTGCACAACGCGAAGATTCAGCGCTACGACCAGCCTTCGAACAACGAGGAGCTGATTGACCTCGACGTGCAGGAAACCAGCGAACAGGCGCTCGACCGGGGCAAGACCCAAATCATCAACACGCTCGAGACCAATGCTCCGGCGGGCAAACAGGATCTCAACAACTCCAGCTCTTTGGCAATCAAGAATTACCTGATGGATAAAGACCCGATGCACCTGGGCTCCGACGCCGACCAGAAATATACTCAGCAAGCCCAGGCGATCGTCGATGCCCGCGACAAGGGGCAAGGTGGTGTGCTGAGTTCATTCGATCAGCTGAAGGCTACGGTCGATCCGGCGGTAGTCGCTTCTCTGCCGGATGGCTTCTTCATGTCGGACTTCGGGGTGCGCAACGTTGAGATTGTCGGGCCGCAAGTGGGCGCACAGTTGCGCAAGCAGGCCCTGCTGGCGACGGCTTATTCACTCGCCGGAATGCTGGTTTACCTCGGGTTTCGCTTTGAGTGGATTTACGGGGTTGCCGCCGTGGTCACGGTGTTTCACGATACGCTGATTACTGTGGGCGCATTCTCGCTGCTAAACAAGGACATTTCCCTCACCGTCATCGCCGCCATTCTGACCCTGATTGGTTACTCTAATAACGACACGATCGTGGTATTTGACCGCATCCGGGAAAACATTAAACTCATGCGGCGTGAGAAGCTGTCGGAAATTGTCAACCGGAGCATCAATCAGACCCTAAGTAGAACCATCTTGACAGCGGGGCTAACCTTCCTTACCGTACTTGCACTCTATTTGTTCGGGGGCGAGGTGTTGCGCGGGTTCAGCCTGGCCCTGGTAATTGGCATCCTGATAGGAACGTATTCGTCGATCGCGATCGCGGCGCCGATTCTGGTGGCCTATCAGGATTGGAGGATCGAAAAGGGCAAGCGGGCGATTGCCATGCCCGTCAGGACCCGGTAGACTCCCGATGGCGTGTATGGCGATGCCTCGGTTGGGCCTTTGTTTGTAGATAGTTGGAAGCTACGGTTCGGTGCCAGGGGGTGGGGCGGCAAGTCCCTGGCAAGGGAGTTCGGTTTTGGGAGCAAAGGGGAAGCAGTCGGTGTCTAAGCTTATGTAGGCTCTGAAGTAGGGAGAAACCTTTATGTTTGAAGATAGCCTTCTGGAATCGGGCGGCAGGCTGAAGACGAAACGGGGAAGGACGACGACCTTCGCAATCATTCTTGAGATCGGGTTAGTCGGCCTCATGGTTCTGATGCCCCTCATCTTCACCGAAGCCCTGCCCAAGCAACAGTTAATGACCTTCCTGGTGGCTCCCCCGCCGCCACCCCCGCCGCCACCTCCGCCGGCCGCGGCCGTGAAAATCGTGAAGCAGATTCAGACTGATATCGTGAACGGCGAGCTGCGCACGCCCACCAAGATTCCTCAAAAGGTACAGATGATCAAGGAAGACGAAGCTCCGCCGGTGATGGCGTCGAGCGGAGTGGTGGGTGGCGTTCCGGGAGGCATTCCGGGCGGTCAGATGGGCGGCGTAATCGGCGGCATTATCAGTTCGACCCCGGTAGCCGTGCCCAAGGTGGCTACACCGCAACGCGTCCGCGTATCCCAAGGTGTTGTCTCGGGGCTGAAGGTCAGGGACTTTAAGCCTGTCTACCCGCCTCTGGCGCGGCAGGCCCGCATCCAGGGAACGGTTGTGTTGCACGCGGTGATCAGCAAGGATGGTTCGATCGAAAATCTCACCTTGATAAGCGGTCATCCCATGCTGGCTCCGGCGGCTATCGACGCCGTCAAGCAGTGGAAGTACAAGCCGTATCTGCTGAACGGCGAACCGGTCGAAGTGGATACGGAAGTACTGGTCAACTTCACCCTGTCCGGCGGCTAGATTCCGGCGGCCGTGAAACAGTAAGCGTGACTCAGTAAGGCTAGAAAGTGTATAAGCACGATGGCCCTCCCCCTCCCACCCAAAAGCGGTGGCCGGGAGAGCCCCTTTACGGGCGCGGCCGCCGTACCTTTCATCTCAGGTACGCGAATGCGGAGCGGCGCGGGCAAGTTTCCGCCGTCAAGCTTTTGCAGGGCGTACAGATCTAGCATCAAAGTCTAAGAAGTTCCGAGGAGGGAAAAGCAACTCATGTTAGCAGCTAACTTGGCAGGAGAAGTTTTCAATCATGTGCCTAGGGTGGCCGCCTGGATTGTGCAGGAAGGTGGCGCAGTGGGATGGGATCCGATCTCGCTATGGAAGCAGATGGGTATCATCGCGAAGATCGTGGTCATCATTCTGTTCATCATGTCGGGCTGGTCGATCGGCGTCATGATTGACCGCGCCATGGCATATAACGCGGCCCGCAAGCAGTCTCGCTCCTTCGCCCCAGCCGTGGCCGGAGCTCTGCGCGACGGTCGCATCGACGAAGCCATCAAGGTCGCCGAGCGTAACAAGAAGAGCCATCTGGCTAAGGTTGTGACCGCCGGCCTGATGGAATTCAAGGCTCACCAGGATAGCCCCGGCGCCATCCCCGGCGAGACCATCGAAGCTTCCAAGCGCGCTCTGGAGCGCACCGAGGCCATTGTCCACGCCGAACTGAAGCGTGGCTTGGGCGGTTTGGC
>JBAUVZ010000406.1:0-10058 GCA_049583505.1 Candidatus Sulfotelmatobacter sp.
TCCTCGAGAGTGCGGATGGAAGCATGGCGACAGTGGCCACTCGGCGGGAGAAACAAAACCTTGCTCAACGAAGCCAGTGAAGAATCGACTTGACTCCGGCCGGCCTTCTCATGGAAGGCGATTACACTCATTGAGAATCTGACCAACCCCGAAGGATATTTCCGTGGTAATTTCACTTCACTTCACCCCCAACTGCCAAAACAAGAACGAATAAGCATCCGTATATTCCTCAATCTCCTTAGAAACAGGCGTGCCCGGCCCATGCCCCGCCTTAGTCTCAATCCGCAGCAGAATCGGCCGCACCCGGCTCCCCCCATTCGCCGCCGAAGCCTGCATCAAAGCTGTCATCTTCTCCGCATGCATGGGGTCAACTCGCGAATCGCTATCCGCCGTCGTAAACAACACTGCAGGATATTCCACCCCCGCCTTCACATGCTGATAAGGCGAATAAGCATAAAGCCACTTGAACTGCTCAGGATCTTCCGCGCTCCCATACTCCGGAACCCAAAGCTTGGCAATCTGAAACTTCTGATAGCGCAGCATGTCGAGCAAAGGAACGTCGCAAACCACCGCCCGAAACAACTCGGGACGCTGCGTAATCATCGCGCCCATCAGCAGCCCGCCATTCGACCCTCCCTCAATGGCGAGACGATCAGGGCGCGTGTACTTTTCCGAGATCAGATACCCCGCCGCCGCAATCATGTCGTCAAAAGCATTCTGCTTCTTGTCCAGCATCCCAGCCCGGTGCCAGTCCTCTCCAAACTCCGAGCCGCCCCGCAAGTTGGCCACTGCATAAATCCCGCCATGCTCGAGCCAAAGATAAACGTCGCTGTCGAACTCAGGTGTGAGGCTGATGTCGAAACCTCCGTATCCCGTGAGCAGCGTGGGATTGTCCCCATCCCTCTTCAATCCTTTCTTGTGCACCAGGAACATCGGCACCCGCGTCCCATCCTTCGAGTGGTACCACTCCTGCTGCACCTCATACGTCGCAGGATCAATCGACGGCGCATCAACCTTGGCCCAGAGTGACGTCGACCGGCTCTCCAGGTCGTAACGATAAATCGAGCGCGGAACGGTGAACGATTCAAATCCGTAGAAGACCTCGTCGTGATCCCATTTACCTCCAGAGCCGAAAACCGTGCCGAGCGCAGGCAGCGTGAGGTTGCTGAGCAGAGTGCCCCCAAGATCGAAAACCTTGAGTTCTGACGTCGCATTCTGCTCATACTGCGCGAAGATCTTTCCGCCCCACAGTTCCGCATCCTTTAAGACCCCTCCGGTTTGCGGGATAATCTCTTTCCAGTCGTCCCGCTCGTAATTGCCGGCCTCAGCCATGAACACGCGGAAGCGCGGAGCATCTTCGTTAGTCACGATGTAAACCCGTCCGTTGTAAACCGACGCACTGTACAGAAAATTCTTGCCGGTAGTGATGCGCGTGGGTGGCGTGCCTTTCTTCAAATCCATCAAGAACAGTTCGGTCTTGGTCCAGCCCTGCGACACCGTGATCAGCAACAGGCGGCCATCATTGTCGAGGCTAACCTCCGGCCAGTCCTCCGGATCGCGCCCCTCGCCAAAAATTTTCAGATCGGTCTCCGGATCCGTTCCCAGCAAGTGGTAGAACACGTGCCGGTTGTAAATCTCCTGCCCCTCCGCCACGTCCCCCTTCTTTGGATACCGCGTGTAATAAAAACCGGAATTATCGAGCGACCACGCAATGCTGGCCGCCCGCGTGCGCTCAATCGTGTCCGGCAAAACATTGCCCGTCTTGGTTTCGATGACATGCAGCGTGCTCATTTCCGATCCGCTCGACGAAGTCCCGTAGGCCAGATATTTCCCATGCTCCGAGGGATCGAACCAATCCAGAGCGATGGTCCCATCAGCCGACATCTGATTAGCATCAACCAAAACGCGGTCTTTTCCCTCGACCCCTTCCCGCACATAAAGCACCGGCTGGTTCTGCATCCCTTCCCGCCGCGTGTAGAAGTAATACTTCCCCGCAATCCGCGGCACCCCAATGGTCCCGATCGTCAGCAATTCCGTAAGCCGCTTATGAATCAAATCCCGTCCAGCCAAGGGATCGAGCACCGCCCGCGTATAAGCCATCTCCTCCGCAACCCACTTCTGCGTTTCCGGACTCTTCCCATCCTCCAGCCACCGATACTTATCAACAATCTTCGTCCCATGCAGGGTGTCTTCAATAGGCCGCACCTCAGCCTTAGGAGGACCAACCACCGCAGAACCCTGACCATCATCACCCGCATAAACCGCAGCAACCACAAAAACCAGAAAAGCCAGACTCCAAATCAACCGAAACCCTCTACCCATAACCACCTCGCAGAAAGCAGAACACGCCAGACTACCAAAAACTCCGCCAGGGAATTCCAAGTGCAAGCCTTCCGCTCAATCAACCCTCTTCCAGTTGGAGTGAATGACGATTCCTTGATTACATGACGATTCCTCGGTACCAAAGTGCCAGGCAACGGCTAAATTTGATCGAGCCACTATCAGGTGCCGTCACTATTTTCAGACCCCGCGGCAGGATGCTATGATAACCAAGCAAGCGCGCGCTCCGCGCGCGCTTCACACTCCTCAGTAGCTCAATGGCAGAGCATTCGGCTGTTAACCGAAGGGTTGTAGGTTCGAGTCCTACCTGAGGAGCCATTCTAAAATCCGCCCTGTCATTGGTTTATGCGGCCTGCTGTGAATCCGAAACAATTTGGTTTATAGCCCAATAGGCCCCAACAGTGCGAAGCCAAGCCCCGCGCGGTCGCACCATTCGCGCCGCCAAGCTTCATCATGCCGCAATCCGGTAGCGTACAAATCCGTGATGGCGCGCCCTGCGTGCCCCAGCCAAAGGCGAGTCAGGTCCTCGGGTACACGAGCGCGCCGTAACTTTTGTGCGCTGAAGCGGTTTCAAGGAAAGACGCCTGCTATTCGGGTTCTGTATCCGTGCCATTTCGTTCTCGGTATCACGGTGCGTAACGGGTGAAGACATAGTCGCGATCTTTTGCAGGCGTGTGGCAAGGGAAGCAGGTCTCGTGTAGCGCCTTGTCGCCCGGCTTTCCGTCCTTAAAGTCAGCAAATCCCCAGCCGTCCGTCGCGGCGTACTTCTTTGAGTCCTTGACCATGAACTGAACATTCACGCGGGACCCGATAACGAAGGATTCAGTGCCGGGGAAAGGACCGTTCAGGACTTTGTTGTTGGCTTCCGACGGGACACGGGTCCAATGAATCGCCGCAATGATCGAGCCGTCTGGGAACGGGAGCGTCCCCTGCCGATAGGCCTTGATCGCTATATCGTTGCCGAGTTGAGCGCGCAACTGGTCGGACTTGCCTGCTAATAGAAGGTGGTCGACGGCGATCACTTTCCAATCGCGGTATCCGGCGGGGATTTTGACTCCGTAGATCGGGGAGGAGTCTGCATCGGACTGACCAGACGCGTGGGGGATGTAGGCGACAATGCCGGCCAGGGTTGCAACTGCAAGCAGCAAGAAACCGATCCGCTTCATAGGATTCCTCCTCTTAGGATCTTGGCAGTCTTCAAGCGATCCCATACTTTGCCTCCCTCGGAAATGAAGTCGTTGTGCGGATCGATGATGATGCCACATTTTGTGTTGGGCCTCCGTTTGTTATCATCGAAACACTAATTGATGCCGTGCCAGTTGCGACCGGGAAAGAGGAGTGGATATCTTAAGCGGTTTTTCTTGTTCTTGTTAGTGGATGCGCAAAATCGGTATCTCTGACCTGTTTTGCCGCCCAGGCTTGGAGGGGTTCGGATGGCTAAGGTTACGCAACTCAATGTGAATGGGAGTGCGCGCACGGTCGACGCCGATTCGGACGCCAGCCTGCTCGGCGTGTTGCGCGATCAACTGGATCTTACCGGAAGCAAGTACGGGTGCGGTGAAGGCCAGTGCGGGGCTTGTACCGTGCTGATCAATGGCAGCCCACGCCGGTCTTGCATTACTCCGGTGGGAACAATCGGGCAAAAACAAATCACGACCATTGAAGGGCTGGCGAAGGGCGATCGCCTGCATCCGGTGCAGCAGTCTTTTCTTGACCGGGCGGCGATGCAATGCGCTTACTGCACTTCGGGAATGATCATGACTGCGGTTTCGCTGCTGAACTCGAACCCCAATCCATCCGAGGCCGAGATTTGGCATTTCATGGAGGGCAACATCTGCCGGTGTGGAACCCACCCGCGCATTGTGTTTGCGGTACGGGATGCGGCGAAAGTTCTGAAACAGTCTCAACCCTGAAGGAGCATAGACCATGAGCAGGGAGCCAGTTCTCGAACGCTTGGATCGCGAAGTTCCGGATCGCGAAAGTCTGGATCACGAAATTGCGCTGGAGCCAGAACGCTATGAGCTCAGGGCAACGCCGATGTACTGCTTCGAAGTCGGCCGGCGCGATTTCTTCAAGTTCATGGGCGCCGGCATTTTGATTGTGTGTGCGTTGAAAGGCGGGCAGGCGCAGGAATCCGGCTCGGGCAAACGGCCGTCCGAGGATGATCTTCCGCAGAACATAGGGGGATGGCTGCATATTGGAGAAAACGGCATAGTCACGGTCTATACCGGCAAGGTGGAGGTTGGGCAGAACATCCGGACATCTCTTACTCAAGCGGTCGCCGAGGAGTTGCTCGTTCCCGTGGACAAAATCCAAATCGTCATGGGAGACACACAAGTCACTCCGTACGATATGGGGACATTCGGGAGCCGCACTACGCCCACCATGAGTCCGCAACTCCGGAAGGCGGCAGGGGCTGCTCGCGAGTTGCTAGTTGGTTTGGCGGCCAGCCAATGGAAAGTTGATCGACGGCGGCTGGTTGCGGCTGACGGCAGGATCACGGATTCAGAAACCAGGCGTTCGGTGGAGTATGGAGTGCTCGTGAAGGGGCAGCAGCTTACGCAAACTATATCTGCCGCAGACGCGCTGTTGCCGGCTGCGCGTTGGAAGGTGCAAGGACAATCGGTGAGCAAAGTCGATGGACGAGACTTTGTGACGGGGAAGCACCGATATCCGGCCGACCAGAAACTGCCGGAGATGCTGCACGGAAAGATTTTGCGGCCTGCCGCCTTTGGGGCGACTTTGGCGTCGATAGATACGCGCGAGGCGGAGCAGATTCCGGGCGTTACGGTGGTTCGCGATGGCAATTTTGTAGGAGTGGCGGCAGCGAGCGCGGAAATTGCCTCGCGCGCCGTTGCTGCCATTCGCGCGGAGTGGAAGGCTGAACCGCAGCCTTCGAACAAAGAGCTGTTTGAGTATCTGAAGAAGACTGCGACTGAAGGCGAGGATCCGACGGGGGATGAGTCACGCTATGAGATGGGTTCGGTGGAGAAGGCTTTGGCTTCTGCCAGCCATCGCCTGCAGCAGACTTACACCGTCGCCTACATCGCGCATGCACCGCTGGAACCTCGGGCAGCGCTGGCGCTGTGGGCGGGCAACAATTTAACGGTTTGGACAGGAACGCAGCGGCCTTTTGGAGTGCGGAGTGAATTAGCGCAGGCTTTTCGGATTCCAGAGGAACACGTGCGGGTGCTGATGCCGGATACGGGGTCGGGCTACGGGGGCAAACATACGGGCGAAGCGGCGATTGAAGCGGCGCGATTGGCGCGGGCGGCGAAGCGGCCGGTGAAGCTGGTGTGGACGCGCGAAGAAGAATTTACGTGGGCGTATTTCCGTCCAGCAGGAGTGATCGAAGTCAGGGGCGGGGTTGCCGGGGACGGCGCGATCACGGCATGGGAATTTCACAACTACAATTCCGGGTCGGCGGGGATTCGAACTTATTACGACATTGCGAACCAGAGGATTGAGTTTCACGAGGCGCGCGCGCCGTTGAGGCAGGGATCGTACCGGGCGCTGGCGGCTACGGCGAATCACTTCGCCCGAGAATCCTTTATAGACGAACTGGCGCATCTGGTGAACATGGATGCACTGGAGTTCCGGCTGAAGAACCTGAAGAACGAGCGGCTGCGCGCGGTGTTTGAGGCGGCTGCGAAAAAGTTCGGCTGGGGAGGCGCGAAGGCCGCGGGGCACGGTTTTGGGATGGGTGGTGGATTCGAGAAGTCGGGGAATGTGGCGACCTGCGCCGAGGTTGCGGTGGATCGCACGTCGGGCGACGTGAAGGTTGTGCGCGTGGTTACCGCTTTCGAATGTGGCGCTATCGTCAACCCCGATAATTTGCGCAATCAGATTGAAGGGTCGAACATCATGGGGCTGGGGGGCGCGCTCTTTGAGGCCATCGAATTCGAAAACGGGCGGATTCTGAACGGACGATTCTCGAGCTATCGGGTTCCGCGGTTCAGCGATGTGCCAGCGCTCGAGACTGTCCTGCTGGATCGAAAAGATATTCCTTCGGCTGGGGCCGGAGAATGCCCCATGATCGGCCTGGCTCCGGCTATCGGCAACGCGATCTTCGACGCGACGGGCGTGCGACTGCGCTCGCTGCCCATGGTTCCGAATGGGCTGAAGGCAAGCTAGTCTCCGGAAATTTCCGTTCCTCCGCGGTTTCGTCCCCGTGGGGCTCGGTAACTTCTAAGCGTCCAGATCCTCAAAAACTTTCTCTGGCCGTTCCTGGTTCTGGAGATACAAGTCAAAAAACCGAAGCAGGAATGGTGTTTGACTGCCTACCCCCGCGAACAACAGGACAGGGACCTCCGGCTTGATGCGCTTCATCTCGGCGCGGACCGCGGCGCCGGTGGCATCAGGTAAGTCGTACTCGAGAAGAACGCCATTTACCTCGCGGGTTGTGAGCAGGTGCAGAGCTTCGGTGCCGTTGGTCGCTGGCATCACCTGGTAGCCGGCGGATTCCAGCATGTATTTCAGGGCACCCATGTATTCCGGGTGGTGCTCGACGCAAAGAACTTTCATGTCACTCATGGGGATCCATTCCTCCGTGTTGGAAATATCCGAGTCTCTCGCGCTGTTCTTCCGGCAGGGGAATTTCACGAGGCAGTATTTCCCGAAGAGCCCATCCGATGCGGTCAACGCCTTCGGAGATTACGCGAATCAGGTGCTGATCCTCGGTTACGTGGGCGGAAAGGGAGATGGCGGTCAAGGCGTTCCGGATGTGATGATTCATCTCGGCAATCACCTGCATCCTGGCCGCGGTGAGCCGATGTTGCTCCCGGGTGATGTGGGCCAGCTTGGCGATCAGGCAGCTCACGATGAAAGCCGAGAAACCCTCCGCCAGAAATCTTTCCCGGCTGCGTCCTATATCGGGCACCAGCAAATAGTGCATGAGTTCAGTCGCGAAGAAGGACACGAGTCCGACTCCGAGCGCGACTCCCAGAACCAGGAGCCGAGAAGTCAACTGCATGCGCGGCCATCGACGATCTGCCGCCACACCTGCGCGGTGGTTGCGGGGAGTGGCGACGGTTTGCGGCGTGGAATCGGTCACTGGCATTGGGTCTCCTTTGAAACTTAGGTAGCCGTGGCCTTCGTGAAGTCACGACGACGGAATTCACTCGCAGCGAAGTGGATCTGCAAAGTGGTTGTGGCGCTAAGTTGAATCAGGAGATTTAGCTGATCGGAGGGGGGCGGTTGTAATGCCAACCATCCGTCACGAGTTCCGCGGAAGACTCAGCAGCGTGGACGAGGTGAGGGGAGACAACTGGAGGCGGCGTACGGAGTGCGGCGCCCGGAGTGGTGGCCCACTGGGAATTTTCATGATCAAAACACTGCCGATGATCATGGTTCACGTGAGTGCTGATGTTAACGGAAGACTGCGGGAAACTGGGCGGAGCGACGCGCGCCCAGGCGATGCTGAGGGCGGCAACACACATGATTGCGGCACGGCAGAAAATCAAACCGTGGCTGCTTTTCCGGATGAGCCGGACAAGCGACATGTGTACACCCCACTGCTACAGGATGATTTTACCGCCGTTTCAGTTGGCTGATAAGGTATTTTTCAGGTTCGTGTCGGTGGCGGGAATTTTCGCTTTTGCGGCCTTGTCCGGTGGTACGATATCGGCCTGCTTCAAGAATCCCGACGCAGACATTGCAGACATTTGGAATCGCAGATGACGAGAGCTTCGCGAGTTGTGGCGTCTCCCCGGGTTGTGTGTATCGAGGACTTCCGGCCGATCGCGCGCCAGAGGGTGCCGAAATCTGTATTTGACTACCTCGACGGCGGGGCCGAAGGCGAAGTTACGCTGCGGGAGAATTGCAGAGTATTTAACGACGTTACTTTTCGGCCGCGGCATGCGGTTGCGGTCGCGGGCTGCGATTTGCGGACGCGCGTGCTGGGCTTCGATCTTGCTCTTCCGTTTCTGCTGGCGCCTGTAGGGTACAGTCGGCTGATGCATCCGGGAGGCGAAGTGGCGGCAGCGCGAGCCGCCGGCAGGGCCGGCACTGGGTACATTCTTTCGACGATTTCGGGACACAGGCTGGAAGATGTGAAGGCGGGTTCAACCGGGCCGGTTTTTTATCAACTCTATTTAATGGGTGGGCGCGGAGCCGCTGAAGCGGCAATTGAAAGAGCGCGCGCTGCGGGATTTTCGGCGTTGGTGGTGACCATTGATACTCCGGTGTCGGGGATCCGCGAGCGCGATTACCGCAACGGCATGAAGGAACTGATCAGCGGCGGACCGCTGGATAAAATTCCGTATCTTCCGCAAATCCTATCGCGTCCGGGCTGGCTTATTGGTTTCCTGCTGGATGGCGGCGTGCCTGCACTGCCGAACGTTGTGGTACCGGGCAAGGGGCCGATGCCGCTGATTGATGTTGCCACGGCGCTGGCGGAATCGACGGTGACCTGGGCTGATTTGCGCTGGATTCGGGAGATCTGGCGAGGGCCGATCGTGGTGAAAGGAGTATTAACCGGCGACGACGCACGGCACGCCATGGATGAAGGAGCGGCGGCAATTTCGGTTTCGAATCATGGCGGACGACAGCTGGATGGAGTGCCTGCGTCTTTGCGGGCGTTGCCGGAAGTGGTGGCAGCGGTGAAGGGCCGAATCGAAGTGTTGATGGATGGAGGAATTCGCCGGGGTACGGACATTGCAAAAGCTATCTGCATGGGAGCGCGTGCGGTGCTTTGCGGGCGTGCCTATGCGTATGGTTTGGCGGCCGCGGGTGAAGCTGGAGTGGACCGCGCGATCGAGATCCTGCGGACTGATCTGGAGCGAACTTTGCGGCTGCTGGGTTGCGCGTCGATTGCGGGATTGGATCGATCTTATGTAAATGTTCCGAAGGGGTGGGAAACGGGTTGAGAGGGTGGGATGTTAGTTGGGCGATCTGATGAGGAAGTGAGCCAAACGCGCCCTTCGGTCGCTTGCGCTCCGTCAGGGCAGGCTCCGTGAGTTCGCGCGGCTCGCCCAGACCCCCGCTGCGCAAAGAACGCTTGCTCAGGATGACAATCGAGGAGGTGGTTATGGAGTGGACTCAGATCTATGACCCGCTTGGGCATTGGTGGCTCTCCACGCTGGTGGCGGCGCTACCTATTATTGTTCTTTTCGGGCTGCTGGCCGGGCTCAGGGTGAAGCCGCACTGGTGCGCTATTGCCGGAGCATCGACGGCCGTGGCGGTTGCGATCATCTTCTTCAAGATGCCGGCGGCGCTGGCCGCCATGAGTTTTGGGTATGGAGTGGCGTTCGGAGTGTTGAAAATCGCGTGGATCGTTCTGGCCGCGGTTTACCTTTATGACATTTCCGTGGAGACCGGGCAATTTGAAATCATGAAAGAGTCGGTGGCCGGGATCACGGCGGACCGACGGCTGCAAGTGTTGTTGGTGGCGTTTTGTTTTGGCGCGTTCATTGAGGGAGCGGCGGGCTTCGGCGCGCCGGTGGCGATCGCCGGGGCTTTTATGATCGGGCTCGGGTTCAAGCCATTTCATGCGGCGGCGTTGAATCTGATTGCCAACACGGCGCCGGTGGCTTGGGGCGCGATCGGCACCCCGGTGCACACGCTGGCCGCGGTCACGGCACTGCCGGAATCCGATCTGAACGCCATGATTGGACGGATTCTTCCTTTCACCGCGGTCATTGTTCCGTTCTGGCTGGTGAAAACCATGGTCAGCTGGAGGGAGACGTTCGAAGTATTTCCCGCGATCCTGGTGGTTGGCA
>JBAUVZ010000407.1:0-11660 GCA_049583505.1 Candidatus Sulfotelmatobacter sp.
TGTCATTGCTCTGCGCAAAACCGTTCTGCGCGAAACCCCATGCCGCTATTCCCAGCACTGCGATAATGATCGTCGCTCGCTTCATGCTTTCTCCTTGGCTTGTGCTGCCGGATTCAAACTTGCACCATCCCAACTTCCGCAACCGCGATCCACCCGTGGCATTGTACCCGCACTCGAATTGTAACCGCGAGGCCCATCCTACTGCGGCTTCGCCGGAGGCTCATACGCCTGCTGCAACCCTCGTTCTGCCGCTGCCTTGACCTCCGGCAATTCTCCGCCTGCGTTCAACGCCGCACGGTACTCATCCAGAGCGGCCGCGCGGTCCTCTTTCATATCCAGAATCCTTCCCAAGTACACATGCGACCATCCCACCACCTTGGGATCCTGCGTTGCTGCAATCGCTTTCTGGAAATTATCCTGCGCTCCGTCCCGGTTCTTGTTGGCCACGGCCACTTCCGCCAAGATGAACAGCGCCCGGCCCTGGTCCCCGATCTTCTTGTCCAACGCTTGCTGCGCCAGTTCCTGCGCTCCTTTGGGATCGCCCGCCGCCAGCCGCTTCTCCGCCGTCACCAGCATCCGCCGCTCTTCCGGACGCGACAACCGCACCAGCTCCTGGGACGTCGAGCTGGCAAACTGAACCGCCGCCGCCGCCTTCTGTTCTTTCCTCAGGTCCACATTTACCAGAAAGTCGCCGTACGCTCCTCGAATGCCCTCGGGATCCTTTTCAAACGCCCCCACTGCATCGTAAAAATTCTTCGTCAGAATGTATCCCTGCTTCACCGCATCATCCACCGCCTGGGCCCGCATCGCTTCCGCCGCTGCCTGCTTACCCCCCGTGGTGCGGATCTCGATGGCCCGCACCAGGCATTCCGTCACCAAGAGCGAGATGTCCGTCTTGAAGCTTTCTTCCAGCGGCGCGCGGTTCACCGACTGCAGCAGCGGTTCCAGCCGCTTGATCGAACTGTAGTGCTTCTCCGCTAGCGGATCCATCTCGTAATGCAGAAACGTGTGCCGGATCTGGTCCATCTTCAGCGCTAACCTCGGCGCCTCTCCCGATGGCGTGTTCGGAGCCGGAAACACAACCACGTAGTAATCCGTGCCGTAATTCCGCGCATCGGTCTCATTCGGCGAACCCATGAAGTCCAGATAAATCGTGAACCTCCGTCCCAGATACTGTGACGAGGGCTGCTTCAGATAAATCTCGGTGTCGAACACCATCTTGGCCAGCGGTTCGTGATACCGGTTCATCGCCGCCGCGTAATCCTTGCGGTGCCGCTCCCAGATCGAGTGCAACCCGGCTTTCTCGTAAAAGGTCTCCAGCAGCTTTCCGAAACCCGCAATCGCCGATGCATCCGGAGGCAGATCTTCCTCTTTCGTGCGCGGGAGAAAATGCGGAGGCCCATCCACGTACAACGCCAGCGAGATATATTGCGACAGGTTGCGGTTCGCATCCTTCGACGCCACGTGCCCTTCGTAGAACTCGCACAACGCCGTCCGCGCGGCTTCGGCTTCCTCCGAATCCCGCAAATTCCTCTGTAACTCCGCCCGCACGTTGCTGCGGGTTGCGTCCGAGATCGTCAAGTCTTGATCGTAGCCACAGGTATTAAGCGCTGCCAGCACGGAAAAAATCGTCTCGCTGCTGTCCAGCGTGATCAGAGACTGGTTTTGCGGAACCTGCGCCGCCCGGCTCTGCGGAGTCTGGTTCTGCGGAATCTGTTTTTTTGGAGGCTGTTTCTCCGGAGCCTGCTCCTGCGAGGACGACTGGTCTTTTGAAGACGACTCGCTCTGGTGCGGAGCCTGGTCCGAAGGTGAATGGTCCTGCGAAGCTGACTGGTCGGGCGAAGGTGGCTGGCTCTGCGGAGCTTGGCTCTCCGCAGGCGGTTTCTGCGGAACCGGATCCTGCCCCGCACACAACGGCGCCGCCAGCCCCAGCAGGGCCGCGAACCACAGACCTCGCAATCGTAGACTCAGGAAACCCTCCCCAGGATTGGTGGTGTGCCGAGCGGAGAGCACCCTCAAGTGTAAGGACTTCCTCGCGGAGGGTCAAACCGAACCGGGCTCGAACCAAACTTCCGCCTACTTCAGCGTCGCATACTCCGCCTTGGCCTGCTTCAGGACGGGGACGTCCGAATCCGCATCCTTCCAGAGAGCAAAGAAATCCTGGTAAGCGGTGCGTGCGCCGGCTGTGTCGCGGGAAAGCGTCCGAGCCCGCGCCAAGCCGAGATGGGATAGAGCACTCAACGGAAAGTTCACGATCACACCGGGATGGTCGAGGATTTTCTGAAACTCCGCTGCCGCCAGTCCACCATTTCCGGAGCCTTTTTCGATGCCCAGATAGGCTTGCCCGCGCAGGTAAACCGGATACATCGTCCCCGCGGAAAATGGCGGCGGATCGGCCAATTCATACGGAATAGTCACGCGCAGAATCTCGATGGCTCCAGCTGAATCACGTCGCTGCAAAGCAATCGCTCCCCGCACCGTGGGAAGCCAATAATTCTGCATGAGGGTATCCAGTGGAAACTCTTGATTGAGCGCGTCCACCAGTTTCTGCGCCGCAGCGACATCCCCGCCGCGCGCCAATGCCAGCGCCGCTTCCATCTTTACATCTCTTCCCGGCGCGAGCGCTAGAGCCTCGCGCGCCTGCTTCAGGCCCTCGGCTGCGTTGCCGAACTCAACCTCTCTTAATGCCTCATTCCCTTGCCAGAACGCTGCCGTTTCTTTGGAGTCATTTCGCTTGGCGGATTCCTCTGCTTGCTCCGAAAGCTGCCGGGATTTCTGCAGGTGGCCTTGATTGGCCTGCGTGTCCGAGTCGGCCGACATCAAAATATCCTCAGCCCCCGGCTTGCCCATGGCCCACGCGAACTGCTGTTGCATGCCCGGCACATCTTTACGCAGGAAGTCGAGGTAGTAAATCGATTGCCGCAGGTAGGCGCCATCCAGCTTGTGAGTCAGCGCTTCATCGAACACCGACTTCGCTTCATCCAGCCGGTTCATGGAAAAATAAGCCACTCCCAGATTGTTGTAACCAAGAATCGAGGCAGGTTCCAGGCGCAGCGCTTCCCGTGTCACCGCCGCCGCCCGCTCGAACTGCCCCATCGTGAAGTAATTCACTCCAAGATTGGTTTCAGCCACATAATCCCTGGGGTAATCCCTGATCCACAATTCATATTCCTGAATAGCTTTTTCAAGTTCGCCAGTGACCAGCGTAAAGTACGTGCAGGAAATGTAATATTTCTCCCGCTCGCTGACCCGGTCACGCAATTCATAAGCTTTCCGCACGTTCTCAATCGCCAGGCTGGCCTCTCCGAGATTGTTGTAACGCACGCCCAGAGAGGCATACGCTCGGGCAAAATTAGGGTCGAGTTCCACCGCCCGCTTCAATAACGGAAGTGCGTCCGTGTCGCCCTTTTCGCGGGCCAGCCGGTCACCCTCGGTGTAAGCCTGCAGCGCCTCTAGTGACGAAGTGGTCGCTTCCTCGAGCGGCTTGTCAAACTTCTGCACCGATGCCAGGGATTCCCCGAGCTTGCCCCGCAACGTCGCGGCTGCTTCTCCCATCGTTTCAAGTATTTTCTCGCGGCTCTCAGCCTCGGCCTGAACTGCTCCCAGCACATCACCCGTCCGGCAGCTCACCGCCTTCAGGACAATCGCGTAATGGCTTCCCAGGCTGGCGATAGATCCTGCGAGCAGAGCCTTGCTTCCCGTGCGCAGGCAAACTTCACGTCCCATGTCCTGTGTCACACGCTGGTCCGGAGTTCTTCCCATCAGCTTCAGCGTCTCGCTCAGACTTCGCTCCGAAAGCACGTTAAGAAAAGGTGATTGCTCCAGATCTACCGCCAATGCTTCTTTCAGCGTGCTGTCAAATACCGGATCACCGGTTGTGTTGGCAAAGTCCGCGATCACGAGAACGTCTTTGTCGGTGAGCCGCGACGGCTCGCGGAAGTGGAAGTAAAGGAAACCCGCAACGCCAACAATAATGACGACCCCCAGGATTCCCGCGGCCGTCAGGACCTTCACGCTCCGCATGCCTGCGAGGCCAACAACCTCTCCTGAGCCTCCCGAAGCAGCCTGCCTCGCACTCGCCGAAGCCGAGACCGCTCTCACAGGAGGCAAGCTCGTCCCACTGCCGCTGCCCACGCCGTCGGCTCCTCTTATGCCACTTGAGCTTCCCCGTCCCTCTTCCTTTTCCGGCTCCGCGATCACGGCAATCCGCTTCGACTCGCTGTCTCGCTTCAGCCGTTGCAGGTCGGTGCGAATGTCTGCCGCGTGCTGGTAGCGCATGTTCCGGTCTTTCTCCAGCGCCTTGTTGATGATGCGCTCAAGTTCCGCGGGAACCTCGGGACTCAGCCGCACCGGCGCGACCGGTGCGCGATGTAGGATCGAGTCAAACACCGCCGCAGTCGTGTCGCCCCTGAACGGCGGAGAGCCCGTCACCATTTCATAGAGCACTGCGCCAAAAGAAAACAGGTCGGTGCGCGCGTCCAGCTCTTTTCCCAAGGCCTGCTCGGGTGACATGAACGCAACCGTTCCCGGGGCCGAGCCCGGACTGGTCAGGTTCTCCTTCGTAACGCTGAGCCCCGTTAGCGTCGAGTCCGACTTATGGGCAAAACCCGAAGCCAACTTTGCCAGCCCGAAGTCGAGAATCTTGGCCTGCCACCGTTCCGTCACAAAAATATTTCCCGGCTTGATGTCGCGATGAATGATTCCTTTAGCGTGCGCGGCATCCAGCGCGTCGGCCACCTGAATCCCCACTTCGATTGCCATCTCCGTGTCCAGCGCCCGCCCCGCGATGCGATGGGCCAGGACCACACCTTCCAGATACTGCATGGCAATGAAGGGACGCCCCTCATGCTCTCCAATTTCGTAGGTGGTGCAGATGTTCGGATGGTCTAACGCCGAGGCCGTGCGCGCCTCGCGCTGAAAGCGCTCCAGGCTCACCGGATCATTGGCCAGTTCGTCCGGCAGGAATTTCAGCGCCACAAAGCGGCCGAGTTTCAGATCCTCAGCCTTATACACCACGCCCATGCCCCCGCCTCCGAGCCTCTCCATAACCCGGTAGTGCGAGATGATCTGGTCGATCATGGCGTTCCGCAGAAGACTATGCGTGCCATGTTAGGAGTGCGGCGAAGGCGAAGTCAACGAGGGACAGCCAGGTTAGCCCAAACCACTCCCGCTCTTCGAGTGGAACCCAGCGTGACAGTTCAATAAGGTTGGAATTTCAAGCGCGAAGCGCGGTGCAGCACAAGCCCGAAAGCCGAAGCCCGAAAGCCGCAGCCCGTCTCCTACCCTCGCACGCTGATCCTCGAGAACGACAGCACCGCTCGCGACGAGATCGGCCGTCCCATCGACATCGCCGGACGGAACGTCGTAAAGATCAGCATCCTCTTCACCTGCGGCAGAAGCTCCTGAGACTCGCCAGGATCGGAAAGAATCTTGTAGTCCTGCACTCGGCCGTTTTTATCCACGTACGCTTCAATCACCAGCGAGTCCGTATTCAGCGTCGTGCCGAAAACGCTCTGCTGCAACTCCGGTCCGGTATTCAGCACCAGCGGAACATCTTGATTGTTTGCCTGCACCTCTCCCGGCATCGCTAGGATCGCGGTGACTAAACCAAAGATCAGCAAAGCGCAAACCAGGCCCGCCGTCGCTGGCACCATGAACGCGTTCAAAGCATTTTCCACCCGCATGCGCAAGCCTTCATACCGCGGCCTCCGCGCCTCCGCCGCCTCCCGCGAAATCGCCAGACGCAGCTTCAGCCCCAGGTCCGCCGGTTCCTGCACCCGGCCCATGCTCAGCAACAGTTGTTGCGTCTGGCGCAGCAACTTGTATTCCCGCAGGCACGCCGGACAGCGGTCCAGATGCTCCTGCAACCCCTGCATCTCAGTCCCGGTCACCGCTCCATCCAGATACGGCGACAACAACCGCTTCGTGTCCGCGCACTTCATCGTCCTGAACTTTGTTACTTCGGCCACATACCTCATGGCATCACCTCGACCCTTCTTCCCCCTCCAGCAACCTGGTTCTGCAACCTTTGGGACCGCAAACTCGTCCCTTCCTCTTCTTCTTCCGGCGCCGTGAGCCCAAGCTCCCCGCCCACTTCGCGCACATACGGCGCCAGCCGCTGCTTCAGCGCCTGCCGTCCCCGCGTGATTCTCGATTTCACCGTCCCCAGCGAGATTTGCAACAACTCCGCGATCTCTTCATAGGACATCTCTTCCAGGTCCCGCAGAATCAGCGCCGTCCGGTAGGGCTCGGCCACTAGCCGCAACTCCGCATCCACGCGCTTCTGCACTTCCCGGTGCGCCACATTGTCGAACGGCGACTCGTGCTGATCCGTCAGCGCGTTCTGCATCGTTCCATCCCCGTTCGCCAATCCATCCGATTCCACTGGCTCTATCGAAGTCTCGTGCGCCTTATGCCGGAACCACCACCGCTTCCGGTTCGCCGCCTCATGCAATGCGATCCGGTAAATCCAGGTTTTCAAACTCGATTCGCCATGAAAGCTCCTCATCCCGCGGAACACTTTCAGAAAAACATCCTGTGTCGTATCCGCCGCGTCCGCCGGATCGCTCACCATGCGGTACACCAGCCCATACACCGGTCTTTGAAATTCACCAATCAGCCACGCGTAGGCCTCTTCCGAGCCCGCCTTCAAGTCCGCGACAATCGCCGCTTCCTCGGCCCGTGCCCCGATCGCGCTCGCCAGATCTCCCAAGGTCGTCACTCCGCTCTCAACTTCGCCTACCGCGTGACCACAGGTTGATTATAGGATTCCCCACCGCATCCCCAACCGAAAAATCGCCTGCCCGCCCCCGGTCTTACGGATTAGAGTCACCCCGGCACGTTACCGGAGCACACCCTAACCAACATAGACTCCGCCCAGCCATTCCAGGTTCCCACCCGTAAGTGGTTTGTTTCCAATTGCCTCCAGTGACAGTAACAATGCCAATCGGCTTTGCCGGATCCATTCAATCGTGGTCTTCGCTCTGGGCAGGCGGCTTCTTTCTCCTTCCGGTGCGATTCCGCTGTGGCGGCGTGGCCGGTTTTCCCGGAGGGTTGAAGTAAGCATCGCTAAAGACCACGTCGCCCTGAAAGTTTTTCATGCTGTCGCGATAGCGCTGGCTGGAAATCGCGCCGCGGATCTCCGTTTTCGCCTCTTCCAGCGTCAAGGTCTGCTTGCTGATCATTTTGTAGATGAAATGCGCGCCCCCGGGATCGGAGAATACTTCGGAAACTTCTCCCGGCTTCAGGTCCATGACCGCCTCATGGCGTGGGGGCAGAGCAGCGCGCCGCACCTTCTCCATTTTCGTGTCGGAGTTAGTTCGCGGAATTCCGGCCGCAGTGTAGGCCTCGATTTGCAGCTTATCAGGATCTTCCCCGTTAGCGGCCCTCGCCCGGAGATCCGCGGCAACCTTCGTCATCGCTTCCTCATCGGCCTTTGCTTGCGCATCTTCATGGTCGTCGTGTGCAGCATCGCTTTGCTTGGCGCGGGGCACAAAAATTCGCGCCAGCGTAGCCTGTTCGTAAGAGGACTCGTTCTTTTTGTAATACTCTTCGAGATCAGCTTCGGTGATGTTGTTGGCTTCCCCTTGCAGCGCGCGGGTCAGGTCCCGGGAAAGCAGTTGCATCCGCGCATAGCGCATCTCTTCTTCGAACGCGGGTGTTTTGTCGAGGCCGCGTTTCTCCGCTGCGGCAGCCATTCTCAGATTGCGCGCATAAGCATTCGCCACATTGAGTTTGAGCGACAGCGACATGCCCGGCTGCAGCGCTTCGGTAAGCTTCTCAAATTGCGCCCGAGTGATCACGGTCATGCAGGCCGCTCCGGTTTGTGTCGGATCAGCGCAGAACCCATTCACCGTAATCACCGGATCGTCAGGCCCAACTTCTACTTCGGGAACCTTATCAGTAGCGGGAGGGTTTGCCGGTGGCACAGCTTGCCCACAGGCAAAGCTCGCCAGCAGGAGACACAAGAGACACTGGAAACGCATGGGCTAGTATCCCCGGTGCCAAGGTTGCAGGGCAAATAAAACGGGCACGCAGCCCAGCTGCGTGCCCCGGTTGAACCCACTGGTCAGCCTAACGGTCACTGTTCATAGGCTCCCATGTTGATTTGTCCGCTGGAATTGACTCGCGGATTGCCGTTGAAGTCCACCGTCCCGAAATCGGCCGATCCCAAACTGGCGTTCCCCGTGTTCTCGGCCGGCGAGCTGGTCGAGATGTCAAAATCTGGCGTCGGCGAACAACTGGTGAGCGGCGTCGGAGGCCCGCTCTCCTTGGTCGACGTGCAAGTGGGCAGAGTCAGGTAATCAGGATTCGCGAACACCGAATTCGCATCCTGCCCAGTCTTTGACTTGTAGGACGCGAACGAAGAGTAGCTTTTCCCGTTCAACTCGAACGTTGTAGTCGAGCTGGTCGTGTAGAAGTCGTTGTAGTTGGAGGTTACGCCGCTCCCCGAGACGAAACCGTACATAAACAGACCCTCCGCCCCGGTATAGACAATGTTGTTTTCGAACACAATCCCCGTCGCCCGGTACTGGATCTGGAATTCACCACTGCCGGTCTTCTGCGTATCGTTGTCGTACAGGCTGTTGTTCACAATGGTGATGTCGGTGCTTCCGCCCGTCCCAGTCTTGGCATATCCGCCCACGGAAACGCCGCAAGAATTTGCCGCGTAGATCAGGTTGTTGCGGATGATCACGTTGCTCGAGACTTCGCCCGAGGTTTCGCTCGCAGCCTCGATGTTCAGGTCGTTGCCGTAAAGCGTGTTGCGTTCAAACGTCACCTCCGTGCAGCCATCGCAGTACAGCCCATCCTCATCGTAGGAATTACCTTCCCCGGGGTTTTTGAAGGCGCTGTTGTTGTAGATGAGGTTGCCATAGACGTCCCCGTTCTTGGCCTGATCGTAGCCCGTTGGACCGACCTCCTCGAAACCAATGGCGTCCATGCCAATGTTGTCGTTGTCATAAATCGTGTTGTTCGACACGACAAAGTTCTGCACGTTGCCGTTATAGGTAGTCGTCTCGCTCTCCCCGGTCAGGCAACCAGTGACTGTGTTGCCGCTGACGGTCACGCTCAGCGGAGTGGAGCTCGTACCGAAAACTCCGATTCCGTAGGCGTTGCCATCCTTCCCCGCCGTGGTTTGGATGTTCTTCACTGTGTTGTTCAGTATGTTGATCCCGCTCCCGCTGCCGGCAATCAGAATTCCAGCGGGAACGTCCGCCTTCTTCGCAGTCTTGTAGTTTTGGATGGTGAACCCTTCAATAGTCAGATAGCTCACGCCGCTCGTAGCGCCGATTGTGAACAATCCTTGCGTATTGCAGCACAGGAAGCCGTTGCTGGTAGCAAAGCTGGGCGTAGTGCAGCAAGCCACGCTCGTGCCGTCCACGATGGCAACGCCCTGTCCGTTGAAGACGATAGGAGCCGAGGCCGTTCCCGAGTTGGCGAACAGCACGCTCTCGCTATAAGTTCCAGCTTCTACATAGACGGTGCTGCCCGCCTGTGCCTCCAGAGCCGCGTGTCCGATGGTCAGCCAGGGCGCGCTCGCACTGCCGCTATTCGTGTCGCTGCCCGTCTTGGCAACGTAATACACTTGTGCCGGCACGCAACGGCAAAGCGCGAAGCAACTGGACAGCAAGAGAAACAGAGCGCGAATCAACTCACGCCTCAGCACGAGTTGCGCACCCCGGTGAAAGCGATTAGTCATTGAAAAGCCTCCTGATGGATTTTTTAGTTTTCTCCCTGAGATCGACCCCCGCTGCGATCGCAGCGGTCGGTATATTACGAACGATTCGTTTTACTTTCGTTTAAGGAGGTTTGTCAAGGAAAAAGAAAGCAATAGAAGCCAAAAAGCCTGGCGGTTCCGGTCGCATGACCGGCGACCCGCCATCGTCGGAACCAGCTCCCCTGGGCTAGCTGCTCCTGGGGCCTATGCCGTCGTGCTGCGGGCAGCTTCAGGAAGTCTCTTGAGAATCTCCTGCAACGCCGCCAATAGTTTCTCCGATCCCTTGTCCAACTCGAGCTCAGACTTTTCCAGGAACCCGAAGGCTCCGTCCTCGTGCAGCCGCGCAGCGTTTTTCTGTGACAGGCCTGTCATCACCACCACCGGAATCGCCACGGTCAAAGGGTCTTTCTTCAGCGCCATGAGCACCTCCGGACCGCTCATCTTCGGCAGCAACATATCCAGCAGAATCAAGTCTGGCAATTTCTCCCGCGCCACCCGCAACGCTTCCTCGCCATCGACCGCGCTGCTCATCTCATAGCCCGCCCGCGCCAGCGCCCGCTCCGTAGCCAGCCGCAGAAACTTGCTGTCCTCGACCAGCAGAATCTTGGTCATTGCCCGATAGCCCTTCCCCCCAGTTTCTTGGATACTGGCTCTATCGGCAGATTTGGAATTCAGATAAAAACAGAAGGGTCCGCACCGCTCGGTTACAGGCTGAGAGTTGTCTAAGAAAATGGAACAACCGGCACTTCACTTCACCTTCTTCAACATCTTCTCCACCGCCGCCACTAGCGAACTCGGGCCCGACCCCAGCATCAAATCAGACTTCTCGAAGAACCCGGCAGCTCCATCCTTTTCCAGCGCCTTCGCATTCTTTTGCGACAGGCTGGTCAGCACCATCACCGCAATCCCCGCCGTCGCCGGATCCCGTTTCAAAGCCTTCAACACATCCGGCCCGCTCACCTTGGGCAGCATGATGTCCAGCAGCACCAGCGCGGGCATGTGAGCCCGGGCCAGCCGCAACGCTTCTTCCCCGTCCCCGGCGCACACCACTTCATATCCCGCCTGGCTCAGCGTCCGCTCCGTCGCCACCCGCAGGAACTTGCTGTCCTCCACCAACAGCACCTTCATCGCAGAATCGTCCCTCCGCAAACCAACGCCCACTCGGTCCCAAGTATGCTCCACCTCATCCGCCCGTGTCGTGGTGGAACGCACCGTCCCTGTTGGCGTCTGCGGTGCCATTTCTTTCCGCCAAATAAGTGATCGGCAAATAAATCGGCCGAACCATCTCGCAGACAGCGTCAACTGTGATTTGATTCAACGCCGACTGATTATGCAGATCAGCCCCGACTCAGTCTGCCTGTTGGGATCATCCCTTTAGCTACGGACGTGAGTCGCGGTTTTCGCGGGATGTGCCCCAGTCCGGGAAGATTTGCGCGATGGAATGCCCGATGAACGCGGGTCTTTGTCGCCGCTTCTCTCTGAGAGTAAACATGATAGCCAGGAAAAATCCTGCTAGAGCCCCGAGGGAGTGCTTCTGTGATTGAGAGGCTGTTGAAGGGTCGCAGCCCTTGGTTGGTCAGAATGAATCCGGTATATGCCATTGCTGCCGTCCAGAGAATGACGCGAACAGAGAACATTGGAGGATCACCTCCTGATCAAGACCCTCCTGCCAGACTGCTCCATCCTTTATACAAGGCAATCTCCGGGCCAGAGTGTCTGTTAAAGGGGAAAGCTTCACAAGTTCTAGATAAAGAAAAGCTTCACCGAGCGCAAGAGGTGAGTAACATCGCCGGGAAGCTGCAAGAAAACATTACCGTTACGACAAAATTACCAGCAAACCTGCAAATTCTGCGGCAAATCCACTGAATTCGCCGAGCGTACTCTCTACTTTCCCGCGCGTTCCGCTTCCACGCGTCATTCGTTGACTAGCACACGCCTCCTC
>JBAUVZ010000408.1:0-14792 GCA_049583505.1 Candidatus Sulfotelmatobacter sp.
TCCACCGGTCCGTACGGTGTGTACCACTCGGTGTTCGATAATTTTGCCTGGTTCAAGAAGTTTGGCGATCCGGATTTCGTTTACGAGCAGCAGATGGCGAGGGTCCTTGGTCTGGAGGCATTGCGCATGGCCGATGCCGACGTTTTGCCCTACGACTACGAAGAATACGGAAAAGAGATTGCCGTTTATCTTGATGGAGCCAAGAAAAAGGCTGAGAGTAAATTCGGCGAGCATAGGGTCGATCTGAATGCAGTGATCGCGGCAGCAAAACATTTTCAGGACGCGGGGGCGAAGATCTCGGCGAAGCAGAAGAATCCACCGCGAGATGCCGCGCGATTGAATCAGGCGCTGCGAGGCGCCGAGCGCGCTCTGCTGTTGCCCGAGGGGCTGCCGCACCGTCCCTGGTTTCGGCATGCGATCTATGCTCCGGGTGAATATACGGGGTATGCCGCGGTGGTGATTCCGGGAGTGAATGAGGCTCTCGACAAGGGAGACGCCGAGCGGGCGCGGCAGCAAATTGCGGTGCTGACGGCTGCGCTGGAGCGCGCAGCCAAGGTGCTGGAGGGTTACCGGTAGAATTCATGACACCCACTACTCACGCTCTCGGGCAGTTTCTGCGGACGCTGCCGCACTCGGCGGCGGCTACGTTTCTGGCGCTGTTTCCCATCGTAGATCCCTTCGGCGGAATTCCGATCTTCTTCAGCATGACGTCGTCCTGGACTCCCCAGGAACGCCGGAATACCGCGCTCAAGACCGGGCTCTGGGTGCTTGTCATTCTGGTTACGTTTCTTTTCTTTGGCCGCTTCGTTCTGCATTTCTTCGGCATCTCGCTGCCTGTGCTGAAGATTGCCGGTGGACTGATCGTTGCCAACACCGCTTGGGGCATGGTTACTTCTTCTCATGCGCGCATTACTCCGGAAGAAAGTCATGAAGCCGAGGATAAGGAAGACATCTCGCTTACTCCGCTGGCCATGCCACTGATGTCGGGGCCGGGAGCCATCGGCGTGATCATGGGGCTCGCGGCGAACGTGGACAGCGCCGCGTCGTATTTGGGCATGGTCATCGGCATCGCCGCGATTGCGCTGACCGTTTTTCTTTTCTTCTGGTTGGGAGGGCCGCTGGTGCGGCGGTTGGGACCCAATGCGGTCGGAGCTATCAATAAGATTTTCGGGTTTCTGATTCTTGCCATCGCTGTGCAACTGGTGTGGGACGGCGTGGCCGACTTCAATAGCTAGCGCTTGTTCAGGCCCGTGACCTTGACGCAAAATCAATCTTCTTCGCGGGAGTGGAATTCCGACGCTTATCACCGGCTCTCCGGACCACACGTCAGTTTGGGGAAGAAGGTCCTGTCGCGGTTGCGGCTGCGCGGAGACGAGGCGGTGCTCGATGCCGGATGCGGTACGGGGCGACTAACTGCCGAATTACTTGACGCTCTACCCCGTGGCCGGGTAGTCGGCATCGACCTCTCGCAAAACATGTTGCGATCTGCACGCGAGCATCTCGCACATTTCAAGCGTCGTGCGAATCTGGTCCTTTGTGATCTGTTGCGACTGCCGTTTGCGGCTAGCTTCGACGGGATCGTGAGCACGGCGGCGTTTCATTGGGTACTCGACCACGATCAATTGTTTGTCAACCTGCGCCGGGCGCTGGTTCCTGGAGGATGGCTGGAAGCCCAGTGTGGGGGCGGACCGAACGTATTCTGCGTGCGCGAACGTGCAGGCGAACTGGCCGCGACTCCGAAATTTGCTTCGTTCTTCGCGGGCTTCCGTGAGCCTTGGCTTTTTCAGAATGCAGAGAGTGCTGCGCGGACCCTTCTACGCGCCGGGTTCGTCGAAGTCGAGACCTCGGTTGAAGCGGCGCCCACGATCCTCGACAGTGCGGGGCAGTACAACGAGTTTGTGCGTAACATTATTCTGCGGCGGCATCTGGAGAACATTCCCTCCGAACAACTTCGGACGGAATTTATGGCAGAGCTGACCGACCGAGCTTCGGCGGATGATCCGCCTTTTTCATTAGACTACTGGCGCCTCAACCTGCGCGGTCGCGCAGGCTAAAGACGACCGTGAGGCTAGGCCCCGACAGAAGTTCTCGCCGATTATTGATCGGGCCGATGGGCTGAAGCGTGTCCGCACGCGAACAGATACTTACTTAATCGACACCAGCCGTTCCACCAGCTCCGAATAATCCTTCTTCTCGATGCCGTGAACCTGCTTGTTGTACTCATCCACTTTCGACGAATAATTCATCGAGCAGAATTTCGGGCCGCACATGGAGCAGAAGGCTGCCTCCTTGTAGAAGTCGTCGGGCAGGGTTTCGTCGTGCATGGAGCGGGCGGTTTCGGGGTCGAGGGAGAGCGCGAACTGCTTCTCCCAATCGAATTTGTAGCGGGCGTAGCTGAGGGCGTCGTCGCGGTCGCGGGCGCCGGGGCGTGCGCGGGCGATGTCGGCGGCGTGGGCAGAAATCTTGTAGGCGATGATGCCGTCTTTCACGTCTTTCTCGTTCGGCAAACCTAGATGTTCTTTCGGCGTGACGTAGCACAGCATGGCCGCGCCGTACCATCCGATCATGGCTGCACCGATTGCCGACGTGATGTGGTCGTAGCCGGGCGCGATGTCGGTGACCAGCGGACCCAGCGTGTAGAACGGCGCTTCGTAGCAGAGCTCGACTTCTTTCTCCACCTGCTCTTTGATCTTGTCCATGGAGACGTGGCCGGGGCCCTCGATCATCACCTGCACGTCGTGCTGCCAGGCGATTTTCGTCAGCTCGCCCAGAGTTTTTAGTTCGGCGAACTGGGCTTCGTCGCTGGCATCAGCGACGCAGCCGGGACGCAGGCCGTCGCCCAGGGAAAAGCTGACGTCATACTTCTTGAGGATCTTGCAGATGTCCTCGAAGCGTTCGTAGAGAAAATTCTGCTTGTGGTTGTAAGCCATCCATTGGGCCAGGATGGCGCCGCCTCGGCTCACGATTCCGGTGATGCGCTTTGAGATCAGCGGCAAGTACTGGATCAGCACGCCGGCGTGGATGGTCATGTAGTCCACGCCTTGCGCAGCCTGCTCTTCGATTACTTCGAGCATGACTTCGGCATTCAAATCTTCGACGCGCTTCACGCGCGCGATCGCTTCGTAAATCGGAACCGTGCCGATGGGAACCGGGGAATGGCGCAGAATGGCTTCACGAATTTCGTGAATGTTGCCGCCTGTGGAGAGGTCCATCACCGTGTCGGCGCCGTAGTGCACGGCGGTGTGCAGTTTTTTCAGTTCCTCATTGATTTCGGATGTCACTGCCGAGTTGCCGATGTTGGCATTGATCTTGCACAGCGAGGCCACGCCGATTGCCATCGGCTCCAGTTCGGGATGATTGATGTTGGCGGGAATGATCATGCGCCCGCGAGCCACTTCGTCACGCACCAACTCAGGCGTGAGCTTTTCGCGATGGGCAATGTAACCCATTTCCTCGGTGATCACACCCTGACGCGCGTAGTGCATCTGCGAGAAGTTGCCATCGGTGTTGTCCTGCTTGCGCCGGGTAATCCAATCAGCGCGCGGCTTAGGGACGCCGTGGCCGTTGCTGCCGTTGCCGGAATTGCCGTTCATCGGGGTCATGTTCGGAGCCAGCTTTCGTCGGGATTCTACTGGCCCCGATTATACCCGGACACGCCGGGAGAGCGGTACGTCACTGCGCTTGGGTTGCGCATTCCACCGAAGTACAACCCCCGGGGCCTTGCGTGCGGGTGTTGCCCACGCCGTTCTTGATATGGATCGCAACCATCGCTGCGGGATAAGTCCACCAGAGTTTCCGGATGACCTTGTCGCCCGGCAGCCAGGAGTGGGGCTTCTTGAGTTCGTAAGCCACTAGCAATTCCGCGGCGTAGAGCCCCGCGTAGGTGGCGACCAGGTGCTGATTCGAGGAAACCCGGGTGACCCAGGGGGCACCGGCGGCGAACTCATGGTCCAGCACCAGCTGGCGCGTGGTAAAACGCAGACTCTCCGCGCCGCCGAGCGTACCCATGACGGCGATGAACTTTTTGTCGATGACTCGGTGCGGTGCGGGCGCGTCGGGAAGGAAAACCGGCAGGGCAGAAGCGTAGCCGCTTCCGCCTGCTGGGTTTGAGTCATCGTGCGCTTCGTTGGGCAATTTGTTGGGCAGGTGATTTTGAGCCGCAGCATTGGCGACGATGAAGAGCATGAGAGTGAGCAACCGGGCAGTTCGCAAGCGGAAACCTCCTCGGGATTGTCATCCGAGGGCCGGCTGAGGGAGCGGCGGACCGCTTGGTGGCTGGGCGATTCGGGATGTACAAGACCGTACCGTGCAAGCTCTGCGCCAAGTGGGGGAATCTCAGTCTTCAACGAGATAGAGGTTGTTTTGTCGAATCGGGAAGCGTCGCCGCGGTTTCTGAGCAAGAGCTTTGACCATTTGGACTCTCATTTTTCCTATGAGCGTACTTGTTCACGGAACCTAGGAAGGCATAAAATCGGCGGTTCCATTTTCTAAGAGATCGTGTTTCTAAGAGATCGGGCCCAGGAGGTCGTGTCATGCGCTGGTTCCGTTTGCTGTTTTGTCTAGTGATCTGCGCTGGTGTCGGCTTTGCGCAAACCTCTTCCTCGACCAAACCCGCTCCGGGCTTCAGTCTTGACACCATCGACAAGAGTGTCGATCCTTGCGTGGATTTCTACCAGTACGCCTGCGGGAACTGGATCAAGAACACCGAGATTCCTCCCGACCAGCCAGAATGGGTCAGCTTCGAGGAACTTCACGAGCGCAATCTTGACATCGAGCGCGGCATTCTGGAGAAGGCTGCCGCTGGAGGCGCACGCCGCAACGCAGTCGACCAGAGAATTGGCGACCTCTACGGCTCGTGCTTGGACGAGAAGGCCGCGGACACAAAAGGCATCGCCCCGCTGAGGCCAGAGCTCGACCGCATTGCGGCGGCACAAGACAAGGGCGCCCTGATCGACGAGGTCGCACACTTGCGTCTGGTTGGCGGCACGTCATTGTTCAGTTTTAATTCAGCCCCCGATCTGCACAATGCCGACCAGGTAATCGCCTACATCGACCAGGGAGGGCTAACTCTGCCCGATCGCGACTACTACATTAAAGACGATCCCGACAAAGTCGAGAAGCGGCAGCTTCTGGTCGATTACGCCACGCAGTTGTTTACCCTGGCGGGACAAACGCCTCAACAGGCGGCCCATTCGGCGCAAACCGTCCTGATGATCGAAACCTTGCTTGCGGCCGACTCGATGGACCGAACCAAGCGCCGTGACCCGAAAAACCGTGACCACAAGATGAGCCGGGATGGGGCGGCCTCGCTGGGGCCTAACTTCTATCTGAATCGTTACTTCACGGCGGTCGGTGCACCGAACTTTGCGCAGCTCAATGTCACGAATCCCGACTTTTTCAGGCAGGTGAATGGGGTGCTCGAATCGGAGTCGCTTGATGCCTTGAAGACGTACGTGAGTTGGCATGTACTGAACACCGCGGCTCCGTGGCTTTCGCAGCCATTCGTCGCTGCCAACTTTAAACTTCAGCAGAAGCTCATGGGGCAAGAGGAAATTCAGGCGCGCTGGAAGCGCTGCGTCAACCTCACCGATCGCGAGCTGGGCGAGGCGCTGGGGCAGAAATACGTGGACGCAACCTTCGGCGCCGAAGGCAGGCAGCGCATGCTCAAGATGGTCGACGCTCTCGAAAAATCCCTCGCGGAAGACATTCACGATCTCTCCTGGATGAGCGACGAAACCAAGAAGCAAGCCAAGGTCAAGCTGGATGCGATTCGCAATAAGATTGGCTATCCCGATGTGTACCGCGACTACGGTTCGGTGGTGATAAAGTCAGACGATTTGCTGGGCAACATAGCTCGCGCCAATGAATTCGAAGCGAAACGCGTGATCGCCAAGATTGACAAGCCGCTCAACCGCAAGGAGTGGAGCATGACTCCGCCAACGGTGAATGCCTATTACAGCGGCTCGTTCAATGAGATCGTGTTTCCCGCGGGCATCCTGCAGCCTCCGTTCTTTGACAGGACCATGGATGACGGGGTCAACTTTGGCGGCATCGGCCTGGTCATTGGTCACGAGCTTACCCACGGCTTCGACGATCAGGGGCGCAAGTTTGATCCCCAAGGCAACCTGCACGACTGGTGGACGGAACAGGATGGCAAGGAATTCGAGAAGCGCGTCAGTTGCGTGGCCAACGAATACTCGAATTTCGTAGCCGTCGACGACCAGAAGCTGAACGGCCGCCTCACGCTGGGCGAAAACACCGCTGACAACGGTGGCGCTCGCATCGCCCTGCGGGCGCTCGAGCACATGATCGCCGACGACAAGACTGGAAAAGAAGGTCAGAAAATCGACGGCTACACGCCTGAGCAGCGCTTCTTCCTGGGATTCGCGCGGGTGTGGTGTGAAAAGCGGCGTCCGGAGGCGGCCCGCATGTGGGTACTCACCGATCCCCACTCGCCAGGCAAATACCGGGTCGACGGCGTGGTGCAAAACATGACGGAGTTCCAGCAGGCTTGGGGCTGCAAAGCCGGACAGCCCATGGTGGCGGAGAACGCCTGCCACGTCTGGTGATCGCAGCGCGCGGAAAACGGCCGGGATTCGCCAATACAATACTTTGCGAATGCAGGTCAGGAGGGGCAACCGATGAAGCGCTCCCAGCATGCGAGGCGTTTTCTGTTTGTCTTGATGGCCACGCTGGTTTACTGCGAATCTGCCTCGACGCAAGAGGCCATCCCGGGACCCGGACAGGAAACGGTCGAGGTGCAGCGTCCGACTCTCACGGGGAGCAATCCCAAGCCACAGGATGGAGCCAAGGCGATTCTCGCTGCTTTTGACAAATACGAAGTCGTCGGCATGGGCGCGGCACATGGTAGTCAGGACCTCGACGATTTCATTCTCAATCTCATCCGAAGCCCTGAGCTTCCGAGCAAGATCAACGACATTGTCGTGGAATGCGGCAATTCGCTGTACCAGCCTATCCTCGACCGGTACATTGCGGGCGACAATGTCCCGCTGGACGAAGCACGGCAGGTTTGGCGCAACACGACGCAGCCGATGTGCGGCGTATCGGCGTTTTATGAGGAGCTTTTTCCGTTGGTCCGAAGAATCAATCAGAAGCTTCCGCCGGAAAAGAAATTTCGCATGGTGGCGGCCGATCCTCCGATCGATTGGAGCAAAATGAAGACCGCTGCAGACTTCGGGCGCGGGCAATTCTTGATGCGCGATCCTGTGATCGCGTCCATGATGGAGAAGGAAGTGCTCTCGAAGCACCGCAAAGCGCTTATTCTTTTCGGCACGCTGCATCTTTATCCCAGTCACGGTGAAAACGCGCCAATGTTGGTCTCATCGGCGGTGGAGACCTATGAGAAGAACTATCCGGGAGTGACGTTCGTGATCTCGGACCACACCGGCTTTGGCAACGACTCGCCCCTGACGAAGTACAACGACGAATTCGAATCGCGGATGGCCTCCTGGCCCATTCCGTCGCTTGCGCAAGACCTGCCGGGTACCTGGCTGGCAGATCTGTTGGACAAGACTCATACCCTCGCGAGTGGGGTCATCTTCTTCAGGGTTAGAAAAGATGGCAAGCGGACCGAGTCTCCCGTAGACTCTGGCGATGTTCCCGCCTCAAAAATGGTGGACGCTTATCTCTACCTCGGTCCGCGGGATTTGTTGCTGAAAGAACCACTACCTGCCGAGGTCTTCCTCGACAAAGATTACATTGCAGAGATGCGACGCAGAGCGGCAATCATGGGAGGAGATTCAATAGCGGATCAGGCCAATCCTGAAAAAATCTCCGATCGCGATTACAGCCCTTTCTTCTACGACCCGAACGAAATGCAAAAGATGACGGGATTCAAAAAGATGATGCCGCTTGGGACGCCCCAGCCCCCGAAATGAATCATCGCGGCTGATTCCATCCCCGCAGCCGCGGCCACCAGCGGCGCACATTGCGGCGATATTCTTCGTACGCTTCGCCGAACTTCCCACGTAGCGTCGGCTCTTCGTAAAAAACGACGAACAGATGTACGCCGACGGCAACCGCTGCTACGGCGGCAATCACCGCTGGGTTGGGATGCCCGAAAATTGTCCACAAACCAATCCATCCTGCGGCGAAGCCCAGGTACATGGGGTTGCGCACGTAGCGGTAGAACCCCACTACGACCAATCGTTGCGGCGGCGCGATCGGGGCGGGCGTGCCGCGTCCCGTCCATCCGAAGTCCCAGACGCAGCGCAGGGCGACAGCAAATCCCAGCACGGAAGGAACCGCGGCCAACCATCGCCACCGCGCCGCGCCCGCCATCTCTACGCTGAAGCCGAGCCATTGCGGCAGCAACCAGAACCATAGGCCGAAGAACGCTGCGCCCACTAACAGCGAGACCGCCGCCGACAGCCAGCGATAGCCGTGCCCATCCGCTGGACTCGGCACAGAATGCGCATCGGTCATAAGTCCCTCCGCTATTGATACGCCTACACTCCTGGCTAGGAGAGCGGCGTTCGCTCCTGTTTCACTTCACTGCCGGAGGCGAGCGCCGAGCCAACTCCATTTCAATACCTTCCGGGAATATTACCGTTCCCACTTGCGTCGTCTTTGGTTGAGTCGTTAGCAACGTTACACCCCCAACACCGGCAGTATGCGCCGCATCCAAGACCTTCATGACGCTCGCGTAAGGCGCCCTGGCATCCGCCTTGATGTAAAGAGTCTGAGGGTGATGAGACAGGCGAGCCTTAAGCTTTTCCGCAAGCGTATCGGGCGTGACCGGATCGATTCCGAAATAGAGTCCTCCGCCGTCGGTCACAGCGATAATCAATGCGTCTTGGTTGTCCGCATCCGGCACTGGCACTGCGCTGCTGGTGCGGGCCAACTCTACGCTGATCCCTTTCTGCATCACCTGTGCGCTGCTCCGCGGTGCCGCAGACATCGTTGCCACAACTGCCAGCAACGCCACGCTCCCCATTCTGTTCTTCAGTCTTCCGAGATTACTTGCCTTAAGCCGAGTCATGTTTGTTACTCCTCTTGTAGCCGTTTCCGGCCGTTATTTGTTCATTGTTCACTGCGCTTTCGCGCCACCGAGCGACGCGGTCGCAAGCGTTCCGCCCAGCCCCATCGTTTCTACGGCTGACGAGGGCACAATCACCATCGAGCCTTTTTCCTTGATCGCCTCGTAGAGCATGTTCATGGCGCGCAGATGCAAGGCCACGGGGTTTTCCTTGTAGGCTGCGGCGGCCTGCACGAAGCTGTTGGAGATTTCGGTTTCCGCCTGGCCCAGAATGATTCGCGCCTGACGCTCGCGCTCGGCTTGAGCCTGCCGCGACATGGCATCTTCCAGCCCCTGCGGTATTCTCACGTCGCGGATCTCGACCGACTGCACGGTAATGCCCCACGGGTTTGTTTTCTCATCGAGAATGCGCTGCAGTTCACGGCCGAGGGTTTCGCGCTCGGTAATCATCTGCGCCAGCTCATGACGACCAATCGACTCCCGGAGCGCCGTCTGGGCGCTCATGTTGATGGCCTCGATGAAGTTCTCCACCTCCAAAATGGATTTCTCCGCGTTCCACACCAGCCAGAACACGATGGCATCCACATTGACCGGAACGGTGTCGCGGGTAAGGGTCGATTCCGCGGAAACGCTGGCCACGCGGACGCGCTGGTCCACGTAGGGACTCAATGTCTCCACTATGGGGACGATGTGGAAGAGTCCGGGCCCGCGCAGGCCGACATAGCGCCCCAGCCGCAGAACCGCGACCTTCTCCCACTGCTGCACGACCTTGATGGCGAACAGGAGATAGACGCCGAGCACGGCGCCGGCAATAATCCCAGCCGGATAACGAGTGGCGGCGGTGACGACTGCGCCCGCCAACAGACAGATGACAAACAGTGATCTTCCGATGCCGCTGATCTGACCAATTTCGATTTTCGTCATGGCTTCTATCTCCTTTGTCCCTGATGAGGCAATAACCCGCTCAAACACTCCAGCAATTCCTCAACGGTGAACCCGGCGGCGCCAGCACGGGCCGCGAATTCACCTGCCAGTTGGGAGAGCTGCCGCTCGCGCTCCGTGCTGTTCCTGACAATCTTCTTATTGCTGATGAACGTCCCGGTTCCCTGATGGGTTTCGAGCGTGCCGCCCAGCTCGAGTTCGCGGTAAGCCCGCAGAACCGTATTCGGATTGATGGCCAGGTCGACCGCCAGTTGCCGCACGGTGGGAAGTTGATCGCCGGCGGCGAGCGTTCCCGCGGCGATGCCGGCCCGAACCTTGTCGATGATCTGGCGATAGACGGGAACCCCGCTACGGAGGTCCAGTTTGAGCTGGAAACCCTGAGCGTTGGCGGAAGTGCGTCCCATGTGTTTCAGTGTACTATACGACTAGTACAGTAAGTCAAGAAGAAAATCAGCGTCCACTTCCGGCCTTGGAACGTACTCGGAAATTGTCAGGTGAGGGTTCTTTCGGATGATCCGTGCGTGGCGGTGAGAAGACGAAGAAATGACAAGCGATTTACGGCGCGATGACAATCGCTGGTTACGGGTCGCGTACGCTCCACTCATCTCAAGCGAATAACCCCTGGCGGATTTGATCGGTGAGTGGGCCGCTTTGATCTAGTAATCCGCCGCGCGGCACCTACGCCATCCAAGCCTGGCACGAGAAACTGGGCACGTCCACCCAGGCGATCAAGATTGGCGCAAATGAGACCAAAGAGATCAGGTTCGTCTTCAAGGGAATGTAAAGCAGGCAACGAATGTCCACACTTTCGCCCATGCGGCTGCCGATCCCGGTAAACGAGGCCCAAGTACTCATCACGATCTGTGACGACGACGTTGCACAAGCACGCGTCGAGGCCTGGCACAACTACCGAGGTGCCCGAACCGAGAACGAGGCGGCCTTCTGGTTCGGCGTGCTCGACGTGCTCACACCGAGGGCGAGGCAGCAGGCTTGAACGGCCGAAGCTGGCGCCAGCCAAGCCCAGCCGGAGCATCACGCTAGAATCTTGATTTCTGGCGGTGGCCTCGCGTACAGTCTGGGGTGAACAGCAGGTTCCTCCGGTAAGGTGGTTGCTTATGTCCAGCCAAGGCAAGACGTATCTCAAATTCGGCGCGGCCACGCTATTGATTCTTTTCCTGCTTGGTTATCTCGGTTATACCGGGGTCCAGGACAGCAAAAGCTACTATGTCACCATTAGCGAACTGCACAAGATGGGGAACAGCGCCTACTCCAAGCGCCTACGGGTCGCGGGAAACGTGCAGCCGGGCTCGATCAAGCGCACCGGAACCCATGTTCAGTTTGTGCTGGTGGAACAGGATCAGTTGCTCTCAGTGGATTACACTGGAACGGAGGCGCCTCCCGATACTTTCAAGGACGACTCTCAGGCGCTCGCCGATGGCAGCTTTGGGCGCGATGGCGTCTTTCACGCCAAGGCACTGCAGGCCAAATGTGCCTCAAAGTATGCGCCGCAGCAGCCCGGTACTCCCGCTAACGGTATACCCTCCAACCAACCCGGAAAAACATGATGCAGGTGGAACCCGGTACCCAGGCCCGCGGGGCTCTTTTCATATTTAGCGTTGACCAGGCTGTGCGCAACGCCCGTGATGGACGCAGGGATTAGCTGATCATGTTTGGACCGCGTATGACGCCACTATGGACGGAAAGGCCTGCTTTGCGTTTACGCTCATGAACAAAGAACGCCGCGAGATCATCCTCCCGTCAGCCCTGCTCTTTGCTAGTCTTGCAGTTAGTCTTGCAGTTCTCGCTCCTCTTGCGAGCGCCCAGCAGTGCGGCTACCACCCGGCGAACCTTACCTTCGATTCGATATCCAGCGGCAACCCGTATCAGAGTACCTACCACAATCAGAATGCGGGCAACTGCGATCTGGTGGAGTTCAGCCCCGATAATATCGGGGGGGGCACACCGGACAGCAAGTGTTATGGCGCAGGCTCCAATGCGTGCCCGCCCAACGGCGGCACCGTAGCTTGTGCCAAGGAGGGGAACCCCAACTGCGGACAGGCGTCACCGGCAACGCTGGGAAGCGAGCCTGGAGAAGATTCAAAGAACCAACCGGCGGAGGAACGATTACGGAGCTCCAAATCTCCTGACTTCAGCCGAGACATCTATTACAAGAACAAGCTCGAATTCTCCTTGGACGGAGGATGGCTTCCCATCAATATCCCTTTTCCTTTCGACTTTCTCACGGGCGATGCCTACCAGTTATACCCACTTCATTACACGCTGGTGCCCATCATTGGTTCGCTGCGATGGCAGATGGGCGACATAGGAGGTCCTTGGATTCTACGCGGCAATTGGGATCTTACGGTTAGCGGAGCGGTGGTCGCCATTCCGAGGGGAGCTGAGACACGGTATTTCGCTTACATCATGGGTATTCGACGCAATTTTGTCCCGCGTAACCGGAGAGTCGCGCCCTACTTTGATCTACGCCTCGGCCTCGGGGACATTAACGCGAAGGCCCCGGCCCCGTATCATGTATTATGGGCGCAAGGGCAGGACTTCACGTTTACTGCCAACCTGGGCAGCGGAGTCCGATACAACTTCAATCCGCGCTATGCGATTTCGGCCGGTCTGAACTGGATGCATATTTCAAATCTGGACTTGTCCGAACCACAGGTTCGGAACACTGGCATCAATGTTCTTGGGCCGATGTTTGGGATCGATATCCAGTTGCGCAAGCATCAACGAAACTCCGGGCAGTAATATCCGGATACGGCGCGACTTTGCTGCGACCTCTTGCGATCAGCGCACGGAGTGGTCACTTTTCCCCTTCGTATAAAGTCTGGCGCCTAGCCTGAACCATCTGACATCTCCATGCCAAGGCAACATTACCGAATGCCCACGCGTGCTCGACTTCGCTGCACGCTTTCGCTATCTTCTACGTTTAACTTCCAACTTGATCCAATATGACTGTAAGCGCCCCCGAAATCCCGGCCGCCAGAATCATCACCGTCAGCGAACTAGTCAAGCAGTTCGGCCGGTTCGCCGCGTTGCGCGGGGTGAACGCGGAGTTTGATGCCTGCAAACTCCATGTGATTCTCGGTGACAATGGAGCCGGGAAGACTACGCTGTTGCGCGCGCTGGCAGGACTAAGTCATCCTACGCGCGGGACGGTTTCCATCCTGGGCAAGAGCCCGCACGATGCCAGCCGCGAGATCGGCTACATGGCTCACCCGTCTCTGCTGTACGACGAGATGAGCGGCCTGGAGAACCTGCGCTACTTTGCCCGCCTCTATGACATTGCTGGCGACGGACGGTGCCAGCAGGTGATTCGCTCCGTGGGGCTTGATCCTGAGTTGTCGCGACTAGTGGGGAAGTACTCGCAGGGCATGCGGCAGCGCATGTCGTTGGCGCGGGCCATTCTGCATGATCCCCAGATACTGTTGCTGGATGAGCCGTTTTCCAACGTGGATGTGCATTCGGCGCGGGAGATGGTTGGCTTGCTGAAGGGCACGCGCGACGCAGGCAAAACCATTTTTGTAGTCACGCACCAGGCCGGTCTTCTGGAAGGCGTGGCCGACGAATTTGTGTGGATGCGAGCCGGGCAGATCGTTGACCGCACTGATCATCTCGCCCCCGACCTTACCCCAGCGGTGGAACCATGAGATCGTTCTGGTCGATCACGCTCGCGACGCTGACCAAAGACATCCGCCTGGAATGGCGCTCCAAGGATGCGCTGAACGCCATGCTGTTTTTCTCTCTGCTGGTCGTGGTGATCTTCGTGTTTTCCTTCGACCCTCTTGCAGAAGAATCACGCCACATTGTCGGCGGACTGATTTGGGTGGCGTTTTTGTTTGCCGCGGTGGTTGCCCTCAACCAGACCTGGGCGCGGGAGCTGCGCAACCAGGTGCTCGATGCCTACCGCGTGTCTCCGGCTCCGGCCAATGCATTGTTCCTGGCTAAGGCGCTGGGCAACTTTGTTCTGGTAAGCCTGCTGGAAGCGCTGATGGCTCCGTTATTCGTAATCTTCTACAACCTGCGTGTCCTCGGTCCGGCATGGCAGTTGATTCCCGTGGCGCTGTTGGGAACCTGGGCTCTGGTGGTGAACGGCACGTTCTTTGCCTCGATGTCGGTGCGCACGCGCAGCCGCGAACTCATGCTGCCTCTGCTCCTATTTCCGGTTTCCATTCCCGCGGTGATAAGCATGGTCGCGGCGACCACAAGCATTCTCACGGGAGAAGACTCCGCGCACTTCTACATCGTATTGCTTCTCACCTACGATGTGGTGTTTACTACTGCTTGTCTCGCCTTGTTTGAAACGGTGTTGCAAGCGGAATGAAAAAGGCCTTCCCCATCCTGGCAGTTCTGACGGCGCTTGTCCTCGCCTACGCTTTGTACATGGCCCTGAGGGCCGCGACGCCCACGGATGCCCTCCAAGGCGACGTTTACCGCATCATTTACTACCACGTGCCTTCGGCGTGGACGGCCTTTCTGCTATTTTTCATCAATTTCCTTGCTTCGGTGCAATACCTGGCCAACGCGAAACCGTCGACGGCACGCGCCGCGAAATGGATCGTAATTGCGATTGGAATCCTCGGCTTCATCGCCCCGTTTATCCCGCAGGTGAGCAAGCAGCTACCCACAGGGATGCATCCCAGTGCAGTCGCGACCACAGCTTTGATCATCGCCGCTCTTTATCAGGTGATCGGAGAGTTCTTCCCCTGGCAGGATCTCGACGTGCTCGCCGTGACCGCGGCTGAAGTGGGCGTGGTTTTCTGCACCATCGTTCTGGTGACCGGCCCCATTTGGGCACGGCCGGTGTGGGGCATTTGGTGGGCGCCGGGAGATATCCGCC
>JBAUVZ010000409.1:0-37423 GCA_049583505.1 Candidatus Sulfotelmatobacter sp.
ATCGTTGCCTGGTGAACGTCCATGCCAATATACTTTTCTTGGTTCATAACGGCGCTCCTTTTCGGTAAGTGGTGGTCCCAACAATCACAACCTACCGCAAAGTGGGCGCCTTTTATATTGCGTGTAATGGGGATATTACAACAGCCGTGTAACCCTTCTGTCGCCCTACAATTACGGGAACGCGTAATCATCAGCGCGCTATAATCTTGACTTGACTATCGCCACACTCAGAGGAGCATCAAGAGGTTCCGATGCGGCCCTTTGTATTTGCATCCGCAGTAGTCGCTATAGCCGCTACATTGCTGGCACAAAGCGCTGTCCCTCGCACCAATAAGGTCAGCGATGATTCAGTCTCGGCCCTCTGTACGGTCACAGGTCGGGTTGTGGCCACTGCCGACGGCAATCCCTTGAAATCCGCTCGCGTCGTTCTCATGCCAGAACATTCCCGCACGGATCACGAGATCTATGCAACCAGCGCCGACGGTGATGGACGTTTTACGATCAAAGACGTCCCGCCGGGCCGCTATAAATTCTTCGCGGCGCACTCGGGATTTGTGGATCAGCACTATAAGGCTGGAAACAACGATACCTGGCCGCTCTTCTCGTTGCATCCCGGGGAAAAAGTCACTGACGTTCTATTTCGCCTCATCGCTGCGGCCGTGATCACGGGGCGCATCACCAATGAAGACGGCGATGGCATGGAGCGTGTGCAGGTTGTTGCCCTCCGTCGCCCCACAGAAGAGGAGACTGAAGACGAAGATGAGTTACCCCGACGCCACAAAACTCAGATGCAGCCGGTAGCATCGGCTGAATCAGATGATCGTGGCCAGTATCGAATCTTCGGTCTCAAGCCCGGCGAATACTACATCCGCACGGTGGACTCCCCTCAACCACGCGTCGGGCGCATCCCGGTAGAAGAAACCTTCTGGGTCAGTCAATTACTTGGCAGCGAATATGCTTCGATGTATTGCCCCGGTGTGGCTCAGATTTCTCAAGCGCAGGGAATCCCGATCAAACCTGGCGAAGAAGCACAAGCTAATGTCGTCATGCATCGGGTGAAGACTGTCGAAATCGCTGGACATGTCATCGGGGCAAACGGCCCGTCGGCCCATGCGTTCGTCAGTTTGACTCCCTTCGAGGGCAGCGATGTTGACTTTGACCGCCAGGACACTACCGATGACAAAGGGAGTTTTCGTCTCAAGAACATACCGGAGGGTAGCTACTATGTGATCGTTTTCCAGAGAGTGGAGGGCAGCTTGGGGGGTTTACGAGTCTCGCGCGCGGCAAAAGATTGAAGTTGCTGGCGACAACATCGACTCGCTCACCATCACTCTCGGAACTGGCGTGGCGATTCAAGGCAGGGTCAAAGTCGACGGCGCAACTTCCATAGCCCTCGACCGGATCAATTTGACGCTGATATCTGTCGACGAAGATGCTCCGTCCGGCGGACGTGCCGAGCCAAAGAAGGATGGGACCTTCGAAATGAAGTCCGTCCCCGATGGCAACTATACCTTGTCTGTTTGGGGACTGGAGCACGATGCCTACGTCAGATCGATACGATTTGGTTCCGATGACGTCTTGGAGAAAGGAGTGCAAGTGGAGAGCGGCAGCTCGTCCGGGAAATTAGACGTGGTCATCAGTTCCGAGGGTGCGCAACTGGAGGGCTCTGTCAGCGATGATGACGGTCCCATCATCGGAGCAAGAGTTCGGCTTGCCCCCGTTCCCCTAACGCCCTACAACCATCTCCGCATCCAGCGCACCACTACAGATCAATTCGGCCACTTCTCTCTCGCAAACATAGCCCCTGGCAAGTACACGCTAACGGCGAAACCCGTGGTCTCCTCGGAAGCCACCCCGTACAAATCAGAGCCACAAATATTGACCCTCACGGAAAACGACCACGAGACCATTGAGATGAAGCTCGAAAAGCAGCAGGAGTTAAGAAAGGTTAAAACGCTTCGCAGGATGCGTAATTCCCCAGTGTTAGCAAATCCACACGGACGTAACCAGGCGATTACACTCATTGACCGGTTCGCTGAGCAGTCCCCGCCGCCCGCGGCGTTGCTCGCCACCCCCCACCCCTGACACGAGTGGGGTAAGAAGCCGCGTGTTATCTGGCCAGTTCCTGGCCCAGGACCGTGGGATTGCTGGCGTAGGAGAGGCCGATTTCGAGGTCAACTACGCGGTCGCGGACGAGTTGGGCGATTTCGCCATCGAAGTGTTGCATGCCCTCGGACGAGCCTGCCTTCATGGCGTCTAACAGGGTCTTACCGTCGCGATCGCCCTTTTCGATACATTCGCGGGTGCGCGCGTTGGCTTTCAGGATTTCGGCGACCGGGACGCGGCCGCTGCGATCGGTCTTGGGCAAGAGACGTTGGCAGATGATGTAGCGAAATGTTTTGGCGAATCGGTCTCTCGCACTTTGCTGTTCCGCGGGCGCGAACGAACTAACGATGCGGTCTACAGTTTTGGGCGCGTCCATGGTGTTCAGGCTGGAGAGCACCAGGTGGCCGGTCTCGGCGGCTTCGAGGACGCTCTCGATGGTTTCGCGGTCGCGCATCTCACCCACCAGGATGACCTTGGGCGCCTGCCGTAGCGCGGAGCGCAGGGCGTGAAAGAAGCTGGGGGTGTCGCTATGCAGTTCGCGCTGATGAATGGTGGAGCTTTTGTGGTTGTGCAGGAACTCGATGGGATCTTCAATGGTGATGATGTGGTAATTCTTCTCGCGATTGATGCAGTCGAGCAGCACGGCCAGAGTGGAAGACTTGCCCGATCCGGCGGGACCGGTTACGAGGACGATTCCGTCGCGCAGCTTGGCCACATCGGCCAGATGCGAAGGCAGACGGAGGGAAGCAAAATCAGGGATGGCGGTGGGAATTACCCGCATCACGACCGCGCAACTGCCGCGCTGGATGAAGATGTTGACGCGGAACCGGGCCACGCCGGGCAAGCCGTAAGATATGTCGCACGATCCGTGTTCGCGCAGAGTTGAGACCGCCTGTTTGTTATCGCCGATCAGATCGGCGGCGATGTGGCGGGTGTCGTCGGGAGTAAGGGTTGTGAGTCCCTGTACCTGTACCGCAATGAGCTGGCCGTAAACCTGCACTTGCGGAGGCCGTCCGGGAGAAAAGATCAGATCGCTGATCTTTTCGGCGGCGCGCAGCATGGCGCCCAGCAAAGCGGGCGTAGCCACTTTGCCGCTGCCGGAATAGCCTTCCAACGAAACTGAAATTGCGGCGATGCCAGGTGCTGACATTCCATCCTCGCACTAAGTTGTGCTTCGTTCTTAGGGAATTGCGCGCACCACAGAGGGGAGAACCGGACCAACCGGAGTTAGCCTAATACCTACACTTTACCGTGCCAGCGGACGAAACGTAAGGACAGGTAGGACATAGTCCTTAGTAACGTGGAGGCGGGCAGGCAGGACAGAAAAAGGGCAGCCTGGAGGCCGCCCTCATCTAGCTCATTTCAGGCTGGTTGGGGATACTTACTTCTTAGCCGCCGCAGCCTTCTTTTTGCCGAAACCGGTTTCCACGGGAGCCCCGATGCTGGCTAGCATTTGCTTGGCCACGTCGGCGTAGGGTCCGGTGGGCTGAAGCTCAAGGTATTTCTGGAAAGCCTCAGCAGTGCCCTGGGGCGCAACCATTTTGTCGCCTTGCAGAGTGGCCTTGCCGATTAAGTTCACGCCCTTTTGGTAGTAGGCGTCTGCCTTATTGGGATCGACCGCGATACATTTGTCGAAGGCCGCGATGGCGTCATCGACCTTGCCCGCGTTGGTGAGTACTGCACCGACATTGTAGTAATACCCTGCGGCACCTTCGGGATTGATCTGCGCCGCCTGGGTATAAGCCTTCACGGCGTCGTCGATCTTGCCGGACTTGCTGGCAGCCTCTCCGAGGTTGTTGTAATACGCCGCCAAACGCTTGTTATCGTCGGGATCCTTTTTCGTTTCCATGGCCTTCTGCTTGATATCGATTGCCTTCTGGTAGTCGGCGGAAGCCTCCTGCAGGCGTTTCGACTTCTCCGCCGGATCAGTCTGCTTTAACGCCGACCCGCGGTAGGCATCGGCAAGTTGCGCCCAGATGACATCGTGAGTCGTATCCACTTGCAAGGCTTCGGTTAAGGTGGCAATGGCGCTATCGTAGTCTCCAGCCTTCATCGAGGTGCCGGCCGCAACGATCTTTTCGTTCAGGGTCTTAATGGTGCTGTTTTCCTTCTTTACTTTCTCTTCGGCCTCTTGCTTCGCTTTGAGTTGTTCCGGAGTCAGACCCACGCCTTGAGCAGCTTTCTGCTGCTCCTTCTGCATGTCGAAGTCGAGGGTGTTCTCGTCCAGCGTGACCTGAAATTTATTGAAGTGAAAAATTTCTTTGCTGGCCTTGGCGTCGTCGGCACTCCGGTAGAGCGTGACGTTATAGCTGCCTGCCGCAACACCCAGGGAGAAATACTCGCCCTTCTTGTTGGTCTTGAGGGTATATTTCTGGCCATTGTCCTGGTTGGCGTATACCACCACTCCATCGGCGATGGGCTTGCCATCGGTGTCCTTGCACAGTCCCTTGACGGTTCCCGAAGCCTGGGTAAAACCTGGAGGCACACACAGTCCTAGCATTAAGAGAACGAAAAACAACACCGCAAAATGCTTCTTCATCTTGGCCTCCCGGCGCAACTTCAAATTTCTGCATGATGATTGTTGATGGTTGCTTGAAGCCGGTTGACCGGCTTCGCGTTTTCGATCAACCATCACAATTCAACGATCTCTTTCTCCGCATACGGAATCGGATCAGTGGCTCCCACAGCCGCAAATGCCCGTAGCCGCAATACGCAGCTGTCACAGACGCCGCACGCCTGATCTTGGCGGCTGTAGCATGACCAAGTTAAATCGAATGGCGCGCCCAATTCAAGGCCCAGGCGCACAATTTCGGCTTTGCGCAGGTGGATGAGCGGAGTGACAATTTCGATGATTCCCGCTTTCGTCCCTGCTTTGATCACGCGGTTGAACGCCTCGTAATACGCCGGACGGCAATCGGGATAGCCGGAACTGTCCTGTTCCACGGCGCCGATATAGACTTTCTCGGCTCCCAGCACCTCGGCCCAGCTCACCGCGACGGCCAGGAAGTGTGCGTTGCGAAAGGGCACATAGGTCACGGGGATGTCGTGGCCAATAGCCTGCGAGGTTGGCACGGCGATGTTTTCATCGGTGAGCGCCGAACCTCCGATGGCGCGCAGAGCTTCGTTGCGCACCACGAGTTTGTCCGGAATGTCCAGGCGCTGACAAATTGCCAGGAAAGATTGCCGCTCGCGGTCTTCGGTGCGCTGACCATAGCTCACATGCAAAGCTGCGGCGGCATAATCGCGGGCCGCCAGCGCTGCGCAAACGGACGAATCCATCCCTCCGCTGAGCAGAACGACAACGCGCTTGGCTGACCGGGTCACGCTACTGATCTCCTAAACCCCCTTCACCGCAGGGTCCCAGATGAACTTGTGTAGTTGCAATCCCAGGCGTGCTGGAACGTCATCGGCGAGCATCCATTCGGCTAATTCCTGGGGGTCCAGTAAACAATGAGAACTGTCCCGCTCCCCGGCGGCGTTCTTGCGAAAGGCCGGGGAGAACAGCACAGCATTAACGCGCTCTGCGAGACGGTGCCGGCGGGTGAATTCGCGGGCAAATTCATAATCCGCGCGCCCGCTCAGCACAAACTTGACTTCATCGTGCGGCGTAAGAGTTTCCAGATTCTCGGCGTGAAATGTGTCGGCCTCGCCGGAATTTGGACACTTGACGTCCACGATTTTCATGACTTCTGCGGGAACCCGCTCCAGTGGCCGTTCGCCGCTGGTCTCGAGCAACACTTGATAGCCGGCTTCCAGCAACTGCCGCATGAGCGGCAGCAGTTCGCGCTCCTGCAGCATGGGCTCGCCGCCGGTAATCTCCACCAACCCGCCGTTCGGACTGAGCCGTTTCACTTCGTTCCATACTTCTTCCGAAGTCATCTTGTGCCCACCCTGGAAGGTATACTCGCTGTCGCACCAGGAGCAGCGCAAGTTACATCCTGTGAGGCGCACAAAAACGCAGGGCAACCCCGCATGCGTCGATTCACCCTGCAGCGACTTGTAGATTTCGGTGATCTGCATTGGTGAATAGCGCCGGCGAGACTAGGACTCTGAATAAGTCGCGGTAGTCGTGTCCGTCTCAAACACTGTGACGTTCTTCACTCGCACGCGGCCGTTCGTCACGCTCTTCAACCGAGTGTTCGACTCGTCATAAAAATACTTGGCTAGGTTCTCGGCCGAGGGGTTGATCAGGGTAAACGGCTCAATGTCGTTGATCATCTGGTGATCGAGGCGCTCGATGACGTGCTTTATTACCTCGCGCAGGTCCTTAAAATCGAGCAGCAGCCCGGCCTTGTCGAGCTCGGCCCCTGCCAGGGTGACCCGGATCTTGTAGTTATGCCCGTGCGGATTCTCGCACTTGCCCTTATAGTTGCGCAGGTAATGCCCTGCGGCAAAGGTATCGTCAACCGTGACTTCGAACATGCATCCCTCAGCTGCTCCGCTTGAATACAGGCCGGATCGCGTTCCGTGGCGAAACATCTATTGTAACGCGCACGGACACAATGCAGCTTGACTGCCCTCTGCCTCTAAAGATAGCTTGCCTATTCGTTTCTTTCGTTAACCAAGGAGCACATATGCGTCGCAGTCTGGCACCCCTGATCCTCGCCACACTGGCGTTCACGGTCAATCTTGCCGCCGAGAGCAAGCCTGCGACGCCGGAGTCCGACGTCAAGGAGCACTACACGAAGTATGAGTACCGAATCCCGATGCGCGACGGCGTGCATCTTTTCACCTCGGTGTACCTTCCCAAGGATTCCTCGCGCGCTTGTCCATTTCTTATCAACCGAACTCCCTACAGCGTGGGCCCGTATGGCGTGGATCTGTACCGCAAGCAGCTCGGCCCCTCGCCCGACTTCGACAAGGCGGGATACATCTTCGTCTTTCAGGATGTTCGCGGCCGTTACATGTCGGAAGGTACATTCATCGAGATGCGCCCGCACATCGACAACAAGAAATCCAAGCAGGACGTGGACGACGCCAGCGATCTCTATGACACCATCGACTGGCTGCTGAAGAACGTGCCCAACAACAATGGAAATGCAGGCATCTGGGGCATTTCCTATCCCGGATTCTTCACCTCGGCCAGCATCATCGATTCGCACCCGGCGCTCAAGGCGGCTTCGCCGCAGGCTCCCATGACCGATCTTTTTATGGGGGACGACGCCTACCATGGGGGCGCGTTCATGCTGGCCGCCAACTTCGGCTTCTATAGTTCGTTCAAGCCGCAGGATAATCCGCAGCTGCCGCCGAAGACTTTCGTCCCCTTCGATTACGGAACCAAGGACGGCTACGAGTTCTATCTGAACGCGGGGCCGCTCTCCAATCTCGCGAAATATCTTGAAAGCAAGAGCGCGCTGTGGGACGACCAGGTGCACCACGACACCTACGACGATTACTGGAAGGCGCGCAACCTGGCGCCGCACATGAAGAACATTCACTGCGCGGTTCTCACTGTTGGAGGATGGTTCGACGCCGAAGATCTGCAAGGTCCGTTCAGCACGTTCCACGCCATCGGCAAGAACAACTCGGGGATCTTTAACGCGCTGGTGGTCGGTCCTTGGGTGCACGGCGGCTGGGGACGGTACGACGGCGAGCACCTGGGGCGGGTCGAGTTCGCCTCTAATACCGGCGACTACTACAGGAAAAACATCCTGTTCCCATTTTTCGAGCAGTACCTCAAAGGCAACGGCGACGCCAAACTTCCGAAAGCCTACGTGTTCGAGACCGGTACCAACGTTTGGAGACGCTATTCCGCATGGCCTCCGAAAGACGCTGAGGCAAAGACCCTCTATTTCCGGGCAGGTGGCGGACTTTCGTTCGACCCTCCGGCTTCCGACGCGCCCGAATACGATGAATACGTCAGCGACCCGGCTAAACCCGTGCCCTTCGTGAACTACCTTGACGAGGAAGTTCCCCAGGAATACATGGTCTCCGATCAGCGCTTCGCGGCCAGCAGAACCGATGTCCTGGTCTATGAAACTACGGTGTTGCAGGAGGACCTGACCGTTGCCGGCCCGGTCTCCCCGCGCCTTTTCGTTTCGACGACCGGCTCCGATTCCGATTGGGATGTGAAGCTGATCGACGTGTATCCCACCGACTATCCCGACAGCAAGTTGAATAAGCGCAGGCGCGAGGACAAACGCAAGCCTCGAACCGACGTGCCTCCGCCGGTTTTCACCATGGGTGGATACCAGCAACTGGTGCGGGGTGAGCCTTTCCGCGGAAAGTTTCGCCACAGTTTCGAAAAGCCGGAGGCCTTCACTCCCGGCAAGGTCGAGGAGATCGACTTCAACATGCCGGACGTCAACCACACTTTCCGCCGCGGCCACCGCATCATGGTGCAGATTCAGAGTTCCTGGTTCCCGCTTACTGACCGCAACCCGCAGACCTTCGTCAACATTCCCGACGCCAAGCCGCCGGACTTCGTAAAGGCGACCGAGCACGTCTACCACATGAAGGGTGAGGCTTCAGGGATTGTGGTGCAGGTTCTGGCCCGCCCGGGAACGGCGGAAGAGCACAAATAGCAGGACTTGGCTTAGGCGAAGGCCCGGAGCGGCGATGGACCGCATGCGTAAACCATCCGCCCTCCGGTTCGGCACTTGGGACCGGATTCTGCGGTACAATTACGACCATTCGCTTCGCCACAGGGGTTCTACCCGCGCCTGCGGGATCACTGCGAGGCGGCAAGGACAGGTGCACATGAACGTCCTGTTGCTTTCCATGCCGGATTCCTTCGAACACATGCCACCGGTCGCGATCCGCATGCCCAATGGCGCGCTGACGTCGCTAGCGGGAAACGTCGATCCGCATCACCGCGTGGCCGTGGCTGACTTGATCCTGGTTCATCGCCAGGTTCGTGAAACGGTCACGCGGCTGGTCCGCGAGCTGGACCCGGAGGTGGTCGGACTCTCCGTTATGACGTTTCAACGCCGCACGGCTGGTCGCATTATCGAACTCGTGCGTGCGCTTCGGCCGGGAGTGAAGATCGTGGTCGGCGGGTACGATCCCAGCCTTGCCCCAGAAGCTTACGAGGATATGGGCGTCGACTTTCTGGTGCGCAGCGAGGGGGAAGTCACCTTCCGTGAATTGCTGCGCGCGGTCGAGCGGGGATCCGGGTTCGACGGCATCGGAGGCCTTTCCTACCGAAACGGCAAGAGCTGGGTGCACAACCCTGCACGGCCGCCACACCGGCTGGAGGACAGCGAAATCCGTCCACCAAACCGAGATGCGCGCATCTTGAAGGGATACACTTTGCTGGGCCGGCAAGTGGACGTGATTGAGACCTCGCGCGGGTGCACCTTCGATTGCAGTTTTTGCTCCATCATCGAGATGCGCGGCCGCAACTTCCATACTTACTCTTTCGACCGAGTGTTGGCCGACATTCGCGACGCCCGCGATCACGGGGCTCGAACCATTTTTCTGGTCGACGACAACATCACATTAAACGTGCGGCGCTTCGAGGCCCTGTGCGAAGCCATCATTACCGCCGGTTTGCACAAGATCGACTACTTCGTGCAGGCCATGACCTCGGCCATCGCGAATCACGGCGAGACTCTAGCCCCGCTGATGCGGCGGGCGGGATTCCGCTATGTTTTTCTCGGCATCGAAAACATTCTGGAAGGCGACCTGGAATTTCTGAAAGCTTCCGCCAAGAACACGGAGCGCACCAACGGCCAGAACACCGGAAACGCCACGCTCAAAGCCATCGATTACCTGCACCGCAACCAGATGTATGTGGTCGGCGGATTGATCGTCGGCAGTCCCGGCGACACGCGCGAATCCATCGAAGCGAATCTCGAGTTTGCCCGGCACTATGTGGACTGGCCCTATATTCAGCACCCAACGCCTTATCCACGCACGCCCATGACGAAGGACTTCCGCGATCAAGGGCTGATCATGAATGAGCGGCTCGAGGAATACGACGGCACCACCGCCGTGGTGCGCACCGAACACCTGCCCGCCGAAGAAGTGGAATTCATGCGCTGGCAGGCCGAGCGCTGGATGAAGGTTCACCACATCCCCGTGGCACTTAAGCATGATCCGGGTTTCGTCCTGCTCCGGGGATGGAAGATGCTGTTGCACACTTTCCGGGGAAGCTCGATTCGTTCCGCGCTGGGACTGGAGACCGAGAAGAAAGTGTTCGAACGGTATCGGGAGATTCGGCGAGCCGAGCGGGAGTATGTGTGAGGGGGGATCAGCGTCGATCGGGTTGACGCCAGGTTAGGTCTGTACTCCGAAAAACTCCTCGACCACCCGCATTTCGGTAGTCTTCCTGTAATTCGGCAAGCTCTCGACGAACACGCGGCCGTACTGCTTCTTCAAAATGCGGTTATCGAGCAGCACGAGCAGTCCGCGGTCGTGCAGCGAGCGGATCAGGCGTCCGAAGCCCTGTTTCAGGGTGATCACCGCCGCCGGCACTTGATACTGAAAAAAAGCGTTGCCGCCGTCGGCGTCAATGGCCTTCACCCGCGCGGCCACGACTGGATCGCTCGGCACCGCGAACGGCAAGCGGTCGATGATTACGCAACTCAACTGCTCGCCCTGCACGTCCACGCCCTGCCAGAACGACGAAGTCGCAAACAGCACCGAATTCGGCGTCAGCCGGAACTCCTCAAGGAGCGCGCTCTTGGGCGCGTCGCCTTGCCGCAGCATGGGGAACTCCAGTTCGCCCAGCAGCCGCTGGTAGATGTCGTTCATTTGTGCGTAGCTCGTGAAGAGCACGAATGCGCGGCCGCGAGTGATCTCCAGCAGCTTACGAATACGCTCCGCCGCCAGCGCCGTAAACTGTGGCGTCCGCGCATCGGGAAGATCGGGCGGCACATAAAATAGAGCCTGATTTTCGTAGTCGAAGTGGGAAGGCAGGACTGACTCGCGAACATACTCTAGTCCAAGCCGCTGGCGGATGTACTCGAAGCCACCGCCGACCGCTAACGTCGCCGAAGTGAGAACAGCGCATTCGAGTTTCGACCAGAGGCATTCGCGCAGGATAGGACCGACATCAATCGGCGTAGCCTGGAGAAAGACATTCTGCCGGCCTTGGAAACTATCTTTTGTTTTCTCTGCGTCTCTGCGTCTCTGTGAATTCGCCTTTCCCCAACCGCCGCGCCGCTCGATCCAAAACACGGTATTGCGGTCGTCCGATTCCATGGCGAAGCCAAGCTGCACCTGGAGCTCCTGCGCTCGCCGCACAAAGTTGAAAATCTCCTCGGGCTTCTGGGGCAGGCCCTCCAGTTCGCCCGCCAGCCGCATGAGCGCCTGATTGAGCGCCAAGAATTCGTCTCCGTTTTCTTCCAGAAACTCCCGCCGCGTCTCGAAGGCGAAGCGACCCTCTCCGGGCGGTAACAGCGAAAAGAAAAACTGCGATCTTTCCCTCAGACTTCCCAGTGCGCCCGAAAGCGATGCTGAAAGCATCCGGTTGTGTTGCAGCGATGATTCGACGTCCCTTGCCAGATCCTCCACTCGAAGGTTGCTAACCGAGATTCCGAAATAGTTCCCCGCTACATCTTCCAGTTCGTGCGCTTCATCGAAAATCACTGCTGCCGCTTCTGGCAGAATTCCGGCGTCGGGCGCGCCGTCCGCCTGCAGCTTGATGGCAAGATCGGCAAAGAATAAATGATGATTGACGATAATAATGTCGCTCTCCATCCCGCGCCGGCGCATCTCGGTGATGAAGCAGCGCTCCCACTCGCTGCACTTCTGTCCGATGCAGGCCTCGGAGCGTGCATCCAGTTTGTGCCAGAGCGCGCTGGTCTCGGGGAGTTCTGCAAGTTCCGCCCGGTCGCCGGTTCCGGTTGTCTTCTCCCAGGCGGCAATCGCGCGATATTGTTCAATCTCCTCCAGTCCGCTCAGCACGGGCTGGTCGGTGAGGTCATAGAGCTTCTTGCGGCACAAATAATTGTTACGGCCTTTCATGTAGCAGACAGAAAGCCGAGATCCGGAAGCCGGTTCTCCAAACAGCGCTTGCTCTAGAAATGGAATGTCCTTGTAGAAAAGTTGTTCCTGCAGATTCTTGGTGCCGGTCGAGATGATCACCCGCTTGCCCGACCGGATTACAGGCAGCAGGTACGCCAGCGTTTTTCCCGTGCCGGTACCCGCTTCCACAATCAAGTGCCGCTTTTCTTCCAATGCCTGTTCGACTGCCTGCGCCATCTGCAACTGCCCGCGCCGGAATTCGTAGGCGGGATGCGTACGCGCGAGCACTCCTCCCGGCGCAAAGAATTGATAGAGTGAACCGCTTTCCCTTCCAGGCGCGGAGCGACTTGGCGTTGCAGGAGCTACGGGTTGGGAACCTAAAGCCACGGAAGTCTCTATAATAAACAGTTCCCGGTTTTCAGTAGCTGATTGCCTCATTTTGACCCAACCCACGTACAACTCGACCAGCACTCTTGCGACCACCGCAGCCGGCGTACCGACGCTCGCCATCGTGGGCCGACCGAACGTAGGCAAGTCCACGTTGTTCAACCGCATCGTCGGATCACGGCGCGCTATCGTCGGCGATGAGCCCGGCATCACGCGCGACCGCCTCTATGGTGACGCAGAATGGCGTGGGCGTCACATGCGCATCATCGACACCGGGGGCATTCTCCCGGAAGAAAAGGATTTCATCCCGTCGGAAATTTTCCGCCAGGCTCGGGTTGCGTTCGATGAAGCGGCCGCAATTGTCATGGTGGTCGACGGGCGCTCCGCGCTCGCGGGACCAGATCTTGAACTGGTCCGCCTGCTGCGCAAGACCGGACGCCCGCTCTTTCTCGCCGTCAACAAAGCCGACACGGAAAAGCAAGCGTCCATCGTTGACGAGTTCCATCGGCTGGGGATCAAGCAGATGTTCCCAATCTCCGCCGAACACGGCCGCGGCATCGACGATCTGCTGGATGCGGTATTGGAAGTCCTGCCCGCTGCCACAGAGAATACAGGGGAATCGGGACTTGAGGAGGAGTCTCAGCCAGCAGAATCAGCTGCCGAACCCGCTCCCGTCTATGAAACCAAGGTCGCGATCATCGGCCATCCCAATGTAGGCAAGTCGACGCTGCTGAATTGCCTGACTGCTTCTGATCGCGCCATCGTCTCGCCTATTCCCGGCACCACGCGCGATGCGGTCGATGAAATCGTTGAACGCGATGGCCGCCGCTTTCGCTTCATCGATACCGCTGGCATTCGCCGCAAGGGCAAGACTCATTTGATGGCGGAAAAACTTTCAGTCGTCATGGCGCGCAAGCATCTCGAAGCCGCCGACATTGCTCTGCTCGTCATCGACGCCACCGAAGGCGTCAGCCAGTTGGACGCCGCCATCGCTGGATACGGTCACGAGAGCGGGCGCTCGATGATCATCGTGGTCAACAAATGGGACCTGGTCACCGGAGGGACACTAAAACCGGGCAGACCGTCGAAGGCCATGCGCATGCGGGAAAGCAAGCGCCCCGGCGACCGCGACGCCTATGAAGAACGCCTGCGGCACGATCTCAAGTTCCTGAACTACGCGCCCATCGTTTTTATTTCAGCCAACACGGGCAAAGGCTCGGAGAAAATCTTTCCCCTGCTCGAGCAGGTTGCCAGCGAGCGCCGCAAGCGTATTCCCACGTCCGCCATGAACCGCTTCATCGAGGCCGTGGATTTCGAACGCGCCTCGGTCCCGATGCGCTCGCGTGTGAAGATTCTCTACATGACGCAGGCTTCGGTGGCCCCGCCGACGTTTGTCCTCTTTACCAACCGCGCCGTGAAGCTGCACTTTTCCTACCAGCGCTTTTTGGAGAACCAGATCCGAAAGGCCTTCGGGTTTTTGGGCACGCCGATTTGGATTAAGAACAGAGCGAGGAATTAAGAACTCCGCACCGGCATTTGACGAGAACTGCTACTCCCCGGCAACCTCCCGATCCATCGTCAGCAGCCCCACGCGCTGCACGCCCGCGTGATGCGCCACATCAATCACGTCGGCTACATACTGAAAGTCAACGTCGGCATCGCCGCGCACGAAGACGACTTTCTCCGCACGCGTTAAATAAATCTTCGCCAGTTGTGTTTCCAAATCTTCCCAGCGCACGTTCTCCTGATTGATCTTCACCGTTGGTGGCTCGTCTTGGTTTGTCCACACCACCTGGATCACGACCGTACGCGGCTGCGCAATGTTCTCTGTGTGCTTCTGATCCGGCTGCGGAATCTGGGCTGTCTCTCCCTGCTCTTTATCCATCGACACTACGACCATGAAGACAATGATCAGCGTGAGCAGCACGTCGATCAGCGGCGTGACATTAATCTCGGGACCGCGCGCACCACGGCCTGCCATTGAGAAAGACATAGAAAGCTCCTCAGCTTCTCTTTCTTCATTTGGCACGCGCGTGTCTGCAGGATCAGACACCTGGGGAAGTGCGAGAGTTCCCGGCACGCCTTGTCATTCCTCGCTCCTAGGAATGACAGGGAAGAATGGAGCCAGTTCGGCAGCTGTGAGCTCTATCCGATCGGCGCGGGCGTTGGAGGCAATGGCGGAGGTTCGAACGGAGGCGGAGGAGCCGCTCCTGGTGGGACCTGGAGCGCGGGCGGTGCCGGGTAAAGGGCAGCGCTCAACCTAGGATAGCGCGCCGCGAAGAAATAAATGGAATAAGCCGGGAAGAAGACAATCACAGGCACAGAAATCAGCGCGATCACATATAGAAAACCGGCCAGCAAGACGGATCCCACTACCACAGCCAGCGTAATCGTATACGCATTCCACGTCAGCCCCGCCGTTTTCCCCGTGATGATCGCAACGATGCTGAGTAATACCGTAGGGATCGCGATGATCAAACCTAAGATCACTGTGGCGATTCCCACCACGATTCCCGCCCAGATGGCCATGACGATCTTCATTCCGATGTAGCCGGCGTAACCTGCCTTCTCGGCCTTGATCATCCACCATAGACGCCGCCACCCCTGAATTACACCGACGTTCTCTAAAGCCATTTGCGGGACCACAAAATCCTTAGTCAACACGAAAATGACCGCCAGAACGAAAACGAAAATCATCAGCGCAAAGAAAACGAGGATCCCGCCTAAGACCAGGGGAACCACGTGTTCCTTCGGCTCCGTAAGCCATCCCATGGCAAAAGCAAACCCCGCCGGTATTCCAACCAGGACGATGAGCCCCGCCAGCGTGACCAGCAGGTAGACCAGCTTCCAAAAGAAGTATCGCAACCCCGGACCCTGCCTGCGGCTCCAGCCCTCGCGAATGTGACACTCTTTCGCCATGACGCTGTCGAATAGAATGAACCGCATCACACTTCCGATGTACATCAGGATGATTCCGAAGACTAGCCCGGCAATTACCAGTACTGCGATGAGCCCGGCTAACAGAGCCGGATCAATTCCCGACAATCCCGAGTCCACGAAATGACGCGCTGCTCCCGGGTGTTGATTCAGGTTAAAGTTGTGAGTATTACACCCGCCGCCGGAGCCGAGCTCACCGGCGAGAAGTCCGACAACCGCGAGCTTCGTCCACTGGGCAAACCGGAAAGGTTGGAAGAGTTGTTTCTTCGTGTGCTCAAAGGCGGGAGTGATCGCGTCCACAGCGGAGAATGGCAAGGGTACACCTCGGCGTCGGTCGAATGGGGACGAAAGTACTGCAAAGCGAGGAGCGGGTCAAATGAATTCTGAAGGAGAACGCGAAGGATCTGCATTCAGCTTGCCACTCACTCGGTTTGTCCCTCGTTATTGGATACGCAACCAGGGAGAGGATTGTTGCATAAAAAGGCGTGTGCGTGGAGTCTGCTTTCAGCGCGTTACTCACTCGTACCGCAACGCCTCGACCGGATCCAGCTTTGACGCGCGCATGGCCGGAACCAGCCCGCTGATAACGCCTACCACCAGCAACACTCCGGTGGAGAGCGCAATCGTGATCATGGAAATGCGCAGGTGAATATCACCTTGACCGGAATCGTCTTCAAACAGCGGCCCCATCATGGGCAGAGTTCCCACCGCCCAGGCGATCACGTACGAGAGCACGATGCCGATCGCGCCGCCGAGCAACATGATCAGCAGAGTCTCGGCCAGAAACTGCAGCTTGATGTGCCGCTTCCGCGCGCCCAATGCCCGGCGCAGGCCAATCTCGCGAATCCGCTCATCCACCGAGACCAGCATGATATTCATCACGCCGACGCCGCCAATCCCGAGGGTCAAAGTTCCGATAAAAGCGAGCAGCACCTGCAGCCCAATGGTTAGCGCATCGATCACCGGACGGAATTCATCCCGCCCAAACATCTGGAGGGCCTTAGGATCGCTCGGCGAAAACCCCTGCCGCGTGGCCACCGCCGCCAGTACCTGCGCCATGGCTTTTTTCTCGAACTGCGGCGCGACTGGCTCAAATAGCATCACCGCGGCATACCGCGTGTTCCACAAATCACCCGCCGTTGAGTACGGGATCCACGACGATTCATCGTCGCTCGAGAAATAGTTGCTGAGCTGGATCTTGCGCGCCATCACGCCGACTACTGTGAAGCGGACGCCGCTCACTGTCACCGTCTCGCCCACGGCGGGCCGGCCACTGAAAAGTTCTTCTTTCAGTCGTCCGCCGAGGAAAATCACGCGCCGCCGCTCCAGTTCGTCACCGGCATCGAGCCAACGGCCCTCCGAGGGCACTTCGTTGCGCATCTCGCCGTATTCGGGACAAACTCCCCGCACGGGCGCAGTGCCTACCAGGCGGTCGCCATAAGCAATGCCCGGCCGGTCCACGGTTTCGCGACACACGTGCCGAACCAGCGGGACCGTGGCCTTCACCATGTCGACGTCGGCCTGTTCGATCAAAACTTTCTTGCCCGCGCGCTGTCCGCCCGGCTGCTCGCTGGTCTGCTGCGGCCAGCAGATCACTACGCTCTTGCCGAAGGCATCAAAGCCATGCACCAGAACGCCGCGAAAACTGTTCCCGTACGCGATCAGCAGTGTGACTGTTGCGATCCCCCATACAATGCCCAACATGGTGAGAAAGCTGCGCGTCAAGTTCCGCTTGAGTGCGATCCAGGCTTCGTGAATGATTTCAATCAGCATTAAGATTCAGCGGGTTTGGCACGCTGCTTAGCCTCCGGCTTCATATCGGAGCGCTTCAATCGGATCAATCGACGCCGCCCGCCGCGCCGGCAGCAATGCCGACGCCACCGCGATCGTTCCCAGCAAAGCCGTCGCAACCAACCCCGACGTCCAGTCGGGGACCAGTCCGGCAAAAAAGTCCGGCATGGGCAGCAGGTTCACCAGCGCGCAAAAGCCGAATGCCACTCCCAGCCCCACGGCTCCGCTAAGCCCGGCGATGATCAGCGCCTCGACAAAAAACTGTCGGAGAATCACTTTTGCGGGAGCTCCGATCGCTTTGCGCACGCCAATCTCGCGCGTGCGCTCGCGCACGGCCACCAGCATCACATTCATCACACCGATGCCGCCCAATAGCAAAGTCACAATTCCCACCGCGCCCAGAAAATACTTCATGCCATCCGTCATCGTTTTGAACGCCTGCGCTTCCTGCACCGTGTCCCAGATGGGGCAAGCCTCTTTATCGGTCGGATCGTAGCGGTGCATGCGCGCCAACGCTACGCGCACTTCGTGTTTACAGGCCTCGTGCTGCTCCACCGACTTCGGTGTGACCAGCAACTGATCGAAAGTGGTTGGCGTCCCGGGAGGCTTGTCGGGGAAGTCGCGCCGCATCGCCGAAAACGGAATGAAAATCTTGTTTACGTCCCAGCCGTCGTAGCTGGAATCCTGTTTCTTTTTCGCCATCACGCCAATCACGACGTAAGGAAAATCGTTCAAATAAACGTTTTCTCCGACCGGATCTCGCCCCGGGAACAACTGCTTGGCCGCATCCGATCCCAAGAACGCGACCCGCCTCCCCTCGCGCAAGTCGTCCCAGTCATAGAAGCGTCCCTGCCCCACGTCGAGAGTGCGAATGTAGGCAAACTGCGGACGCGACCCCGTCACCTGAAGCGCGGCATTGTTAAAGTTGCTGTGCGCCCGCACCGTGTCCTGCTCCAGCTCTGGGATGGCATATTGGCAGTCCGGCGCCTCCGCTTGCACCACCGGCACATCTTCATCTTCCCAGTGCACCTCCCGACCGGCGTGCGTTCCGCCCGCCTGCAGGCTGGTCCGGCCGTGGAACACGATCATCACGTCCTTGCCCAGATTTCTGGTCTGCGCTTCCTGCCCCTTGCGCAGCCCTTCGCCAGCCGCCACCATCAGGACGATCGATACAATGCCCCAGGCGATGCCAAACATGGTCAGAAACGCGCGCAGCTTGTGCGCCCACAAGGTCCGCAGCACGTCGCGAAAGAGATCTGCGAGAGTCATAGCGCTTCTTTACGGATTGGACGCGACCCGGCCGGGAAAGCAACCTGCCAGGCAGGTTGGTCCCTATTTAGTGGATACGTATCTGGGGAGCGCTTTGTTGCAGGAAAAACGCAGCCAGCTTCGGGATAGACTGCAGAGGCTGTCAGATGAACGAAGCCGCTCCACTACTTGGAGACGATTTTCTCCAGGGTCTTCTCCATCGTGAACAGCGGCGTGCCAAAAAGATCGTGAAGACCTTCGTCCGTTCGCCGAAAGCCGAATCTTTCATACAGCCGAATCGCGGAAGCGAGGAATGGCGTCGTGCTGAGGAATAGCCGGGTGTACCCTTCGCCGCGCACCCAGTTCTCTACGTGCTGCAACAGTCTCGCGCCTGCCCCAGATCCCCGGGCGTTTGGGAGGACCGCCATACCGCGAATATAGACCGAGTCGTTTTTTACAACCGCAGCCACAGTGCCCAGCACCGCACCCTCGCGCAGCGCCACCCAGATCGGGCCTTCCCGCATGCGCGCTAGGACCTGGTCCGTGCCCGGAGTTGTTGCCGAGAAGCCACCGTCGGTGTAAAGCGTCTTGAACTCCACGAACGACTCATGCAGCACTACCGCAATTGCCGGCGCATCTTCCGGACCGGCGCGCCGGATCTCGATTTGCGTTGCGGCTTGCATTTCTCTGCGGTCCCGCGTCCACCTCTGGGCGTCTGCGATTTAGGGTTTACTCGCCGTGAGTACCGCCCCAGTCCGTTCCAGCCACTCGTCGAAGTGCTTGAGTGCCAACTCGCACTGCAAGCGGTGTCGCTCCTTCCGATCACGAACCTTCTTTTCCAGCGCGGGCAAGAGATCAAAAGTAATATTCGCCGGCTGGAAGTTCTTGGCGTCCGCATGGGTGACATAATGCGTGAGTGACCCGAAAGCCGAAGCCCGTGGCGGCGGCTCCGGGTTAGTTCCGAGCGCCAGCGCTGCCGCGTGCAACCCGGCCATCAACCCGGTAGCAATCGATTCGACATACCCCTCCACCCCGCAAATCTGGCCCGCAAACAAAACCCGCGGATGCGTCTTCATCTGCAATGTCTCTCGCAGCAACGCCGGCCCGTTGATATACGTATTGCGATGAATCTGTCCGTAGCGCAGGAAGCGCGCATTTTCCAGCCCCGGAATCATGCGCAGCACGCGCGCCTGCTCGCCAAATTTCAAGTGATTTTGGAATCCCACCAGGTTGTAAGAATCCGCTCGCAGATTCTCCTGCCGTAACTGCACCACCGCATAAGGCATCCGCCCGGTGCGCGGATCCTTCAAACCGACCGGCTTCATCGGACCAAAGCGCAGCGTATCGCGGCCGCGCCGTGCAATCTCCTCAATCGGCAGGCAGCTCTCGAAGTAATTCAGCTTCTCCCAGTCGCGCTCCTCCACCGACTGCGCTGCCAAGAGGGCTTCATAGAACCGGCCATAATCTTCCGGCGTCATCGGGCAATTGATGTAATCCGCCGACCCTTTGTCATAGCGCGCTGCCATGTACACGCGCGACATCTCGATGGAATCCGCTTCAACAATCGGACTGATCGAATCATAGAAATACAGATGAGGATTGTGTGGAGCGGCGTCAAGTGGAGCAGGCCGAGGGGGAAGCGGGGGACTTGTCCGCGTCGATGTCGATTCTTCCACAGCCTCGCTCAGTCTGGCAATCTCCTCCGCCAGCGCCTCCGAAGTCAAGGGCCCGGTGGCAATGACGGTGATCTGCTGACCCGATTCCTCGATCGAAGTCACCTCTTCCCGTCGCACCGTAATCCGCTGTTCCTGCGAAATCGCCTCCGTTACCTTCGCGGCAAAGGTCACCCGGTCCACCGCCAAAGCGTGCCCGGCCGGAACCGCGCACTCTCGCGCAATTTCCAGCAGCCGCGACCCCGCCCGGCGCATTTCCTCCTTTAGCAGCCACGGAGCCGTATTCTCGCTGTCCGACTTCAGAGAATTCGAGCACACGAGCTCCGCAAAATCAGCGGTTTGGTGAGCCGGCGTTGACCTCACCGGCCGCATCTCAAATAACTCCGCCTCCACACCTCGCCGCGCGCACTGCCACGCCGCCTCCGACCCGGCCAGCCCCGCCCCGATAATGCGAACCCGCGCGCTCAAAGGGCTTTCTCTGCCAGTCGCCGCAGTGCGTCGTCCTTCAGCAACACCGGCCGCCATTGATCGGGGAACTCAGCCCCCAATGATTTGTAAAGTTCGATCGCCTTCTCATTCCAGCCAAGCACCTCCCACTGCACTCCGTAACATTTTTCCTGCACGGCAATGCGTGCGACAGAAGCCAGCAACGCCTTCCCAATCCCTCGGCCGCGAAACGGCTCGCGCACAAACAGATCCTCCAGAAACAATCTCCGACCTGCCCAGGTCGAGTAGCAGCCAAAAAAGAGAGCGTACCCCGCAGGCTGCCCATCCCAGTCTGCAATCAGGGCGCGAAAACTGGGATTCGCTCCAAACCCATCCCGCACCAGGTCCGCCTCTTCGATCACACAAAGACCCAACTCGTGCTCAAACTCCGCCAGTTCGCGGATCAAAGTCCGTAGCAGCGCCACGTCATCCACCGTTGCAGCACGAATAAGGAGCATCAGGGGAAAGAATACATCAGTGCTGATTGGCGAGACTCAGCTCGCCACGCCGCAGATGCCGGAAAAAGATCTAAAGCTCGCACGGATTCACGCGGATTTCCGCGGATAAACCAGAGGTTTCGCTTCCTTCCGCGTTATCCGGGCAATCTGTGACTAAGAGGTTAAAGGATTTCCCGCGCATCCCCCACCCGCCGTGTCACCCGCTCGCGATCCAGATACTCGAGCAGCGGAATCGCATACTTGCGAGTCACTCCGGTCATTTCTTTGAACTTCGCGACATCGATCTTCGGCGACTTCACCTTGTAGGCCGCCATCTGCCGCCGCAGCCCTTCCAGCGCACTGCGATGAAAAACCAGCTCGTCAGAAACCTTGACCAGCACCTTGTCCCGCAGCAGCAGGGTCACAATCTTCTGTGCCCGCACCTTATCCACCTTGAGCTCCGCAATCACCCCACTCAGTGCGGGAACTGTCAGTCCCGCCGAGGCAAATGCATCCTCGATCGTCTTTTTCGATGCGGCTTCTTCATCCTTCATCACCACGCCATGCCCCGGCAGCCGCACCAGGTCCCCAGCCACCTCGATCTTCTTATCTCGGACCAGCATGGCTGCCACCGCCTCAAAGACTTCCGCGACCGCATCCACCCGCTCTCGCAACTCTTTCTTGCCGATTCCACCCACCAGGGGATTCTCCTTATGAAAATCCGCGGTTGTACGTACGATGAGCAACTTCAGCTCTTCGAGCGCAGGTAAATGCAGCAACAAATCACCGGCGCGCACCACCCCGCCCGTCTTTACGGCCTGCGCCAAGTGTGTTTCGATCACGTTCCTCGTCCAACCGGTTTCGGCAACCAGTCGAGACATCGAGATTCCTTCATGCTGCCGTCGTGCAATCCTTGCTCTCAGAATCGCTTCAGGGTCGCCGCCAACCAAGAGTTTCAGGAAGCCGCTGTCTCCCGGCATACGCTGGATCGGCGCCGCATCCAACACAACTCCGCCGCCGATCGTCACTACCGGCGAGAACTGCCGGATGATGAACCGGTCTCCCGGCAAGAGCAGGGCCGCCTCCGGCAGCTTGAGCCGCGCAAGAGTCTCCTGACCGGGTAAGAGGTGTGGTTGCGCGGGCTTTGTGTTTCTTGCAGAGGTGGGATCCAGTTCCTTCCGTTCATGTAGCACGACCTCTGCTACCGTCTCCATCGTGTAGGAGTGAAAGTGAACCCGTGCGCGATTCTTCAGTGCTCGCGGTGCTGAGGGCAGGAGTCGCAGCCTCACGTCAGCCCGCCGCGTTGTCTCGAATATTGCCGGAGACGCCAGAGTCATGCCTCGCGACAAATCTTCGGTGCTCACCCCACCCAGATTCAACGCAGTCCGTTGACCAGCGATCGCGGCCTCCGCCGTTTGCCCATGAACCTGCACGCCACGTGCGCGCACGCGGCGCCCAGTCGGGAAAACCTCCAGCTCATCCTCGCGCCGAATCGTCCCGGCCACCAGGGTTCCGGTCACGACCGTGCCGAATCCCTTCATGGTGAACACCCGGTCAATCGGCAGCCGGGCGATCGCATGTGAATCCCGCGGCTGCGCCTCGGCCGCCGCTGCCACCATGGCGCGCTTCAGGTCCCCCAGCCCCGCGCCTGTCAGGGAGCTCACGGCGACAATTGAATTTGGTTTATCCAGGAATGTCCCCCGCAGGAACTCTTCCACCTCCAATCGCACCACGTCGAGCGTCTCCACATCCACCGCATCGGACTTGGTCAAAACCGTGAGGCCACGCTGTACGCCGAGCAGTTGCAGGATGTCGAAATGCTCTCGCGTCTGTGGCTTGATCGCCTCATCCGCAGCAATCGCCAGCAGCACCAAATCAATACCACCCACGCCCGCCAGCATGTTGCGCACGAAGCGTTCGTGCCCGGGAACATCGACAAAGCCCAAGCGCAAGGCCTCGCCGTTCGGGGCCGACAAGTCCATATGTGCGAAGCCGAGGTCAATCGTGATGCCTCGCCGCTTCTCTTCCTGCAGCCGGTCGGCATCGATCCCTGTTAACGCCTTCACCAAAGCTGTCTTACCGTGGTCGATGTGCCCCGCCGTGCCTACGATGATGGATTTCATCTGGGTCGCCATCTTACCGGAAAAGGCGGTTGCGCCTTGGGAATCCAGCCGAAAAATTGTGACGGTGGCCCTACCCAGCCGACCCTCTAAATGCGACAATAGAACTTCCCCATGACCAGCTCCATGGCTACTGCCCTTCCTTCGGAAACTCTCCGGCAGCACGGCCTCACTCCCGACGAGTACGAACAAATCAAGCGGCTTCTGGGGCAGCGCGAGCCCACGCTCACCGAGCTTGGCATCTTCAGCGTGATGTGGAGTGAGCATTGTTCTTACAAGTCGTCGCGCATTCATCTGAAGCGTCTGCCCACGCGCAGCAAGCGCGTGCTGCAGGGACCGGGAGAGAACGCGGGCATCATCGACATCGGAGATGGCTGGGCCTGCGCTTTCAAGATCGAGTCACACAATCATCCGTCGTTCATCGAGCCGTTTCAAGGCGCAACCACGGGCGTGGGCGGAATTCTCCGCGACATTTTCACCATGGGAGCAAGACCGGTCGCGGTGATGGACTCCCTGCGCTTTGGGCCAATTCGTGTGGGTGTGGGCGGCTCGCCCTCGCAGGCTACTCAGAAGGACGTCCACAGGAATCACTCGATCCTCGAAGGCGTGGTGAGCGGCGTCGCTTCCTACGGCAACTGCTTCGGCGTGCCCAACCTCGGCGGCGAAACGAAGTTCGAACCGTGCTATACCGGCAATCCGCTGGTGAACGCTTTCGCCATGGGCCTGGTTCGCAAAGACGAGATCTTCTACGCCCGTGCCGCCGGAGAAGGCAATCCCGTGATCTACGTTGGCGCCAAGACCGGACGCGACGGCATCCACGGTGCCACCATGGCGAGCGAGGAATTCAGTGAAGCCTCGGAAGCGAAGCGTCCGAACGTGCAGGTCGGCGATCCGTTCCTCGAGAAGTTACTGCTCGAAGCCTGCCTCGAAGTTATGCAGACCGGAGCGGGCGCTGTTGTTGGCATTCAGGATATGGGCGCTGCCGGTCTTACCTGCTCGACTTGCGAGATGGGCGGGCGTGGTGGCGTGGGCATCGAGATCGAGCTTGACCGCGTGCCACAGCGTGAGACCGGCATGACTGCCTACGAAATCATGCTGAGCGAATCGCAGGAACGCATGCTGCTGGTAGCACAGAAAGGCCGCGAGCACGAAGTCTTCCGCGTATTTGAAAAGTGGGGGCTTGATGCGGTCGAAGTCGGCCGGGTCACGACCGACGACAAGTTGCGCGTGCTGCAGCACGGCGAAGTGGTTGCGGAGATTCCGAATCGGGCATTAACCGATGACGCGCCGGTGTACAAGCGTCCGCTGGCGCGCTGGGAGCCTCCCGTGCCACGCGAGATGCCCACGCACATTCGACTTGACGGCACCAGTGACTTTTCCCAAAGTCTGAAGCAGCTTCTCACCAGTCCGAACATCTGTGGCAAGCGCTGGGTATGGCAACAATACGATCACATGGTGCAGACCAACACGGTCGGGGCTCCCGGCGCGGGAGATGCCGGCGTGATTCGCATCAAGAATCCAAACTCAGGCGAACCACAACGCGGATTGGCGATGGCGCTCGACGGCAACAGTCGCTGGTGTTATCTCGATCCCCGGTTAGGCGCGATGCATGCCGTGGCCGAGGCCGCGCGCAAGGTGGCGTGCTCGGGGGCAACTCCCGTGGGCGCAACCAATTGCCTCAACTTCGGCAATCCCGAGAAGCCGCACATCATGTGGCAGTTCTCGCAAACCATCGATGGCATCACCAGAGCCTGCGAAGAGTTGGAGATCCCCGTCACCGGGGGCAACGTTAGCTTCTACAACGAAACGCTGGGCGAGGGTATTTATCCCACCCCCGTCCTGGGAGTTGTAGGGATTCTCGACGACGTCCGCAAAACCGCGAAGATGCATTTCCCCTCGACCGGACGCACGATTGTGCTATTGCGCGCGGGAGAAGCAGCCGATATCACAGATGTAGAGAGTGAGTTCGGGTCGTCAGAATATGCGAAGGAAATTCTGGGCGCGCTGTGGGGATATCCTCCGGAACTCGATCTGGAGAAAGAAGCCTCACTGCAACAGGCGATCATTGAATTGGTCCAGCAGGGCCTGGTGGATTCAGTGCATGACTGCTCGGATGGCGGTTTGGCGGTGGCGCTGGCAGAAAAAGCATTTGCGAAGGGCGTGGGTGCGCGCGTGAATCTTGCGTCGACCGACCTTCCTACGGAGTTTGTCCTGTTTGGGGAAGACGCAAGCCGCGTCCTGCTCTGCTGCGACGAGGCTAACGTAGCGCGAATCCAACAGATAACGGAGAAACATGGAATCGCGGCCGATGCGCTCGGGGAAACGATTCCGGGACGTCTGGAAATTTTGCTGGACGGGCAGGAGGTCTTGTCCGCGTCGGTGTCCGACCTAAGCGCTGCGTATGAAACTGCTTTGGAATCCGCGTTGCGAACTGAGACAGAGGCTGTGGCGGCGGATTGAAAAGCTTGAATCGCAACGATCGGGAAATTGGTTGTGCGTTGAGTTAGAGGAAAAAGTTAATTGCTAAATGCTGACTCCAGATAAATTTCACGACGAGTGCGGTGTAGTCGCTATCTTCGCTCATCCCGAGGCGGAGAAACTCGCTTACCTCGGCCTGCATGCGCTGCAGCATCGCGGGCAAGAGTCGGCAGGGATTGTTACCTCCGATGGCCTGACTTCGCGCGTGCACAAGGCGATGGGCCTGGTCGCCGACATCTTTACGGAAGATGTGCTTTCGAGGATACGCGGCACATTGGCCATCGGTCACACACGCTACTCAACCGCGGGCGATTCGGCACTGCTGAACGCGCAACCGATTCTGGTGCAGTCGAATAAGGGCTCGATTGCGGTGGCCCATAACGGCAATCTGGTGAACGCGGCGGAGGTGCGGAGCCGGCTGGAACATCAGGGATCGATTTTTCAGACCAACAGCGATACCGAAGTGATCGTCCACCTGATCGCGCTTTCGCGGGAACACACTTTGCCCGAGGCGATCGCGGATGCATTGCGGCGCGTGGAAGGTGCGTTTTCGCTGGTGCTGATGACTCCGGACCGAATCATCGCCGCGCGCGATCCCCGCGGATTCCGGCCGCTGGCTATGGGACGGATTCCGGCGCTGGACGGGCAGAAGCGCGACACCATCGCGTTTGCCTCCGAAACCTGCGCCTTCGATTTGATCGGCGCCACTTACGAGCGCGATGTGAAGCCGGGCGAGTTGATCGTGGTGGGACCTGAAGGCATCAGTTCCCGCTTTTATTCGATCGCCGCGCCGCAATCGAGTTGCATCTTCGAACACGTTTATTTTTCGCGGCCCGATAGCATGGTCTTTGGCCGCGCGGTGCAGACCAGCCGCGAAGAGCTGGGACGGCAGTTGGCGCGGGAAGCGCCGGTGGAGGCCGATTTGGTGGTTCCCGTGCCCGACTCCGGTGTGACCGCCGCGGTGGGCTACGCGGCCGAGAGCGGAATCCCATTCCGCTTCGGTCTGATCCGCAATCACTACGTGGGGCGCACATTTATCGAGCCGAGCCAGAGCGTGCGCGACTTCGGAGTGAAGCTGAAGCTGAATCCGGTGCGGTCGCTTCTGGAAGGCAGGCGCGTGGTGCTGATTGACGATTCGATTGTCCGCGGTACCACCAGCCGCAAGATCGTGCGCATGATTCGCAATGCGGGAGCGAAGGAAGTTCACATGCGTATCTCGTGTCCGCCCACAATTTCGCCATGCTATTACGGGGTCGACACGCCTTCGAAGAATCAGTTGATTGCCGCCAACAAATCGGTCGACGAAATTCGCCAATACATTCGAGTGGACTCATTGGCATACCTTTCTCTGGAAGGACTGAAGAAAGCTTGCGGCGAGGGCGAGAAGACCTGCTATTGCACCGCTTGCTATACGGGCAAGTATCCTACGAGCATTGTGGATGTGGAAGAGATTCAGCCAGCCGTTGTCCCGCGGTAGCTATTTCCGCGCCTGCACCACGCGCGGGATCGATTGCAGATCCGGCCGGATCCGAACGTCGTTCCAATCTTGTAGTAACGGTCGTACTTCTTCTGCAATTGTTCCGCTGATTTCCACGACCAGCCAGCCGCCGCGTCGAAGCGCGGTGTGCGCTTGCGGAATCAAACGCGCGATCACCTCGATTCCCCTTGGACCCGCAAACACAGCGTTGCGGGGCTCGAACTTGCGGACTTCGAGCTGCACTTGATCTTCTTCCGATTCGCCGACGTAGGGTGGATTGGAGACGATCAAGTCGAAGGTGTCGTTCTCGAAGCCCGCCAGCAGGTCGGTTTGGTGGAATTGAAGACGAGGTTCGAGTTGATGGCGGGCAGCGTTGACGCGGGCAACCTTTAGCGCAGCGCCAGAGATGTCGCTAGCGTGAATTTCGGCTTGGGGCATTTCTTTAGCAAGAGCCAGCGCGATGCAGCCGGAGCCGGTGCCCACGTCGGCGATGCGGAGCTGGGTTGTGTGGGGCGGGCGCCCTCGCCCGCCCGCCCTCGGCACGCCTCCCAGTTCGAGCACGGTCTCGATCACATGCTCGGTCTCAGGACGCGGAATCAACACCGCAGGCGAGACGATGAGATCCATCCCCCAGAATTCCTGATGGCCGGTGATGTACTGCGCGGGGACGCCCCGGGCGCGCTCTGCGAGCGCTTGATCGTAACGGGATCGCTCGTCATCGGTGATTTCGCGTTCGGGATGCGCGTAGAGATAAGCGCGATCGCAGTTGAGGGTGAACATCAAGAGCAATTCGGCGTTCATGCGCGGAGAGGGAACGTGCTCCACGTTGAGACGAGTGATGGCAGAGGACAGAGTTCGCTTTAGCTGCACGAAATCATTTCACCACAGAGACACCGAGTAAAACGACGTGGAGAGTTCGATTTCATCTTGATCCGTCTTTCGCTTGCCGGCTCAACTCACAGCCGAGGTAGATCATCTGCCCGATGTGGTGGTGCATGTGGGCGGCGCACTGAATGAGCATTTCAAGACGGCTCTTGGCATCGGTTCCGGCGCCTGAGTATTCCCTCGACCAATCCTCGGGCGTTTGCCCGCGGATAGTCTTGAGAACCACCTCAACTGCGTTTTCGAAGCGTTCTAGAGCTTCCTCTTTCGAGGGAGGATTCGAGTCATTGAATTCGCGAGGGCGGTCGCGGACGTAGCCCGTCCCCGCGATCTGTGCGCCGATGTAGTAGTTCAGGTTGCCTGTCAGATGCAGAACTAAATGCCCAAAGCCGTTGCCATAGGGAAAAGGCTTCCGCCAGAACTGGGCTTCGGTAAGTGACGCGGCGAGCTCGCGGATTCGGGCTGCGTTGGCAGCGTAGCGGTCAGCGAGAACCGATGTGAGTGTTTTGTCGAGTTCTGGCACACGCTCTCCTCATTCGCGGGCAAAAGCGCACACATGACGCTCCTAAACTACACTGGTGGCTTCCTGCTTCAGCTTTTCGGCCTGGTAATACGTGGTGAGCGCTTCAATGAGCGGCTGAAGTTTGCCATCCATTACGGCTTCGAGCTGGTGAAGAGTGAAACCGATACGGTGGTCGGTGACGCGGTTTTGTGGAAAGTTATAGGTGCGGATCTTCTCGCTGCGGTCCCCGGAGCCCACCATCGCCTTGCGCTCTTTGGCCAGCGCCTGCTGCTGCTTCTCCATTTCGATTTCGTACAGGCGGGAGCGCAGCACGCGCATTCCTTTCTCCCGGTTCTTGATCTGCGATTTCTCGTCCTGGCAACTCACCACAGTATTGGTGGGAATGTGCGTGATGCGGACCGCGGAGTACGTTGTATTTACCGACTGCCCCCCCGGACCGGAGGAACAGAAAGTATCAATGCGCAGGTCCTTGGCTTCGATCTTGATGTCCACGTCTTCGGCTTCGGGCAGCACTGCGACCGTGACGGCCGAGGTGTGGACGCGTCCCTGCTGCTCGGTGGCGGGAACGCGCTGCACACGATGCACGCCGCTTTCGTACTTGAGCTGGGAAAAGACGCGATGGCCCTCGATGATGGCGATGACTTCTTTCAAGCCTCCGGCCGACGACTCCGACGAAGAAAGCACCTCGACCTTCCACCGCTGGGTCTCGGCAAAGCGCGTGTACATGCGAAAGATTTCGGCGGCGAAAAGCGTGGCCTCGTCTCCGCCGGTGCCGGCGCGAATTTCGAGGATGACATTTTTCTCGTCGTTGGGGTCCTTGGGTAGAAGTAGAACCTTCAACTCTTCTTCGATGGCAGCTACGCGGGGCCGCAGCTTGTCCAGTTCCTCCTGGGCGTAGGCGCGCATCTCGGGATCTTTTTCTTCGGCGAGCATGGCTTTGCTCTCGGCTATGCCACGCGTCAAATCCTTGTATTCGCGATATTTCTCCACCATGGGCGCAATCTCGCTGTGCGCCTTGGCGGTCTTCTGGTATTTCGCCGAATCGTTGACGATATCCGGCGAGGCCAGAGCGCTCGTCAGCTCTTCGTAGCGGGCTTCGATTTGGTCTAAACGTTCAAACATCGGGATCCTTCGTAGAGGCGTAGCTTGCTACGTCTCGGTCTTGCGCCGGACCCAGTTCGTGCAACGGGATAGACGTAACAAGTTACGTCTCTACGGCATTTTAGTGATATTGGGTGGGAAGGGGAAAATATTCGCGGCGGAGCCGCTAGGCAATCACCAGTTCGCCGCCGTGCTCTTTTTCCAGCGCCATGGCTTGGTCGAGGGCGGTGATGGCGCACTGCGCTTGCTCATCTGACGGAGGTTTTGTCGTGATGCGCTGCAGCCAGAGGCCGGGCGCAGTGATCACGGCAAAGAGTGAGCCGCGATGCTTTGCGGCGAAGCGAATGATCTCGTATGAGACGCCGGCGATCACGGGCAGAAGTGCAATGCGCGAGGCAAAGCGGGCCCAAAACGTGGTGAACGGAACCAACATGTAGAAGCCGATCGAGATGAGCATCACAGTCATGAGGAAGCTGGTGCCGCAGCGGGGATGGAATGTCGAATATCTCTGCACGGCTGTGGTCGAAAGCGAGTCGCCGTTTTCGAATGCGAAGACCGTCTTGTGCTCAGCCCCGTGATACTGGTAGACACGCCGAATGTCCGGGAATAACGAAACTCCCCAGATGAACAGCAGGAACAGGATCAAGCGCACGGCGCCGTCGACCAGATTGAACACGATCTGTCCGCCCAAGGCGGGGTTGAACCTCTTGAGTTCCGTGGCCGCCACCAGCGGCAGGTATTTGTACATGAAGATGAAGAAGGCGAGTGAGATGATCACGTTGCCTGCCGCCAGCCAGCCGCTGATGGTGGCGGCCTTGTCGCGGGCTTGCGTCTTGGCGGATTCAGTCGTGGAAGGTTCCGCCTCGCTTCGCTTCGGCAGGACGGCCGAGGTCTCCACATGACCTGTTTCGCTCTGCATCGCGTCTTCGATCGCAACGTTGGCCGAGAAACGCAGGGCCCGGTATCCCAAAGACATGGCGTAGCCGAGCGTCATGACCCCACGGACGATGGGCCAGCCCATCCATTTGTGCTTTTCCGAGGGACGTTCGAGCGGTTCGCTCATGGTGACCACTTCGCCCGAGGGTTTGAGGCAGGCAATCGCCCAGGCGTGCGGGGAGCGCATCATCACTCCTTCGAGTACAGCCTGCCCGCCGACAAGGGTTTCCTCGCCGCTTTCAAGCGCAGGCAAAAGCTGCACGGCCACCAGGAAACGCACGAAATTTCTCAGAGAACCCACAGTCTTTAGATGCTCCCGGTCCCAAAAAGCGCCAAACCCTAGGTTACCACAGGCCGCCGGAGCTTCCAGGCGCTGCGCGTTAAGTAGAGGTCGCGGAATTTGCTCGGGAAGTTATCGGGAGAGGCTCGGCAATCCGCAGGTCTTTCGTCTATTCTCGGAACGTATTTTGAACAGCATGCAAAAACTTGCAGAGACCTGTGAGGCCGTCGCTGCTACGACCAAGAAGCTGCAGAAGACGGCGACCGTTGCCGACTACCTGAAGTCACGTGCCCCGGAGGAGGCGGCGGTGTCGGCGGTGTTTCTCTCCGGTCGGGCATTTCCTGCGTGGGCGGGGACGACGCTGCAAGTGGGCGGCTCGCTGTTGTGGCGCGTGATCGCGGAACTCTCTGGAAAAGATGAAGCCGAATTGACAGCTGCCTATCGCAGACATGGCGACTTGGGGGCAGTGGCCGGCAAGGTTTTGGCGGAGGGCCCCGGGAAAGGCCTGAACGTGCTCGAGGTTGCCGACAGTTTCCGACAGATCGCGGCGGCGCGAGGGCCGGCGGCGAAGGCTGCGCTGGTCCGCGATTTGCTCGCCCGGGCGACGCCGCTCGAAGCCAAATACATTGTGAAGATCATGACGGGGGATTTGCGGATTGGGCTGAAGGAAAGTCTGGTCGAGGAGGCGATTGCCAAAGCATATGGTGGCACGCTCGCGGCGGTGCAACGGGCGAACATGCTGCTGGGCGACATCGGGGAGACGCTGCGGCTGGCTGCGCAAGGCAAGCTTGCTGAAGCAAAGATGAGAATGTTTCATCCCTTGGGATTCATGCTGGCGAGCCCGATCGAGTCGGCCGAGGAGGGGTTGAGTTACTTTGCGGATGCTGCCGTGGAAGACAAGTACGACGGAATTCGGGCGCAAGCACATGTGTCGGGCGGCGAGGTGAAGTTCTTTTCTCGCACGCGGGATGAGATCACCGAATCGTTTCCGGAGTTGCCCGACGCGCTTGCAGGCCTCCAGCAGGATGCGATTCTAGATGGTGAGATCGTAGCGTGGGAGGATCCGGGGCGGGCGCGGCCGTTCAGCGTGCTCCAACAACGCTTGGGGCGGAAGAAAGTAAGCGAGACGATGCTTCGCGAGATCCCTGTGGCGTACTTGGTCTTCGATGTTCTTTACGCGGGCGGAGAGTTGCTGATCGATCGTCCGTTGTGGGAGCGGACACGAATTCTGGACGAGCTGCTGGCGGCAGAAAGAACAACCACTCACCACAGAGACAAGGAGTCACAGAGAAAGACAGGGCAAGAGAAGTTAGTTTTCGAGGATCAGCACCAGGAAATAGCCGCGGAAGCCCACGTCATCCGCGCGCCGGTGTTTCGCGCGGCTTCGGCGGATGGGTTGGAAGAGCTGTTCGCAGAAGCACAGGCACGAGGTAATGAAGGGCTGATGATCAAGGACCCCACCTCGGCGTACACGCCGGGAAGGCGCGGCAAGGCCTGGCTGAAAATGAAGCGCGAGTTGGCCACGCTCGACGTCGTTGTGACCGCAGTCGAATACGGGCACGGCAAGCGCGTCGGTGTGCTCAGCGATTACACATTTGGCGTGTGGGATACGGATACGGATAAAGCGCGGTTGGTGAATATTGGCAAGGCGTACTCAGGACTGACCGACGCCGAGATTGCCGAGATGACGCAGTGGTTCTTGGATCACACGATCGAAGATCAAGGCTTCCGGCGCGCGGTTGAGCCGAAGATCGTACTGGAAGTGGCCTTCAACAACATGATGCGCTCGGACCGTCACGACAGCGGCTACGCGCTGCGCTTCCCGAGGATTGTGCGGTTGCGCCCGGACAAGTCGGCGAATGAGGCAGATACGATTGAGCGCGTACGAGAAATCTTCGAAAAACAGACTGGGGCCTAGCGGATCAGACTCAAGCCTAGAGGCTAGCCTTCCAACTCAATGCCACGCCCCTGACATATTCGTATTCGGGGAGAGCTTTGGGAACCCAAATACCACCCCAAAACCACGTCCCAAACCGCCCGTACTTTGAAATCCGGAGTGCGGGCGCGGTGAAAATATTCCCGTTGCTTTCGGCAATCGTCTTCGCCTGACCCCTGCGGACGGAACGGGGGAACAGAAACGCGCCGCGCAGGGTAATGCAATCATCTGAGACAAGCACTTCGTAGGTAAGAATACGCTTCATGAACACCGCGACGAATAGGAATGCGAAGATAATACCGCCGATGACCGCTCGAACCGCATCTCCCGACAGGTGCCCCGGCGTCCAGGAGGGCCAAAGGGTCGCCAGCAGCATCTGCACGGCCGCAAATAACGAGGCAGCGACTAGGAACCTCAGCAGCATGCGCCTGCGGTCGAAGCCAGCCAGTTCGGGTGTGACAAGATACGTCTTCACGCCATCACTGTACATCTAAAATGCGCGAAAGTTCCAGGAATCTGCCGCTTAAGTCCTCCTTCAGCGGCCGTGGCTGTGATGGTGTTCCTGCTCGCTCTCGCCTACCGGAATCACGCATCCATGCGCGACTTCACATTCCACATGCTCGAACTGAATCGTGGTGTGGTCGATGCGGAAGTCATGATGGAGAAGTTCTTTAACGTCGCGCAGTATGCGCTCACTAACCGACGGCGGGATGTCGGCAATCGAGATGTGGCAGGAGAGCGCGCGAGTTTCCGATCCGATGCTCCAGCAGTGCAGATCGTGCACATCGTTGACTCCGTCGATGGAGCGGATGGCGGTCTCGACCAGTTCGAGCTTCACGCCGCGCGGCGTGCCTTCGAGCAAAATATTCAGACTCTCGCGCACGATGCCGAATCCCGACCAGAGAATGAGCGCTCCAATTCCGAACGAAAGCGCGGAGTCGATCCAATAATTATTTGTAACCAGAATTGCCCAGCCTCCCGCGATCACGGCCGCGGTGGAAAGCGTATCGCCCACTTCATGCAGCAGGGCGCTGCGGATGTTCACATCGCTGCCGGAGCGCTTGCCTGAACGGTAGAGCAGCAGCGCGATCACCCCGTTCATCACCACGCCTGCGGCGGCGACCCACATCATCACCGAGGCCTGAACGTGCTCCGGATGCTGCAGGCGCCGGAACGCTTCGTAAAAGATGAAGAAGGCAACCGCAACCAGCGACACGGCATTCACCAGCGCAGCCAGTACCCCCGCGCGATGGTAGCCATAGGTCTTGGTGGAACTGGCCGGGCGCGACTGCAAATACACAGCAACCAGGGATAACAGCAGCGCCAGAAAGTCGGAGAGATTGTGTCCGGCTTCGGAGAGCAGAGCCAACGAATGGGCGCGGATTCCGGCCACCACCAGCAGCACGATATAGGCCAGGGTCACGCCGAGCGAGACCTTCAGCACTCGCTTGGGACCACCCCCGCCATGAACGTGGACGTGCATTCTCTAAGTGTACGAGCGGCAGGGAGGGGCTTCAAGCGGCCCGGCAGATCGAAACGATCAGCGCTTGAAGAGATTCTGCAGATAGCGGTCGTTGTAGACCGTGGTCGAGTTCTGCACGAACTCCAGGATGCGGTACATTTTCTCCCGCGATTCCCGGCTCATCTCCTTGAACTGAATCGCCACGCCCGACCCAGGATGGATTCTGGCGACACTGCCTTCGGTACTCAGGGTGCCGTCATCGATGGAAAACACCAGTTTAACGTTGGAGCCGGGCGTCAGAATGGCGCTGGTTTCCACATAGCAGCCGCCCAGGCTGAGGTCGATCATGTTGCCGAAGATCGGCCCGCCGCCAGACTGGGGGTGCAACTCGATGGTGAGTCGGCACTTCATCCGCGTGTGCAGGCGCTGGTCTTTCTGCGAAGGTTGCTTTTGCTTCTCCAGATACATGCGGCGGTCGGCCTGAGTCAGAAGCTGCTCAGCGTCATTGCCGTCGTCTGGAGACACCGCCATTCCCACGCTCAACGAGAGGATTTCCTCTCCGCAAACATCGAACCCAGCTTGCCGCGCCAGCGGACGAATCTGCTCGACCTTCTTGGCCGCGGCGTCGGCGGGCAGTCCCGGAGCAATCACCACGAACTCATCTCCGCCCATGCGGGCTACATAGTCGTACTCGCGGCAACTGTCTTTCAACGCCTGGGCAAACAGACGCAATACTCGATTCCCCTCCAGGTGCCCGAAGCGATCGTTGATCTTCTTGAATCCGTTCATGTCGCAGACCATCAGCGTGAGCGACGCATTGTCCCGCTTGCACCGGGCCAATTCGCGGTCGAGTTGCAGAAACAGCGACCGGGCATTGGGCAAACCGGTAAGGTAATCGGTAGTGGCGGAACTTTCCGCCTGCTGATATTTGAGCGCATTTTCAATGGCCAGAGCCATCTTGCCACTCACCGCTAAGAGGATGCGCAAATGATCTGAAGTAAAGGCGTCTTTCTCGGCGCGGTACAGGGCAAGAACCCCAATCACGCCCGCCACTCCCTCCAGAGGCAGGGCCAGGGCTGAGCGCAACGTGCTGAATTTGTCAGGATCGTTCAGATAGCCCGGCTCTACCGAAGGATTTCCGTTCACAATCGGTTTCTTATTCTGTGCCACCCAACCCGAGAGCCCGTGTCCCACTGGAATCCGCAGAGAAGCAAACAGGCGGTAATTGTCGCCATTTACATATTCAGGAATCAACTCATCGCCGCGGCGGATGTAGATGGCAATCGCGTCATAGGGCACCGTGAGTTTGAGCTTTACGGAAAAAACCGAGAGCGTTTCACCCAGGCTGAGCGATGCTCCGAGATCCTGGCTCAACTCAAACAATGACTGCGCCTCCTGGCGCGCGGCCGCGATCGAGGACAGAAAGGTCGCCTCTCGTCCCGGCGCATCGGAAACGGTGGCATTCTCGAATCCAGCAGCCGGCGCCGGCCCCCGCGTAATCTTGAAGTCCGTGGGAAGAATCAGGTTGCCATCCTCTGCCGATCGCGCCAGAGCCAGATTCTCCAGAGTCCGGTAACGCCGCTTGAGAACATCCACCACCTTCGGATCAAACGACTTCCCCGACTCTGCATTCAGCCGGGTCATCACTTCATCCAGCGGCATGGCGCGCCGGTATTGCCGGTCCGAAGCCAGCGCATCCAGATAATCGACCGCGGAAAGAATGCGCGCACCGATCGGGATCTCCGCCCCTTTCAATCCGTAGGGATAGCCAGATCCATCCCATTTTTCGTGGTGAGCGCGCACGATCGGCACCACCGGGTAGGGAAAGCGAACTCGTTCCAGAATCTCCGCGCCCACGATCGTGTGAATCTTCATTTTCTCGAACTCTTCGGGCGTCAGCCGGCCAGGTTTCGAGATGATATGTTCGGGCACAGCCAGCTTGCCGATGTCGTGCAGCAGTGCGGCGGCATGCAGAGCTTCCAATTCAGTCCCAGTCATGCCCAGTTCCTTGGCTACCTCGATGGCGTAGACGCGCACGCGCTGCAGGTGATCGTGAGTGGTCTGATCTTTAGCTTCGATGGCCAGAGCCAGGGCTTCAATGGTTCGCAGATGCAGGTTCGCGATCTCTTCCACATGCCGCTTCTCGTCCTCCAACTTTCCCAGATACAGGCGGTAGGAACGGTAGATGAGGTAAATGGCGGGGACGAACAGCAGCGAAGTTTCCCAGTTGAAGGCGTGGTTGAACCAGCCAATCACACCGGCGATTCCGGCTCCAACCAGATAGTAAGGGAAGGACCAGAAATAGCAATCCACCAGGATTTGCCGAAGCGGTTTCCCTTCGGTGAACGAAATCACGGCGGCAATGCATCCCGCATTGACGATGAAGTATGTCGAAGCGGCCAGACAGAGAACCAGGGGGCGGTTGCCGATGATCTCGACGGCCAGGCGGTTGTGATAGACGAGGAAGGCCAGAGCGGTCGAGAGGGCGCCGGCACAAACGTTGAACGTCAACTGGATGGCGCTAGGCCGGTTCGGGTGGACACTCTGGGCCAGCATGGAGACCGCGCCCAGCGTAAGGGCCTCAGAGTAGCTCAGCTCTGCAATAGCCACCAGGATGAACAGGAAGTTTACCGAGAGCGTGCCCGTAATGCCGGGCAGAGTCACGCGCAGCCGCGAAGCCAAAATCGCGATGCCCAGATAGCAGATGAACTCCGCGATGTTCTTGCTGCTCTGGTGGATTGCTGCCTGAAGCAGGGACGCCATGCCCGCGGCGATCACCAGGCCGATGAAAGCCTTGGCGCCGACAGGCAAGCTTCTCCACGATTGTGTGCTGGTGGACATGAGTCTGCGGGACACCGCCGCGCCGCTTCTTTGGCCGGCACGAGGGTATCCCCGAACTCAAGCATAAACAGCTAACAGGTTTAGTAACAGTGATTTGTAAGCCGTGCTGGAAACTTCGGTAACGCCCTGAAGTGCCTTTTCGAGGCAACTCTTCGGCAGAGAAGCGGGGAGAGGATGTTCAGCTGCAGAATTTGGTGGCGGCGCGTGGACTCGAACCACGGACCTACGGATTATGAGACCGTCGCTCTAGCCACCTGAGCTACGCCGCCTACAAGCTGGGGAAACGCCACGAGAGGGGTAGTCGCACTCATGCGAACTCTCGCTGCCTTGGACATAGCGAGCCGGAGTCGCACGTCACGTCCAACAATTTATTCTAAGAGCCGCCGTAAGAAGGTGTCAAACTGCAAGGT
>JBAUVZ010000410.1:0-2480 GCA_049583505.1 Candidatus Sulfotelmatobacter sp.
GCAGTCTGTCGATGCCCCATTATTGGCGTAACATCGGGATATCACTCATTGACCTTGGTTGTGAGTGAACTGATACGCCCGCACCTGACACAGAAGGCTGTCAAGCGTATATTTTCGCCATGGACGAATCGAAGTCTCCATTGCTACTACACCTTCGATCCGAAGTCCACCATGGCAGGGCAATGGCTGCACGGCTGCGCGAGTTTGCTTCTGGTACTGATGCGGGCAAGCAGGAATTAATAAGGGCGGCGGAGGCTGAGGAACTCTACGTTGAGGAATGTGAAAGGGCTATAGCGACACTACGCGAAGAGTGGGAGAAGAAGCAGCAACCGAAGAGCAGAGCCTAGCCTGACTGTCGCAAAATCACCATTACACTCATCCTATGAGAGAGGATGTCAAGCAAAAACACTTCTCCACTCCTCTCCGTGAGACCTCGATGGGTGCTTGCGTCCCGGCCCCCTTCTTCGTGGAGAAGATTTTGGTTTTGCATTTGATCGCCGTATCGTTTCGCGGCGATAGCAATGCCGATGGATTTCCCTTACTTAGTGGTTTCATGCAGCGGTCCCGACACCATTGGTTGCGAAGCTGCGCAAGCCAACCGTTGGCTTAGAGGTGCCAACCATCATCCTATGTGAGGCTCGAGGCCTATGGCTTTTTTGGGTTATCCGAGGGGGCATAGGATCGACCCGGAGACTGGGGTGCTGATTCGAGCACCCGGAACGCCTAATGAGTGCATGGATACTCTCCCTCGAACCCGAGCGTCGCAGAACCGATGGGTCCCCACCGAGGCATGCAACCTGGGAGACCACCTGAGCTCTGTGCAACGCTCAAGCTGCTTGCGGCTTCAGTTGTTCCGCGTCGAAACGTTCCTCCTTTTTCCAAAGTGTCAAAGCAATGGCCGCGATCTTTCGGGCTAAGGTCAGACGCGCCATCTCGGGCTTCATGCCCTTCGCTAGCAACGCCACATAGAAGTCGCGCAACGGACCCACCCCACAGCTGGCTCGGGTCGCGGCTCCCTTAAAGATCTCTTTCATTTCGTGGTTGTGATTCCGATTGAGACCACGAATCTGTTGCGGTTTTTTCGTACGTTGCAGTTGGCCGCCGACATAGCGATATTGCGCACTGTCGCGGGTCTCAATGCCCAGCCCACTGTAAGTCCAGAGTTGCCGTTTGCTACGGAACCGGTGCGGCGTTTGCATCAGTGCGATCAAGCGGGCGGCCCGAATCGGACCGATGCAGGGTATCTGCCGCAGCAGTTTCGAGGCTTTATGTTTCCGGCTCTCCGCCAATAACTCGGGACGCAGGGTTCGTCGTAACGTCTGCAATCCATCCAACTGCTGATAGAGCAGCTCAGCTCGCCGGCGCACCCCCGCATGCTCGATCTTGTGCAGCCATTCCTCCCGATACCGCGGAGCATAGACCTGGGTACCCGCACAAGGAATGCTCCAGCCGCGATACAGAGCTTTGATCCGATTCATTACTCGGTTCAGATCTTGGCTGATGGTCTGATAACTGCGCCCCAACTCGCGCAGCGTCCGCAGGCCATGTTCTCCGTGGTAGACCGGCCGCAGCATGCCCGTGCGTAACAAGTCGGCCAGTTTGTGCGCATCGATCTTGTCGCTCTTGTTGCCTTCCTTTAATAAGGCATTGCGCCGCGGATCGCAGACCAGCACTCGCTTCACCTGGGGTTGCAGCAGATCGTACAGCCAAGCCGCCCACGTCCCTTCTTCCCACGTCACATGCAACTCGCCCCGCAGACCGTGGATAAACTGCAGAATACTGCTGGCCTTGGTTTCGACAATCGACTCCATTACCAGCTTGCCACTGCCATTCAGCACGGCGATCACCACCGCTTCCTTGTGCACGTCCATGCCGATATACTTGATCTCGCGACTCATGTAGTTGCCTCCTTGAGGGAAAGATCATTCGCGCTCAACGGAGTCTTTCCCTCAAGGTAAAGTGTCATGCTTCAACCGATTTGCCTATCTTCTCCTCTGATTCTTGTCCTACATCCCTGCGCTATACTCCACTCAACAGGGCCACGCTCTCATAATGCATTGACTGGGATCATAGAACTTGCCGATTCGCTGGATTTGCTTTCGGCGACGGCAGCGCCTACAGTTAAGGAGTCTATTGTTCATCTCTCCGTCGCATTCTGGCTGTTCCCACCTCACGACGGTCTCCTGTGCAACCGACAGAAAGGCGAGGCCGCCATGGAACCCACGCTGTTCCATCGTATCGTGCAGTCCGTCATCACTCGTCGGCTAAGGAAGGGGACTTCATTAGTGGGCTCCATCGCGGGACATTCGAAGATCGCGGCTTACGGATCACAAAGGATGTGCCGGTCGTGTGGGGCGATCACGGCGTGCTCAAAGCCATTTTGCTTGGAGTGTGGTGCGTTGCTGCCAGCAGTCTAGCGCGGGATTTCTGCTACGGGAGCAACAAAAGGCGCGTATGATCAGGCCCGTCTCCCAGCTATG
>JBAUVZ010000411.1:0-13008 GCA_049583505.1 Candidatus Sulfotelmatobacter sp.
CCACAAACTGCAGTCTCTCATCCATTACCGAACACTCCTTCCACGGCATCACTTCCTCCCCGAAAGGGGAAAAAGTGTAACCTATGTGTCCGGTACGATCTGTCACCTATGTGTCGGGTCGCTCACACTCCGTACAGAAACGGAGGTAGTTCTGCCGATTAGAACCTACCCTTCTTGCCAAGCGATCTAATCCTTCTTGGGCTTGGGCTTCCGGCCGCAGTGGCGGCTTCCTGATAACAGACGAGCGCCCGGGACAACAACTTCTGCCGTCCCGGGCACAGGTCTGCATCTCTGGCGCTTGCAGCGGGGCTCGCACCTTGGGGATGCAGCCCCGCTGTGTTCCTTACAGCGTTTGTTACGGCAAGTAGTAGCGGAAGGACGTGTAGATCATACTGTCCAGCCCGTGCGGTTCGTTCGGCGTACCTGCGCCCGCCCAGGCGTAGCGGTCTACATACGAGAACTGCGGTCCCCACTGGATGCGGCCGCGGTTCACCTTTTCTCTGGCTCCATCATAAGGCTTGAACCAAATACCAAAGGTGCCTTCGATCAAGACGCGCGTGTCTGCCGTGCAGTTCGAAAGGCTGGCAGGGATAAACCCGCTGTTGACGATCGGTGCGATTTCGGTGTAGCAACCACCGTTCTTAAAAGAGGGCGCTCCGTAGCCAACGTACGCCCCGGCCCCCTTGTCCCCGAGCGGATCGAAGTCATAGGCGCGGCCGGCATATTCCGCCCCGGCGTTCAGGTAAACATCCACCTTCGGTCCATGCCATTCCAGAGTTCCCAGGCCCTGGTAACTCTTGATCAGATTGAGGGTTCCATCGGCGTGGACCGAGGAATCAGGCAAGCCACTCGTTCCGTAGCGGCCGATTCCGCTGCCACCCAAAAAGTGCAAGCCGAAGTCGAGGTGCTTGTTGTCGAACGACCAGCGGGCGTTGGCGCCAACACCGCCGCCATTCTTCGAGCTGTTGAAGGCTTGCACCGCGCTGGCGGCCGTGAGGTCACCGCAGCCGGCACTGGCGAAATCCTCTTCGCAGGGAAATACGCGGTCGCGGAACCGGCTGTAGATCCCGAACACTTCGTAGTGTCCGAAACCCGGTTCAAAGGCAAGTTTGGCGATGATATCCGGCGATGGGTTGAAGGAGTAACTGGCCGCCGGGGAACACGTCGTGGTGGCCGTGGTGACAGGAGGGGTCGCAGTGCTGGTGGTGAGGCTGGTCGAACAGGCGGTGATACCGTTATTGTAGAGGCCGCCTCCGGCACCGGCAGAGCCTAACAGGAAGTTGTCGGCGTTGCCGTGCGTGCTCACCGTGGCCTGCGCGTTCTCTACCGATACCGCGAACCAAGCCTTGTTGTTGAAACTCTTGGCTAGGCGAAGCCCATACTGCCGGGCCCAACTGAAGCCGACGGTATACTGTGGGTCGATGGTCATGGGGGTCGCTTCAGTGCGGTTGTCCACGCCGTGCTTGGTTTCGGTCACAAGACTCCACATCTGCCCGCCGGTGACGGACCAGCCGTTGGTGAAGGCAGCCTGGGCGAAGGCTTGGCGTTGGCGCAACGTGTAGCTGTTGCTCTCGTTGTTGTTAGAGGTAATGCCGGCCGAGAGGAAGTCAGCCTCTACATAGCCGGTTAGCTTTACGTCTTTCAACTGCCCAGTAGCCAGCATCGAGAGACGCGACTGGCGGCCTGACCCGAAGAACTCGGAAGTGGTGCTTTGCGACGCACCGGGCATAGTCAGGGAGTTAAAGGGTGTATTGATATCAGCTGCGAGGGCTCTCGACCGCCAAATAGTTTCAGCCGCCAGGAATCCGCCAGGAGTAATGGTGATCCCTTTATAATGCAGGGCTACTGGGCTTTCCATAGCTGCGCTGACGTTCTTTTGCGTCTCCTGCAGGCTTAACGCCGTATTGGTCGCGTTGGTCTTGAGGTCGGCTACATCAGTCTTGAGCTCACCGACGGTTTGCTGCTGCTGAACGGCCTGTGCTTGAGCGGCGTCGGCCTTCCCGGCTGCATCGGCCGCAGCCGACTGCGCCTGCTGCACAGCCTGGTCCCTGTGCTGCAGCGCGTCGCGTAGTTCCTGGATCTGATGCTCCTGATGCGCTATAGCGGCCTGCTGTGAGGCGATTGCATCCTTCAATGCCTGCACGTCCGCCGCCGTGATGGTCGCAGCGGGAGCCTTGGCCTTCTTCGGTTTGGGCGCAGTGCTGGTTTGTGCCACCAGCGACGTCGCCAGAAACATGATCGCACACAACTTCCAAGCAGATTTCATTGCACTCTCCTCTTTTTTGGACTGAATTTGTTCAAAACTTTCCGAATCCGCACGACCAGCCGGCCCCTGCGTCGCTGGTTGATTTACTGATTTACTACTCCGCTTGCTTGATGGCCTTATCTTCCGCGCGCTGCTTACTGGCGGTTAACACAACTCGGAGCATCGCCGGACAAATCCCGACTGAAAATAGATGATCTGGTTCTAGCGGCGCTGTGTTACAGGACAGTTACAAATCGGTGAATTTCTGATGAATGGCTGGGCGGAAGCGAAGGATCGGCGAAAGAGGGAGAGGTGGGCAGTAGTCACCGATTGCGAAGAACTCAATTCCGGTCTGGATGCGAAGTCGTAGAAATCGACGTCCTCCGCGGGGCCGCATGGTCAATCTGGAAAAGCAGCGCGTGAATGCTTGGTGGGACCGGCCGCGAAGGCTTGGTTCCGAGCATGAGACAGACGGCCTTTCGCGTTTTCCGGGAAGCTGTTACGATAAATCTGCCGCGAGTTCCAGTGTTTTCATACTGCGGTTTGCGGGTGCTCGGGCGGTTGTTAGGATCGTTTCAAGTTATCCCGGACAAGCAATGCAAAGTATGCAAGCCGCGCAAAGCCGCATAACAACTGGTTATTTCGCATCTTGTTGATTTGGCGAGTGGGGACGTAGTTCAGTTGGTTAGAACGCTGCCCTAGCATTCCATCCAAATAATATCTTCATTTACTTCAGTCAGTTACGCGTATAGTGCTTGCGTCGCACTGTCACCAAGCCGATCTTACAAGACCACATCGCATGCTAGCAGCGCCGAGCGACGAATCCGCTACGGGAGGCGTTTCCACTTCCGTGGAAGAGGACCTCTGCCGTGACAGCGAATACATTTGCTCGTAACTATCCGGATTGTTGGGGTCTCACAAATACACCATCAGGCCTTTTGCGGGCGTCGCATTACCGGTAACGAAATTTGGTTTCATGATTGGGAATGGGAGGTTGCCGAGGTACGTGTTCGCATCGTTGACTGTTCGTCGCGCAAACTGGCGGGTGTAAGAAAAGAATATTTGGCGTTTCCACTGGCCGCCAAAGCGAGCGGTAAATTCCAATTGTCGAGTTTGCGCAAAGCCTGTCGAACCGAGAACCAACGCAGGCTGGTTTTGAACAACCTCAGGCTGTTTTCAGCGCGGTTTGAGCTCGGCGTAGTGTGTTCCTGGACGGGTCCTGAGAGCGGTGGCCGCCGCCTCCGGCGTAATGTCCCGCTGCGGACTGGCAAGCATCTCGTATCCAACCATGAACTTGCGGATCGTCGCTGAGCGTAGCAGCGGCGGATAGAAGTGCGCGTGTAGGTGCCATTCCGGGTGTGCCTCGCCGTCGGTGGGCGCCTGGTGGAAGCCCATTGAATAGGGAAATGAGACCTCGAAGAGATTATCGTAGCGGGTGGTGAGTTGCTTGAAGATGTCGGCCAGGCCCTCGCGCATGAGAGAGTTGAGCGACCCTACGTCGCCGGTGTGCCATTTCGAAACCAGGAGCACTTCAAAAGGCCACACCGCCCAGAAGGGTACGAGGGCCGCAAAGTGAGTGTTCTCGACGACCATGCGCGTCGCGGCCTTCGTTTCCAGTTGAAGATAGTCGCAAAGCAGGCAGGCGCCATACTTCTCCGCGTACGCTAGTTGCGATTCCTGCTCCTTGCGGGGCTCGTTGGGAATGGTCTGGTTGGCCCAAATCTGGCCATGCGGGTGTGGATTGCTACATCCCATGATCTCGCCACGATTCTCGAAGATCTGGACGTAATTGATGTAGGGCAGAGAGCCTAACTCGGCATGCTCTTCCGCCCACACGTTCACCACGCTCACAATCTCCGGCACAGTCATCCGCGCCAGCGTCAAATTGTGCCGGGGTGAGAAACACACCACTTTGCAGGTCCCAGCCTCGGATTCCAGAAGCAGCAGCCCACGGCCAGATTCATCTTCTCTTGCGGACTGAAGATCGGGCTTGAGCGCTGCAAAGTCGTTAGTGAAAACAAACGTCGAACTGTAGCTGGGATTGCAAGCACCGCCTGCCCGTTGGTTGCCGGGGCAAAGATAGCATCCAGGATCGTACGCCCGAGCGACAGGAGCGTCGGTCGCCTCCGTTTGCCCGTCCCACGGCCGCTGCGTGCGCTGCGGCGATACCAGAAGCCATTCCCGCGTGAGCGGGTTGAACCGGCGATGCGGTTCTATGGAGAGTGTCTCCAGCGTCATTGGCGCGTCATCTCCCCGTCCTCGTGCGGGTGTTGTCGTCGCCACGACCATGCGCTCCCAATGATATCTTCCAGGTTGGACGACTTAGGTGCCCACTGCAGCTCTCTCTTGATCTTCTCAGAGCTTGCGACCAGGATGGGAGAATCGCCGGATCGCCGGGGACGCTCCTCGACTTGAATCGGTTGGCGCGTCACACGGCGAACGACTTCAATTACTTCGCGAACACTGAAACCGCGACCGCTGCCCAGGTTGTAGATCAACTGCTCGGGGTCCTTAGCGGATCCTAATCGATCAAAAGCCAGTAGATGTGCGGTCGAAAGGTCGCTCACGTGAATGTAATCCCGTATGCACGTTCCGTCAGGCGTGGAATAATCCGTGCCATAAATGGAGACACTTTTCCTTTGTCCAAGCGCCATTTGCAAAACAATCGGAATAAGGTGCGATTCCGGACAATGGTTCTCGCCCAGATCCTCAGTTGCCCCGGCGGCATTAAAATAGCGCAGACTCGCGTAGCGTAGGCCGTGAATCCGATGAAACCAGGTGAGCATTCGCTCGACCAGAAGCTTGGATTCGCCATACGCGTTTGTAGGCTTCAGAGCATCATCCTCTTCGATGGGGATTCGTTCGGGAGCACCGTACAGCGCAGCGGTAGAAGAAAACACTAGGCGCGTCACTCCGCATTCCAGCATGGTTTCGAGAAGCGACAGCGTATTGGCTGTGTTATTCCGAAAATACTTTTCCGGCATTTTCATAGACTCGGCGGCCACGCTGGACGCGGCGAAATGCATGACCCCATCAATGTGGTGCTCTGCTAACGCGCTCTTTAGGAGGCCCCGGTTGCTCAAGTCTCCGCGCACCAACATCGTCCCTTTGGGTATGGTGTGCACATGTCCACTGCTCAAATTGTCATAGACAACGACTTCTCTACCGGTGCGAATGAGATCGGCGACAACCACGCTGCCGATGTAACCCGCTCCTCCTGTCACCAGAATCTTCAAACTGGAGTGCTCCCTTGGTGAGGCCAGGCCTCGGCTCCTTGCGCGGGCTCGCAGATGTACACGGCGGGCGCAATGCCCGTTTCCTTCCGATACGTTTGTGCAATATGAGCTTGGAATAGGACCGCGCACTCAGCCCGCACCAGATTTACCGTACATCCGCCAAACCCACCGCCTGTCATTCGTGCGCCATACACCCCGGCTCCATGAGAAGCCAGTTCGATCAGTAGATCGAGTTCCTTGCAGCTCACTTCATAATCGTCGCGCAGGCTGGCATGGGACTGGTACATCAGTTGACCAAACAGCGCTGCATCCTTTGTCTCCAGCGCGCTCGCCGCTTTCAGGACCCTTCGATTTTCTGTAACCACGTGGCGGCAACGATGATAAACCTGCTCAGGCAACACATGTTCATATCGTTCGAGATCCTGAATCTCAATGTCGCGCAAGGCCCTCATTTCGGGCAGATGCGCGTGCAGGAGCTTGATGCCGGTCTCGCAATCGTGGCGCCGAAGGTTGTACTCTCCCGATGCCAGTTCGTGTCGCACCATGCTGTTACAGACAACCAGCCGGAGATCCTCTGGCACCGGAAGCAACTGATACTCGAGGGAACGGCAGTCCAGCATTAGGGCGTGCCCAGCGGCACCGAAACTGGCGACAAACTGGTCCATGATCCCGCAACGCGTGCCGACGTATTCATGTTCCGCTCTCTGGCAGAGCTTCACGAGCTCCAAGCGAGACAGAGCGAGCCCAGAGAGGCGAGTCAGCGCCAAGGCCAGCGCGACCTCAAGAGACGCCGAGGAACTGAGTCCAGCACCGACAGGAACCTCACCATGAATGACAAGGTTGGCCCCGGCCAGTTTGTGGCCCGCCTCCTGCAAGGTAGCGGCGACACCGCGGATGAAATCACTCCAATGCCGTCGCGGCGGACCCGAGAGGTCATCGAGGGATAAGGTGACCTTTTCGTCGTAAAGACCGGAGTACGCTCTCAGGTCTCGGTCCTGGCGCCTTCCGGCTGCCACCCAGGTATAAAATCCAATCGCTGCCGGCATCACGAAACCTTCGTTATAGTCCGTGTGCTCGCCGATCAGATTGACTCGGCCCGGTGCGAAACAAATGTGCGCCTTGGTTCCGAACTTTTCTCGAAAAAGAGAAGTCAGGAGGTCAGCGGTAGACTCGCGGTTCAAGACACTACCGATCATGGCTTCCTTTCGCGGTTTGGATCGGGGCATCAGACGCGCCTTGGGTGAGACGCCGAATTGCATTCGCCCGATTTCCCAGCGCCACCATGACGATGCCGAAGACCAGCAGCACCATCCCCCAAGCCAAGTTGACATTGCAACCAAGAGAACGCTCGTATATCCCTTTTTCGCTGACGGCACCGAATCCCGCCAACAACAGTCCGAGGATAACGAAGAGAAGTCCAATCGGCAGACGAATGTCGGGTCCCATCACCGAGTCCTATCGAAAGATAACGTTCAGAATCAACGCCAATCCGAGCACTCCAATTCCCAGAATTGCTGGCGTTCTGTACCAGGGCAAGTGACCGTCAGAAACCGGCTTGGTCAATGAGTAAACAAGTCCCACAAGCTCCTGTTCTTTGCGGGCTTCCGTCATCAGGCTCACGACGATCGTGACCACGAAACACAGACTCCACGCCCAGATGGCCGTCCAGAAATTCTGTGCCATTTCGCTTGGATAAACATGCACAATGGCCAGCCAACCCCCTTTGATACCCGATGCCGCCCCAACAGGCAGAGTCAGGCCTTGGTGGATCGCCGCCGCGGCCGTTCCCGACAGTAATCCAGCGAAAGCAGCGTGGCCGGTAGTGCGCTTCCAGAACATGCCCAGCAGAAAGGTCGCGAACAGCGGAGCATTGACGAAAGCGAAAACAAGTTGCAGAAAGTCCATGATGTTGTTGAAGCGGGTCGCTGCATAAGCGGCCGCAACCGAGAGGGCGATCCCGAACACCGTCGCCATCCGCCCCATCCGAAGATAGTGGAGATCGCTGGCCTCCTTGTTAACGTAGGCCTGGTAGATGTCATACGTCCAGACAGTGTTGAAGGCCGTTACATTGCCCGCCATGCCGGACATAAAGCTGGCCAGAAGCGCGGTCAGGCCCAAGCCCAGTATCCCGGTGGGGAAGTAGTGCACCAGCATGTTGGGGACGGCAAGATCGTAATCCCAGACGACATTACCGTTTGCGTCCACGACCGGATGCCCGGTGGCGTCAGTCTTCGGGGGAATCAGGCCACGAGTGCCAGGAGCGACCTCAGCCATGACCTTGTTGGCGCCCCGGCTCCCAGGCAACAGGCTCGCTCGTTGCGCGGGAAGAGAAACCGCGATCAGACCAGGAAGGATGACGAGAAACGGGAAAAACATCTTCGGGAGTGCGGCGATCAAAGGCGTGCGCCGGGCAGCGGTCATGGATTCTGCCGCCATGGCGCGTTGCACCACCAGAAAATCCGTGCACCAATAACCGAAGGAGAGAACAAAGCCCAACCCCATCACTAGGCCAAACCACTCCACTCCCAGCGGGTTCGTGCTAGCGCTGCCCATACCTTGCCAGGAGTGGGTGTACGTTGCGGGAAGTTGCTGTTTGATGCCGCTCCATCCTCCCACATCTCTTAAGCCCAGGAGGACAAGCGGAAAGAATCCGGCCACAATCAGGAAGAACTGCAACACTTCGTTGTAGATCGCGCTAGTCAGGCCTCCGAGTAGCACGTAAGCAAGGACTACGATGGCGGAGATTGCGATGCTGAAATGAAAACTGGCCGACGATGGCAGCCCCATTGTTCGAAGAGGCACGTCCAGAATGTGGAGCGTCTGAATCAGCTTAGCCATGGCATACATGGAAATGCCGGACGAAAACACGGTCATCGTGGCAAAAGAGATCGCGTTCAGCCCGCGCGTTTTCTCATCGAAACGTAGCCGCAGATATTCCGGAACCGATCGCGCCCGGGAGCCGTAATAAAACGGCATCATGAAAATGCCCACAAACACCATCGCCGGGATGGCGCCGATCCAATAGAAATGGCTGGTGGCGATGCCATACTTGGCACCTGATGCACCCATGCCAATGACTTCCTGAGCCCCCAGGTTGGCGGAGATAAAGGCCAGACCACATACCCACGCCGGAATCGCCCGCCCTGCAAGAAAGAAATCGGTGCTCGTCTTTGTGTACCGCTTCAAGACCACGCCAATCCCAACAACAAAAGAGAAATACACGGCCATGATTACCCAGTCGATGCTGGTTAAGCCCATTCGCGCGCGCTCCTCGCCGCCGCCGCACTACCTCTCTTTGCACCTTTCGTAGAGAGTATTCTGGCCTTTGGTTGTGACACCGATTCCTTCAGATCGTGCTCTCAAGGCTTCGCGTGTAAGTTCTTGTTACGGCTCCAATCCCATAGTCAAAGCGTATTCTGATATGACCTGTATGCTCTGAAGTCTCGCCACTTGGCCGCCGGGAGGGATTGCTGGCCATGCGCCACCAGGAAGATAGATGGGCGCGTGCTCACGGAGAGGCAGAATCTTCAACTCGAGTTTGTCCCATTGTTGGGATGGAATTCGATCCATTCCTATCAACCATGGAGCGCCGTTGTAGAAATCGTCGCTGAGCAGCCGGCCATCAACATAGAGACGCGCGATGTCGCCTACGTAGTTGATCTGAAGAAATAAACTGGCGGTGGATTTGGGTTCCGCCCGCGAAACCTTGATCTGCCAGCGCGCCGCCGAAGCGAATTCGGACTCGTCGGGAGCCAGCGCAACCTCATGGCCTAACTTGACGGGAGAGTCAGGGCCGATTTCTTGCACTTGCTTAGACTCCACCTGAGCGAGCACCGGCTCCACAACGCCCCTGTAGAACTGAAAGATGCCGTCCTTGCCGTCTGCCACAAATCCTTCTGGCTGGTGCTCCAGAGGCGGGAACAGACCCACCTTCAGATTGCTTGGGGACGTGGACTCCAAATGAACCTGGCCAGCTTCGAAATACAATTCCGCAGGAGACAAAATTAGCCGGTCCTTGCCGGCGACCCTGGTTTTCCACAAGTTCAATGCCTGCTCACGCGAAAGAACCTGGATGGTGATCGTTTCGTTGTTCCGAGCTTTCACTCGAATCGCAGTCTCCGTGCCCGGCGTGATCCCGCGGATGTAGGTGTAGCTTTGGTCCCTTGACGAGTCGCCCGAGAGGTTCTCGATCGAAACGCCATCTTTGTTTTCAAACGCAAATTCGGTCTCGATGCCCGGCCATGCAAAAAAAACGTACGAACGCGGATCATCCAGCCGGCACAGCAGTTGGGCTGTCGCGTAGTGGAGCACGACCGGACCAAGGTCGAAGTTTACAGGCCAGATCGTGTAGGCATCACTCGGGATCGTGGTGGGCTTGCGGGGTACCTGCACGACGCCAGACGCCAGTTTCATCTGAACTTGGAAGTTCTTCCGATCTGGCAGTCGCTGGGCGCGTTCGTGGTTGTTGATGAAGATGAACCCGCGATCACGCTGGACGCGCGCCGCCACCCGAGGTGTGGAAACGTCCTGTTTGCTCTCTGGCATGCGTTCGGGAAAGTAAGGTGTCATCGGTGCCAGCATCGAACCGAAATCACCAAGAAAAAGGTGCAAAGTCTTCAAGACACGATACGATGCGTGCATCTGGCCGAATTCGCCGAGTGGAGCCTCATAGTCGTAGGACATTACCGGTAGGTCGTTGGGATATCCGGTAGACTGCGATTCCTGCAATGTTGTCTTCATGCCATCCGGATTGGTGCCACCATGGAACATGTAGTAGCCAAGGCCCACTAGACCAGAGCCGAGTTTCACCAACGCCACTGCCGCCGTATCGTCCGCGCTCAACAGCGGACGCCGATGATAAGCCGCCTCCATTCCGCCTCCGATCTCTGCGGTCAGAAACGGGTAACGGCTGTCGAGAGCGTCAATTTCGGGGTGTATCGAGTGAAGATTGTCGTCGACATTCTCTTCACAACGGATCGGGGTAAAAAAATAGTCGGGAGTAGGCAGCAAATCCGCCAGACTTCGCCACCAGAAGCCGTCGGGGTAGGCACTAAAGACTGGAAGCACGTCGTGCGATGGGACAGTCGCGTTGTCCCATCCCGTCACTGTATAGAACGGCGCTGCAAGTCCCGCCTCGCGCGCCATCTGGCGCAGCCGAAGGATGTATTCCGCGCCTTTGCCTGGGCCGAGCGTGCTATATTCGTTCTCCAGTTGGATGCCGATGATCGGACCACCGTCCTTCCAGAACAATCCCTTCACCTGTTTCGCGATTTCGGCGTCGAAGCGGCGTACATAATGCAGAAACACGGGATTGTTTTCCCGGGTTGGCGTTTTCTCGAGCAGCCAGTCGGGAAATCCGCCATTGCGCACCTCGCCGTGATCAAAGGGGCCGATGCGAAGCCAGACGTACAAGCCATGCTTCGAACACAGTTCAATGAAGCGGCGTAGATCTCTTTGCCCGGTCCAATTGAATTCCCCTTCCACCTCCTCGTGATGAATCCAGAAAACGTATGTGGAGATGACCTGAATTCCTGCCGCTTTGATTTTGAGCAGTTCCTTCTCCCACTGATTTTCTGGATAACGAGAGTAGTGAAACTCGCCCATCAGCGGAAACCAAGGTGTCCCATCCATCACGAGATAACGATCGTTGGCACTAAGTACATGGCCGCCGGGAGACTGGCCTCCGACCGGGAACGGTAGCGCCTGAGGAGGCGCAGGAGCAGCGCTCGCATCAATCACGATCGGCGCGGGAAGTAGGTCCTGTGCTGGCGCAATCGGAACCACCGTGGCGATGAGGAACAGCAAACCGATGTTGGTTCGACGATTTCGCATTAGCGTGAAAATTCTAGTCAACCTGACAATCTCCCGCAACGAATCTAACACTGGGGGGGGGCGATGGCATCCGCCGAAAGTCGGATTGCGCGAGCGAGTGGTTGTGATAGGAATGTGGAGGCCCCAAACAATCCGTTCCTGGCGCTGGTGGAAACCATGAACCTCCGTGCGATCCTCTTGGCGGTGTTTCTCGCCAGTAGTCTGACTCCGTCCGTCCACGCTCAAGACTTCGCGGTCGGAGCCGATGTCTCTTATCTTCGTCAGGCCGAGCAACAGGGCATCAAGTTTAAGGAGAACGGAACTCCGGAGTCCGTCCTTGAAATGCTCAAGCATCACGGGTACACCTGGATCCGCCTTCGGCTATTCCATACGCCCACTGATCTGCCAAACAATCTTGAATACACGATCGCTTCCGCCCAGGCTGCCAAGCGGCTTGGCTTCCGGTTCCTCCTCGATTTTCATTACTCCGATACTTGGGCGGACCCCGCCCATCAGTCCACCCCCGCGGCTTGGAAACACCTCAAGCACAAGCAACTGGTCCAGGAGGTCTTTGCATACACTCGTGACACGATTGCCGCATTTCGGTCAGCAGGGGTCTTACCAGACATAGTGCAGGTAGGCAACGAGGTCACAAGCGGCATGCTTTGGCCCGACGGTCGGCTGCCCGACAATTGGGATAATTTCGCCGATCTACTGAAAGCTGGCATCGCGGGCGTTTCCGCCGGTGCCGGCGACGCCCCGCATCCCCGCATCATGATTCACCTTGACCGCGGCGGAGACGATGAGGGGACCAAGTGGTTTTTCGACAAGATCAGCTCTTATCACGTGGCGTATGACATCATCGGCCAGTCTTACTATCCCTTCTGGCATGGCGGTCTCGGCAACCTGCGGGAGAACTTGCGTTTCATGGCGAAGGAGTACAAGAAGCCCATCTTCCTGGTAGAAACAGCCTACAATTGGCATTCGGCCGACGAGTCGAAAAAGAAGAAATTGCCGTATCCTGAAACTCCCGAAGGCCAGAAGCAGTTTTTCGACGCAGTGAACCGGGAGGTCCGAGCCACACCTGGAGGCCTGGGCGAAGGCGTCTTCTGGTGGGAGCCCGCGGTTCCTCCCATGCCCATCCGCTCACGCAGCTTCTTCGATGACGAGGACAATGTCTTGCCGGTCATTAGCGTCTTTGACGCGAACGAAAAGCGCTAGCGATGCCGCAAGTCGGTTCTTCTCTAGAACCAGAACTTCGCCGTAAGCGCGATCTCACGGTGACCGGTTTTGTTGTCAACCGTTCCGGCCGAGGTTGAGTTCGTCGGCCCTCCCTGAGCCGCGAACCCCATGTACATGTTGCTGTCGTTAGGGATGAACTCGTTCCATGGATGATTAAAAAGATTGAAGGCTTCCGCCCGAATCTCTAGCCCGTCGTGCTCTGTGATCTTGAAAGTCTTGTACAAACCCAGCGAGTCATTCTCGAAAGCCGGGCCGTGGATATATGGCAACCGGTAGGTTCCATTCGCCATGTACGACGGAGCGACCAAGCAGGCGGGGTTAAAGTACTGGTTGTGTTTCAGCCCCTTCCGCGGATCGCAGACCATCAGCGGCACAGCGACCACATCGGAGCTTCCGTTGGTCAGTTCTCCGTTGATTGGCGCGGCGGCGTTTGTATTAACGCCTACCGTGAGCGGCACATTTCCGTAGATGCCG
>JBAUVZ010000412.1:0-16940 GCA_049583505.1 Candidatus Sulfotelmatobacter sp.
TGGCTGTTCACGCCGCGCACGTGCGCTCCGCCAATGCCCACGATCGCATGCTCCACCGCCGCGCCCGCCACATCCTCGGCCGCTTCCACCGCCTTCTGAATCGACGCGACTGCCTTGTCCAGCTCCACGATCACGCCCTTGCGCGATCCCCGCGACTCGGCCGCGCCGTGGCCCCGATAGCGCAGGCCGCCGTCGGTGACCTCCACCATGAGCGCGCACGTTTTCGCGCTGCCCACGTCAATTGCCGTTAAGAAATTTCCCTGCTGATTCGCCATTCCTTAATCAGTCCTTAACAACCCGTGGTCAATTGCGATATTCCCACCACGACAAAGTTGAGTTATCACTGCCCCGGCCCCTGATTTGCTTGACTCTTAGCGATTGCCGGACTCGGTTTCTGGCCAGCCTTATTCGGAGGAGAATTTGTCGTCTGCCCCGAAGATTGAGATTGTGAATGTTTCCCCTCCGCTGCCTTCTTCGCGCCCGCAGCAGTCTTCCCCGCCTTCGCCGCACTCTTCTTGACCTTGGTTCTCGCAGCCGCCTTCTTGGCTCCGCTGGCTGTAGCCTTCCGATCAGGTTTTCTCCCCGTCAATTCGAACGCAGGCTTGGGTACGTCACGATCATGCGGTGCCACACTCGTGACCAGCGCTGCCGGCTTCACTCCCGCTGCAGCCGCCGCTTTCGCCACTGCCGGGCTCAACCCCACAGGTTTCGTAACTCGCGGCATATCCGGATTCACGATGATCTGATTGTCGTAGCGCAGATCCACCGACTCCAGCTTCTGGAACTGCTGCCGCCAACCCTGGGCGTGGCTTACATAGATCTTGTAGCGCCGCAAATAATCCGACGATCCCAAATGCACCAGCACAGCGCCCGCCGGATCATTCACTCGTACCTTCACGTCTTCCAGATCGGAAAGATCCACTTCACTCAAATCCTGCGAATAGCGTGCCCCGCCCGAGTCCAGGTCCCGCACCATTTCCGCATAAGTCTTCATCCGTGGCGCCCGCGTCGAAAGCGGCTCGCCCGGATTCATGCCCAGAATTACGGGGAAGGAATACCGGCGCTTCGGGGACAGCTCCATCAGCGTCCCGCCACCGTCGGTCAACGACATCCGCGGCCCCACCCGCACAAAAGCCACCGGCGTGCGCTCCTGAATTTCCACCTTCAAGCGGTTGGGAACAAACCGCATCACGCTGGCCGATTCCACCCACGGAATCTGCTCCAGTTGCGCCTTCTGCTGCGCCAGAGGAATAAAAAAGATGTTGCGCCCAATGTCGGCGCCCATCACTTCCATGATCTGCGCCTTGGTCACGTTCTGCATTCCCGTGACTTCAATGTTGTCGCTCGATTCCACGCGGAAGCGCCACGAGCGCTCGCCATAGTGATACAGCCATGCCGCGGCCAGTGCCGCCGCGCAACACATCGCGGCCGCCACCACCGCCCACAGCAAACCATGTGCAGTTTTTCTCGGAAGGGCGCTTCGACGGGCGGAGACCCGCTTTTGCCCGCGCAGGAAGGGAGATTGCTCGTCCACATCCAGATCGAGCAGGCGCGCGTCGTCCATCTCCTCGCGCGCAGCCTCAGCGCTGGATGGGTACAACTCCTCCTGCAGGATGGTGGAACCCAACTTCCGCGCCATCAGTTCAGGTCAGTTGTCGTGAGGAATCGCTGAGCCTTCAAACTATAACTTTATTTCGCGATTTGAGGTAGACAAAATGTTGGTTCTTTTGCACAGCCAGGAACCGCATTGGCCATCATCGGGGAAATCCAGATTGAAGACTAAGAGCGGACTGACCGTGTGGAGACGCGAACCCTAAACTGGCCCAGCCCCGAGCGTCTCGACGTGCACCACGGGAGCCGGAATCCTGACCATAGGCACCCGCGGAACATTTACGCGGGGAACGTTGACTCGCACTCGTGGACAAACGACAACAGGAATCTCTACCGAGTTGAAAGCGACGGGACGCAGTCGCAAACGAGCCACTCGCGCCTCGATACGCGCCCGGTCCGCTTCCACCCGGGCCAGCGCAGCCTCTTGCCGGGCCGTCATTTCCTCAAAGTGCACCATTCCGGTCTGCGTCCGTACCATGTTGGTTCGGAATCGCGCCACCGCGGCGGCCAATCTGCAGGAAGTTGTCTCATCTCGCGCAGCTACAAGGTCGGCCATTTCCATGAATCGATCAACTTGCTCCGAAGCCAGATCCGCCAAGGCTCCCGACCGCTCAACAACCCGATCCGCCACCCGGTGCGCCCGTGCCGCGCCGCCGTCCTGATAAAAGCCGTTCAATCCCAGCGCCAGCACCCCAGCCACCAGCCATCCCCAACCCTGTGTTGTCTTCATTGCCTTAATCTCCATCTGGCAAATTGGACGAACTCCGACCAACTCCGTTAGCAATGTAAGGTACACACGCCGAGGAAAATTAGCTCCTTACGCCGTCCGCTCCCTCAGCCTCTCCAGAATCATCGGCCCCAACTGTGAGACGTTACCGGCGCCCAGCGTGAGAATCATGTCTCCCTCCTCCGCAACAGCAGCAGCCGCATTCACTGCATCCGCGAATGAACTAACATACTGCGCGCTCCCTCCACCCTTTTCGCGGATGGTCCGCGCCAGGGCTTCCCCGCTGATCCCCGCAATCGGCTGTTCACTGGCCGCGTAAATGTCGAGCACAAACAGGGAATCCGCGTCGCCAAAAGCCGCGGTGAATTCCTCCATCAGATCGCGCGTACGCGTGTACCGGTGCGGCTGGAACACTACATGAATCTTGCGAAACCCGCACTGTCTCGCGGCCGCCAGCGTCGCCTTGATCTCCGTAGGATGGTGCCCGTAATCGTCAATCACGCTCACGCCGGCCGCCCGTCCGCGCAACTGGAAGCGCCGGTCGACCCCGCGGAACTGGTCAAGCGCAGCGCGAATCGCCTCCACTCCAACGTCCAGCCCCACTCCTACCCCAATCGCTGCCGTCGCGTTCAGGATGTTGTGCACTCCCGGGACGTGCAGCGTGAACTCGCCGAGGTCTTTCTTGCGGTAACTCACCCGAAAGCGGCTCAACGGCGCGCCTTCGCCCGCACTCGCCGGCGCGGAACCGGTTTCCAACTTGATCAGAAAATCCGATCCCCGCTTCGTCCCATAAGTCACCGTCCGCCGCTGCACTTCGGGCAACAGCCGCCGCAGCAGCGGATCATCGTTGCACGCCACCACCATCCCATAAAACGGCACCCGGTCCATGAACTCCAGAAACGTCTTCTTCACGTCCCGCATGTTGCGATAACAATCCATGTGCTCGCGGTCGATGTTGGTCACTACCGAAAGAATTGGGGACAATTTCAAAAAAGACCGATCGCTCTCGTCCGCCTCAGCCACCAGATACTGCGACTTCCCCAGCCGCGCATTCGATCCCATCGCGTCCACGCGCCCACCTACTACGACGGTAGGATCAAGCCCACCCCCAGCCAGCACCGCCGCCACCATCGAGGTCGTAGTCGTCTTTCCATGCATCCCGGCAACCGCGATGCCATACTTCAATCGCATCAACTCCGCCAGCATCTCCGCCCGCTGAATCACCGGCACATGCAGCTTGTGCGCCTCAACAACCTCAGGATTTTCCGCGGCGATCGCGGAACTAGTCACCACCACCTCAGCTCCGGCAATATTCTCCGCCCGATGTCCTTCAAAAACGACAGCGCCCAGCCCCTCCAACCGCCGCGTAACACCAGAACTCTTCAGATCCGACCCCGAAACCTTGTAGCCGAGATTCAGCAACACCTCGGCAATCCCGCTCATACCGATCCCGCCAATCCCCACGAAATGTATCTGCTGAATCTTGGCAAACATCTCTTGTCATCCTGAGCGAAGTAAGTGCTTCGCGAAAGCGAAGCACTTACGCAGTCGAAGGATCCCTTTCACTCGGACGCGGCCGGGGATCTGTCAAGGAATTCTCTCGGCACCCTCAATCCCCGCTATCCGCGCCGCCATCCCAGCAATATCCCGCGCAGCGTTGGGATGCGCCAACTCCCGCGCCGCTTCGCCCATGGTTTCCAACCGCCGTGGATCCCCCAGCAGCGCCGCGATCGTCTCCGCCAGCCAGACTCCCTCCAGTTTCGACTCTTCCACCACCACAGCCGCCCCAACGCGCGCCAGTGCCTCCGCATTCACTCGCTGATGATCGTCCGTCGCCCGCGGAAACGGCACAAAGATCGCAGGCTTCCCCGCCGCCGTAATCTCGGCCACCGTGCTGGCCCCCGATCGGCACACGACAACATCCGCCCGCGCAAACGCCGCCGGCATGTCTTCAATAAACTTGAAAACTTCCGCCGACTCTCCCAAGCCACAGTATGCCGCCAGCGCGTCATTATAGTCACGCTCGCCCGTCTGATGAATGATGTGTATCCCCGGCGCCTGCCGCTGCAACTCCGGCAAACACCGGATCATTGCCTCATTGATTGCGTGCGCCCCCTGGCTTCCGCCAAAAACCAGCAGAGTCGGCGTCCCGCCGCGCTTCATATTAGTTAGAACCGGAATCTCAAAGAACGCCTGCCGCACCGGCACGCCCGTCACTTCGGCGTGCCGAAAATATTTTGCTGTCTCCTCAAAATGCACTGCCGCTCCCGACACAAACCGTGCCACCACCCGGTTCGCGAACCCCGGCACCACATTCGGCTCAAACGCCAGCGTCGGAATATGCTTCACCACCGCCGCCAGCATTGCGGGACCTGACGCATATCCGCCCACTCCAATCACCACATCAGGCGCAAACTGATTCAGCATGCGACCCGCATCCCAGACCGCTCGCGGCAAATCGAATGCGGTCCTTGCCCGCGTCAGCAGGCTGACATTCTTCAACGCTCCCACTCGCACCAGTTGCAACGGATATCCCGCCGCCGGCACCAGACGGTTCTCAATCCCGCGCGCCGTCCCAATGAACAGCACCTCGGCCCCATAACTTTTCTTGAGTTCCTTAGCGATGGCCAGCGCCGGGATCACATGCCCGCCGGTCCCGCCACCCGCCAGAATGGCCCGCATGCAGTGACTATAAACGAACCGTCATCCTGAGCGGAGCATACGCCTCGCGAATGCGAAGCGTTTGCGGAGTCGAAGGATCCCTAAAGGCGGCGCGCATCCGGGGAGCAGTTGGTCACTCCGCCTGCTTGGTAATATTCAGCAGCACGCCCACACACGCCAGCGTCACAAACAACGACGACCCTCCATACGACACCAGCGGCAGCGGAATCCCCTTGGTCGGCATCATCCCCAGCACCACGCTGATGTTGATAAACGCCTGCAGAACCACCATGCTCGTAATCCCCACCGCCAAGTATCGCCCGAAGACGTCTTCTGTCCTCCACGAAACCCGCATCCCGCGCCACAGGAAGATGGCAAACAGCGTCACCACAAAGATCGCGCCCACCAACCCCAACTCTTCCGCGGTCACGGCAAAAATAAAGTCAGTATGCGGCTCCGGCAGGTAAAACAGTTTCTGCTTGCCTTCCATCAAACCGGTCCCGGTGATCCCTCCAGTGGCTACCGCAATCAGCGACTGAATCAGGTGGAACCCGGCCTTCTGCCGCTCCGCATACGGATTCATAAAAGCCAGCATGCGGTCACGTCGAAAGCTCACATGAAAAATCAGAAAGTACAGCGGCACCAGCGACGCCCCAAACGCGTAAGCGAAATACCGGAGCCGCATCCCCGCCACATAAAGGATGCAAGCCGCAATTCCGGCGCAAGCGATCGCCGTACCCAGATCGGGTTGCAACACAATCAGCCCAAGCAGAACGACCACAGGCGCGCCCGCCGGCGCCAACGTGTTGCGCCAGTCGTCCATGGTTTTCGTGCGCCCTTCGAGAAAGTAAGCGAGGAAGAGAATCAACACCGGCTTCGCCAGCTCCGAAGGCTGAAAGGAAAACCCACCTGCGTGGATCCAGCGATGCGTGTTATGTGAGCGGTCGAGAAAAAACACCGAAATCAGCAGCAGCGTGGTCAGCCCCATCAGCGAAAACACTAGCGCCGGATGCTTGTAGCGCCGGTAATCGACGCGCATCGCCACCACCATCGCCACGATGCCCGCCGCCGCCCAGATCAATTGCTTCGACAAAAACGCATACGGAGACCCGAACCGCTCCCGCGCCATCACTGCCGACGCCGAAAACACCATCACCAGCCCCACAAACACCAGCAACATGGTGACGGTAAACAACCAGCGATCGACACTAACCCGCTTTGCCATGGGAAGTTCATTTCACCACGGAGGAGGGACGACGGCGAGGTGGAATTGCTGATTGTTGATGACTGATTGTTGATTGTTTTGGTTCGGCGGCTGGGACTGCCACCGGCATTTCAGATTCTGTCATCCTGAGCGTAGCAAGTGCTTCGCGAAGCGGAGCACTTGCGAAGTCGAAGGATCCCTTGCACCATTGCGCCTCCCAGGACCTCGAAACCACCTCCGCGACTCTAGGCCAGCCCCCGCACAATCTCCTTAAACACCCGCCCGCGCTCCTCATAATTCTTAAACTGATCAAAGCTCGCGCAAGCCGGAGCCAGCAGGACAACGTCACCGGGCTGCGCCACAGCGTTCGCCTTGCGCAGCGCACTCTCCAAAATCTCCGCGTGCACCACCTCCACCCCTTTAATCTGCGACTCGATCTTCGCCGCCGCGGCCCCAATCGTGTACACCCTCTTCACCCGCTGCCGCAGCAGGTCGTTGAGCACGGTGTAGTCGCTGCCCTTGTCCTTGCCGCCAAGAATCAGGTGGATGTTCGCCGGAAACGACTCCAGCGCCTTGATGGTCGCATCCACATTCGTAGCCTTCGAATCGTTGTAATAATCCACGCCCTGGATCGTCGCCACGAACTCCAGCCGGTGCTCGACCGCCTTGAACTCGCGCACCGCCTGCCGGATTTTCTCCGGAGCGCATCCCATCAACGCACCAGCGCAAGCGGCGGCCAGCACATTCTCCAGATTGTGTGCGCCCTTCAGCGGAATTTCCGAAACCAGCATAATTTCGCCCTGTCCCCGTCCGTCGCGGAACAAAATGTTCCCCTCGCGCACCCAGGCTCCCTGCTTCACTTCCTTCTGCCGACTGAACCAGAACACCTGCGCCCGAGTCCGCCCCGCCATCGTCACGCAAGCCGGATCATCTTCGTTCAGCACGGCAAAGTCATCGCCCCGCTGATTTTCAAAGATGCGCGCCTTCGCATCCACGTAAGCCTCAAACGTGCCGTGCCGGTCGAGATGATCTGGCGTAACGTTCAACACCACTGCAATCTTCGGCCGGAACGTCTGAATCGTCTCCAGTTGAAAGCTGGACACTTCGAGCACAATCACACTCTCCAGCCTAGCCCGCTCGGCCAAAGAAATCGCCGGCGTGCCAATATTCCCGCCCACCAGCGTCGGAAGTCCGCCCGCCGCCAGAATCTCACCCGTCAGGGTCGTCGTCGTAGTCTTCCCATTCGACCCCGTGATGGCCACGATCGGCCCCGGCAGAAACTGCGCCGCCAGCTCAATCTCGCCGATCACCGCCTCGCCCATGGCACGCGCCTGCACCAGCATCGGCAAATCAACCGGAACCCCCGGGCTCACCACAATCAAATCCTGCCCGCGAAACGTGCGCTCGCCGTGCCCGCCCGTCTCGACCGTAATCCTATGATCGAGCAGCGCCGGAATCTCGTTGCGCAGTTCGTCTCCGCTCTTGGTATCGGAAACCGTAACCCGCGCCCCATGCGCCTTCAAAAAAAGCGCCGACGCCACCCCGGACTTGCCCAACCCCACCACCAGCACGCGTTTATCTTTGAGTTCCATCAAAGCTCTTTTCACCACGGAGTCGGAGAGAAAACCAAGCTATTGTTTTTTCTTCTCTGTGTCTCTGTGACTCTGTGGTGAATGACTTTTCACCGCAGTTTCAAAGTCGTCAGCGCGAACAGCGCAAACACCAGCGACGCAATCCAGAATCGCACAATAATCTTCGACTCCGACCATCCCATCAACTCAAAATGATGGTGCAGCGGTGCCATCTTGAAAATCCGTTTCTTGCGCAGCTTGTACGACCCCACCTGCAGGATCACCGACACCGCCTCGATCACAAACACTCCCCCAATAAACGGCAGCAGTAGTTCCTGTTTGATGATTACAGCAACCGTCCCAATTGCCCCGCCCAGCGCCAGCGATCCCACATCGCCCATGAACACCTCCGCGGGATGCGCGTTGTACCACAAGAATCCAATCGACGACCCCACCATCGCTCCGCAGAAAATCGTCAGCTCGCCCACCTGCGGCATGCGTGGAATTTCCAGATAAGTGGCAAAGGTAGCGTGCCCACTCACATAAGTCAGCACCGTCAACGCCCCCGCCGCAATCACCGTACACCCAATCGCCAGCCCGTCCAGCCCATCCGTAAGATTCACCGCGTTGCTCGAGCCCACAATCACCAGCACCACGAATCCAATAAATGGCAGGAACGCCAACCCCCACAAGTTCGGACTATGCTCCAGGGTCTGCACCACCAGATCAGGATGAAACTGCTTCAGGAAAGGAACAATCAGCTTGGTCGAATACATCCCATACGTCTGCATGGTGATCAGCATCACCGCAATCACAATGCTGGTTGCAATCTGCAGCCCCAGCTTCGCCCGCCCAGTGAGGCCAAGATTCCGGCGGTGCGCCACCTTGGTGTAGTCGTCGGTAAACCCAATCGCCGCAAACGCGCACGTGGCAAACACAGCAATCCAGACAAACCGGTTGCTCAGATCGGCCCACAGCAGAGTAGGCACCACAATGGCGATCGCGATCAGGAGCCCGCCCATCGTCGGCGTCCCGGCTTTTTTCTGATGAGCTTTCGGACCTTCCTCCCGAATGTATTGTCCAATCTGGAATTCCCGCAGCCGGTTGATCACCAGCGGACCCACGATGAGCGCGGTAAACAGCGCGGTAAGACTGGCAAACGCAGTGCGAAACGTCAGGTAACGGAAGATGCGGAACGGCGGAAAATAATGCTGCAGCTTCAGATACAACAGCCAGTAGAGCAATCAGCCTCCGTCCCGCTTCGTGATCTCAATTTCCACTGACGACGCCGGCACGGCGAGTCTCCCACACTTCCAACGCTTTCTCTAGTTTCACGCCCCGCGAAGCCTTCAACAAAATCACGTCGCCGTCCCGCGTCTCGCGCGCCAACCATTCGCCGGCTTCCTCGGGCGCCGCCATAAACTCTGCCCGGGTTCCCGCCTGCCTCGCGCCCTCCACCATCACCTGCGCCAGCCCGCGCACTCCAAGCAGCGCATCAATCTTCTTCTCCGCGATATGCTGCCCCGCCCGCCGGTGCATCTCTTCGCCCGCCGACCCCAACTCCAGCATTTCGCCCGCCACCACAATGCGCCGCTTCGCCGCCATCGCGGCCAAAGCATCCACCATCGCTTCCAGCGCCTTCGGATTGGAATTGTAGCAATCGTTGATCACCGTGATGTTACCCACTCGGAGAACCTGCCCGCGTTTATCCGCCGGGACCAGAGTTGCCAGCGCCGCAACCGCCTCCGCCGGCTTCAGCCCGCGCTCAATTCCCACCGCCACCGCGGCCAGCGCATTCAAGACGTTGTGCTCTCCCACCAGTGCCAGCCTGGCATGTTCACGCACACCTCCAATCACCACATCGAACTCCACGCCCTCTGTTCCCTTCGACTGGATTTTCTCCGCACGCACGTCCGCCGTTGCCCGCGTGCCATACATCACAACTTTGCCCTTAAAGTCCCTCCCAAACTGCGAAACATATTCGTCATCGGCATTCAACACCGCAACACCATGCGCGGGCAGCGACTCAATCAACTCATATTTCGCCCGGGCAATCCCCGCCAGCGAATCAAAAAACTCCAGGTGCACCGGGGCGACGTTGGTCACCACGCCAATCTCCGGCTCTGCGATCTTCGCCAGCGCCCGGATCTCTCCCGCGTGCGACATCCCCATCTCGATCACGGCCACGTCATACTCCGGCTCCAGCTTCAGCAGCATCAGCGGCAAACCAAAATGATTGTTGAAGTTTCCCTCCGACTTCAGCACCCGAAACCGCACGCCGAGCACGTGTGCGATCGCTTCCTTCGTAGTCGTCTTCCCCGCCGATCCCGTCACCGCAATCAGCGGCTTGCCCCAAAGCTTCCGCACCGCCGTAGCCAGAGTCTGCAGCGCCACCAGTGTGTCTTCCACCGCCAGCAACCGCGCCTTCTCGGGATACCGGCCTAACTGATCTTCCCGGACGACCGCCGCGCACGCCCCTTTGTCCAGCGCCTGCTCCACGAAGTCGTGGCCATCCAGCCGTTCACCCTTCACCGCAAAGAAAAGCTCGCCCGGCCTCACCGTCCGCGAGTCGATCGAGTAACCCTGCGCCACTTCTCCGCGCGCAAACTCTCCCGCCCCGGAAACAAACTCTGCAATCCTCGCCAGCGTGAGCTTCATCCTTTCGCCCCGGCCGCAGCCCCGCACAAAAACCCCGCCGCCCGCAGCGCCTCGCGCGCCACTTCCAGATCGTCAAACGGAGTCGGTCCCTCCCGCGTGACCTGCACCTTCTCATGCCCCTTGCCCGCCAGCAGCAAGATGTCTCCCGGCCGTGCCTCGCCAATAGCCAGCGCGATTGCCTTCCGCCGGTCGGCTTCCACGCTGTACTTCACTCCAGTCTTCTGCAGTCCCACCACCGCATCATTAATGATCGCAACCGGATCCTCGCTGCGCGGATTGTCCGACGTCAGCACCACGAAATCACTTCCCCGTCCCGCCGCCTCGCCCATCAACGGACGCTTCTTCCGGTCCCGATCCCCTCCGCACCCAAACACCGTCAACACCCGTCCCTTTGCTCCCGAACCAGAAACCAACTCCCGCGCCAGCGCCGTCAGATTCCGCAAAGCATCGTCGGTATGCGCGTAGTCCACCACCACCGTGAAGGGTTGCCCGCAGTCGACCCGCTCAAACCTTCCCGGAACGCAGGCCAGCTTGTCGATCCCCGCCGCAATGGCCTGCGCCGCGCACCCGCGCGCATAGCTCGCTCCCGCCGCCGCCAGAATGTTGTACACATTCACCCGCCCAATCAGCGCCGAGAACACTGCAATCTTCCCCTCCGGCATCACCAGATCAAATCGCGTCCCCCGCGTCGTGATTTCCACTTTCTCCGCATGCAGATCGCCGCGCTCCCATCCATATTTCAACACCACCGAACTGCGCTTCCGGCTGAACTCCGCCAGCTTCGTGCCGTATTCATCATCCATATTGGTCACCACCGCGCGCGGCGCATCGGTGCCGCAGCCCTCAAACAGCACCCGCTTGGCCTCGAAGTACTCCTGCATCGTCTTGTGATAATCGAGATGATCGCGCGTCAGGTTGGTAAACACGGCCACATCAAACGGCACGCCAAACACGCGCTCCTGCGCCAAAGCGTGAGAGGAAACCTCCATCACCGCATCGGTCGCACCTTGCCCCAGCGCCTCGCTGAAAATGCGATTCAGTTCCAGCGCCTCCGGCGTGGTATGCGGCGCCGGCAAAACCTTCCCAGCCACGTGATATTCAATCGTCCCGATCAGCGCGCTCTTCCGTCCTGCCGCTGTCAGAATCGATTCCAGCAAAAAAGCCGTCGTGCTCTTCCCATTCGTCCCCGTAATTCCCGTAACCGCAATCCGCTCCGCCGGCTTGTGATAGAAGTTCGCGCTAACCCGCGCCAGCGCCCGCCGCCCGTTCGATACCACCGCCCAGGCCACTCCCGGACGCGGCTTCTCCGCCGCCGAATCCGTCACTACCGCCACCGCTCCAGCCGAGATCGCCTGATCGATGAACCTGTTGCCATCGCTCGACTCGCCGCGCATGGCCACGAACACGTACCCTGGCTTCACCCGCCGCGAGTCATATTCCACACCACTCACACCCGGCTCCCCGCTGTGCGCGAGGACTTCCGCCCCATAGAGCACCTGTTGGAAGGTCATTGTCCAGAATTATATGGCACTGGCACCGTAGACCCGAGCTTCGACGCAAAGGGGATTCGTATCAGGGCATGCCTTTTAGGTTTGCCGCAAGCTCCGTACTGTAACCGCGCCTTCAAACGCTGATCTGCAACTTGGTTTTCACGACGGGTTGGTAGGGACGCATTGCTTCGGCTCTCAATGAAGAGCACTAGGGGTTACCAACGGCACGTTCCCCGTCTCGCTCTTCGGCGCTAAATTACCTCTATGTCCGCTGGAACCGGCTCCGCCAAATACCGTTGCGCCCAGTGCGAGAAGACGGAAGACCAGTGCGAGTGCGACAAGTATTGTTGCCTCTGCCAGACCGTGCTCGATGTTCGCTTCTGCGCGGACGGCCTCATGTACTGCGAGCCCTGCCGCATCGCCTGCGACTATAAAACCTCGGGCTAAGCCAGGCCCTCCTACGGACCAGCACTCGCGCGGGAACCTCCGGAAACAAAACCCCTGATATAGCCAACCAGCGTTCCGTTTCCTTTGTCCCACAAATCGTTGTGCTCCACGCCGTCCAGCATGTGCAAAGGCTTTGGGCTGGTTGGCGCGATCATGAAGCAGCTTTGGCATCCAGGGCGATGCAATTGTGTCTAAGGTCCCCGAGACTATAAGAACCGGAATGTGCACGCTTGCGATTTTGTTCTTGTTTTCGAAATTATTGGAGTTATCGATCCATTGACCCGGCCGCAGCACTGTACGGTAGATCAGGTCCTGGTTGGCGACGTCATAGATGCTTGAGATGGGGCTTAGCAGAATGAGTCCAGCCGAGTGGGGCGAATCGACGGCAAGCTGGGTCGCTACGCCCGAACCAATGGACCAACCCGCGATGTAGATATCCGAAGGAGAGAAGTGGCGATGCTCGACCAGGTAGCTCATCGCGGCGGGCGCATCTTCCGCCGTGCGGGGACCACTGGCCTGGATTGGGCTGGCGCCGCCATATCCGCGGTAGTCAACCAGCAGCAGGTTTGCACCGGTTTGATGGAGCAGCGGGGCCTCGGCGGTTGGAGTTCCCACCTCGCTTTCCAAAACTTCGGCATTCCCGTGGAAATAGAGAATCACTTTGTCCGGTTGTTTCCCGGCAGGGATCCACCAGGCGTGGATCTGGGTCGAGGCGTCCACCGGGATGTACAGGTCTTCGAACGCGAGACTTAGGCCCGCAGGAGTTCTCTGTGGATAGTTCGTCGGCGCAGCGAAAATGAGTTTGGGCTCAAGGTAGTAATGAAACACGACGATTACCGCGAGATAAAGCAAGGCAACGATGCACGCCATCCAAACTAAAGCTCGCTTCCGTCTGCCGCGCAGCCGCGGAACAACAGCTTGTGTCGTCATGCACTCTCCTTGGAATTCAGATCACCACCGCCTCCCGATACTCTCCAAACACCCGCCGCATCGCATCTGAAATCTCACCCACGGTCGCGTAAGCTTCAACCGCCTTCAGGATCCGGGGCATCAGGTTCTCACCTGACCGCGCCGCATCCTCCACGCCCTGCAACGCGGCCTTCCACGGACCTTCATCCCGCCGCACCCGCAACGCCCGCACCCGCTCGATCTGCTTCGTTTCGAGCTCTGGATCAATCTTCTGAATCGGAATCGGCTTCTCTTCTTCCACCTCGAATCGATTCACGCCCACCACAACCGCTTCCTGCCGATCCACGGCCTGCTGATATTCATAGGCCGCGTTCTGAATCTCCTGCTGCACAAACCCGCGCTCGATCGCCCTCAGCATCCCGCCCATCACCTCAATCTTCCCCAGGTATTCCGCCGCACGTTTCTCGATCTCATTAGTAAGCGATTCAATATAGTAAGACCCCGCCAGCGGATCGATCGTCTGCGCCACCCCCGACTCATACCCAATCACTTGCTGCGTGCGCAACGCAATTCGCGCCGCCTGCTCAGTCGGCAGCGCCAAAGCCTCGTCGTACGAATTCGTGTGCAGCGACTGCGTCCCGCCCAGCACCGCCGCCAGCGCCTGGATCGCCGTACGCACAATATTGTTTTCCGGCTGCTGCGCCGTCAGCGTCGACCCCGCCGTTTGCGTATGAAACCGCAGCATCCACGACCTCGGATTCTTAGCCTTGAAGTGTTCCCGCATGATCCGCGCCCACATCCGCCGCGCCGCCCGAAACTTCGCCACCTCTTCTAGAAAATTGTTGTGCGCATTAAAGAAGAAAGACACCCTCGGCGCGAACTGATCCACATCCAGCCCCGCTTTGATCGCCGCCTCCACATACGCCATGCCGTTCCCCAAAGTGAACGCCACTTCCTGCACCGCCGTCGAGCCCGCCTCCCGCATGTGATAGCCGGAAACCGAAATCGTGTTCCACTCCGGCACGTTCTCCCCGGCCCAGGCGAACATATCGGTGATCACCCGCAGCGCCTGCCGCGGCGGATAAATGTAAGTCCCGCGCGCGATGTACTCCTTCAACACATCGTTCTGCACCGTCCCCGAAAGTTTCTTGTTGTCCGCACCCTGCCGCCGCGCCACCGCCACGTACAACGCCAGCAGAATCGACCCAGTCGCATTGATGGTCATCGATGTAGATATCTTCGTCAGATCGATGCCGGCAAACAGGCGCTCCATGTCTTCGATCGAATCAATCGCCACCCCCACCTTGCCCACTTCACCCGCGGCCAGCACATGATCTGAGTCCATCCCGATCTGCGTCGGCAAGTCAAACGCCACCGAAAGCCCCGTGGTCCCGTTCGCCAGCAGATACTTGTAGCGCTTATTCGACTCCTCGGCGTCGCCCATGCCCGCATACTGGCGCATGGTCCACAACCGCCCGCGGTACATCGTTGCCTGCACACCCCGCGTAAACGGATACTCCCCCGGATACCCAACTTCGCCCTCATAATCCGAACCCTTAAGGTCCGCCGGCGTATACAGCGGGTTCACCGGAATGTGCGAAGAAGTCTCAACCTCCGCCGCAGTCTTGATTTTGTCCGCCATGATTAAAAGGTCTTTCTCGAACCCAATAAACCTTGTCATTCCGAGGCGCGCATAGCCCTCGTCATTCCGAAGCGCGCAGGGCAGAGGAATCGGCTGTCCCGTGCAGCAGCACGGCGACCGACGACCTCACCGCGCTCCCCGACCCTTCTGCCAAACCCTCAAAAACGAACTCACCCCGAACCACGTGAACGTTAGTGTGAAACAAATTGCAACCACCACCCGCCCTAACCCAGTACGTCCGGCCTCATATTTCGCATACTCTCGCGCCGAGGCAAACCCGCCACTCGCCGCCATCACTAAGAAAATAAGCCCCGTAACCTCCAGCCACAACTGGTGCAGCACCCGCCCGAAGGCCCGCGCCGTCGTGGTTACGGCCTGAGTCGCGGCTCGCGCCGTCCGGCTGCGCTTAACCTGCTGCCAGGCCACCTGCGCCACCACCCCTAACTTTCGTGCCGTGGAAACCTTGCTCACGGCCTCGATTTTAACAGCCTCCAGCGCTACAATGACGAAGCCCGCGCCCGCGATCGAAACCGTTAGCGGCCGCAGGCATCTAAGCACCTGTGGGGTTGTTTAGAGCCAGGCCAGAAGGCGATCGGGGGACCACGTGGATCAGCAACTCAAACAACTCATGAAGGAACTCGGCGAGGCCATCAACGAGTCACTCTCCGATTCCGAACAGATCGCCGAAGTCGTCTCCCGCATCAAAGAGGGCGGCTACGACATTTTCCTGGTCCTCGAAGCCACCATCGGCGTCAGCAAGCAGGGCGAGAAATCCTCCGACAAGACTTCCCTCGTCACCACCCTCTCCACCAACCCCGAATTCAAAATCAGTGACCAGGATCTCAAGTTCCTCAAATCCCTCCGCATCAAAATCGAGGAAGAAAAATAAGAACTGATGTAAAGACAGCCGCCTCGGCTGTCCCGGCAGGAGCAAAGCTCCGCCCGAACCACCCCAGGCCATCCCTCACTGATTCACACGTCCAACACTTGATCCAGTAGCTGCTCTATGGCGCGGTCGGCTTCGAGTATCGAAGATTTGTGATCCGGCGTACCCGAAAGGTCCGTGTTCGCAAAAGCGATCCTCGCAAACGGAGCTGCCCGCAGAACATCTCCCGGCGCGGGCTTGCCGTCTTTGCCGAAGTAAAATCCGGGGGCCGGACTCGCGTAGGCGTGCCCCCAGCGGTTCAGGATAATACCGGCGATGTCGCGACCAGCGTCGAAACCAGAGCGCGCGAACATGTCCGTAAGCTGCCGGCGAATCTGCCGCTCGTAGTCGCGAAACGGAGTCGAAACCATTTCCCCTCGACCCATGTGGCCTTGCTGCTCGGCGGTCTTGCCCGGGTACGAATACAAAACTTTAATAGTCAGCACGACCGGCGAATCGGGCCCAATCGTCGGCGAATCTGCTCCGCAGAGCGCCACTTTGCGGACCTGCATGAAACTTCCCAGGCCCTCAAACCACTGGCACCCGGAAATGCCGAGCTTGTAAAGAAATCTCCAGTTTCTTACCGCTACGTTGGCCACCATGCAAGGGGAGCGGTAGAACTGCGAGTAAGCTTCTTTACGATCCGCAGGAAGGTCGCGGACAATATGCCTGGTCGTCCAGCTTCCACCTGCCATCACCACCGAACGCGCTTTCACGCGATACGTCTTCTCGCCGCGAGTGTAGGCAATGGTCACCGACTCCGACTTCGCCGGATCGCCATCGTGTTTTACCCATACCGCGGTCGAATCTAATCGAATGCGCGCAGCGGCCCCTGCGCGATCAAGCGCAGCAAAATTTACGCGGTTGCGGCAAACATCTTCGATCGCTTGTGAGCCAGCGATTGATTCCGGAATCAGAGTTTTGGTAATGAGTCGTGCAATCCCGCTATTGCCGTCCGGGAACATCTGCGTCCCTTCATCCGGGATGGGTCCCAGCTCATTAAAAGCATATGCGGTATAGCCGGAAAGTACATCGGGACCGAGACCGTAGCCTCCACCTTCGTCGGGCGAGAGAAAAGTTCGCACGGTCTCTCGG
>JBAUVZ010000413.1:0-1562 GCA_049583505.1 Candidatus Sulfotelmatobacter sp.
GCAGCGTGAAGATGTTCGAGCAAAGCCGTGAGCTTGGCGCGCAATTCGTACGTCGGCCAGAGCACGCGCGGGGGACCATTCCCCGTCGTGATGTTGACTTTGCCACTCTCGAACTCCCGGCGGACAATCGAGGAAGTAGATTCACTTACCTCGAGAAGATTATTCAAATCTGCCACGCTCGCGGGCTCCGCAAATCGATCGGCCCTGCTTACCGAGGCACCCGCGTGCTCCGCAAGTAAGGTTGCTTGAGCAGTGCGGGATGAGGACTGGATAGGAGAGAGGTGGGGAGAAGCAATCGTGGCGGAAGGGCGTGCTGTTGGATTGGCACGAACAGTGGGCTGCGGCTGTGCCGCGCCCGTTGGTTGAGGGTTTCTCATCGGCGCGGGGCTCGTAGCATGGGCTGGGTAGCTACCTGCCGCGAGAACAGCGCTCGACGCAGCTTGGGTATATGGGGGGAAAGGAGGAAACGCCGGAAACGGAGGGTATGGCGGAAACGGCGGATAGGGCGGATGCGAAGGTCCAGGCGAATCGCTCTGGTGCGCCGAACTCCACAGGTGCGCTCTCTGTAAAGGCCCACCCGATCCGTAAGGAACTCTCCTGAAGCCGCGTAGCATCGACCGAGACCTCGCAACATTTCCAGTAAAGCCACCAACGCTCCGTTGAATGATTGCTTTCGGGTAAGGCATCGAATCACATCGCTCGGTATTGTTGCGGTCGCCAAGCCCACTTCTAGCCAAAAGACAACACGTTCGTCTCCGCCCATTGCCAATCGACTTGAGAGAGGAGCTCCTTGATGCTAACCACACTCCGCAAAACCACAGCTTGGAGAGTCGCGCGGCCTCACTCAGAAGCACGCTATCCTTTCCTGACCACTGTCGCTCTTTAATGATCGTTATGCGTCAGGCCCTCTTTGTACACAAGATCCTCTCTGGAGCGTTTTCCCAAAACGAACTGTCCTAGCGTCACACTTCCCTCGACTGGATCGACACGATTCCAATCTATCACCACCTGGCGACGGGCAATCTTCCAATGGCTGCCCCTACGCTCGAATAGATCAAGGTATCGTCCTGCAATAGTAACGTCGATGAACCTTCCCTGGATTTGTCGGCGAACCACCGTGAGAAAATAAGACTCGCTGTGCGCCGTGTTGCCGTGAAGTTCGATCATCACGTTCGAGATGAGGTGCGTAGTTCGGTCGTTCTCGTGCAAAGTCTTCATCGCCCAGGCGATGAATTCTGACGCTGTTCCATTTTGAATTCCATGATTATCCATTGCGTCGGGGTGATAAACACTTCGAAGAAGCTCTTCGTCGTGGCGATCTATCGCCCGACAATAACGCAACAAGGTCTCGTGAATGTCCTGCTTGTCCAATAACTCGCGCATTTTAGTTTCTATACTTTCTTCGTCACGCTTGGGCATACGATAATAGCCTCCAATTTAAGCTGCAAACATTGTTGCTACGTAGCGCTGGTGACCATCACGTCGGGGAGGGCAACCCGCGTTACGCCCGGCACCACGAGCGTGCGCTTCGAACTGCGAAGCTAGGATTTGGGCGTTTACGC
>JBAUVZ010000414.1:0-1558 GCA_049583505.1 Candidatus Sulfotelmatobacter sp.
CAAAAATTTCAGGAATCTGAGCCAAGCCCTGTGAAACGGGGTGGTCTCAATGCGTCGTTGCAACACCTGCTCAAAGTCCTCTTGCAGGAGCTTAGCAAACTGATTTCGTTAGCCGGCGTCAAAATCAAGCAAAACAAAAGCCCTGTTTAGGTTTTGATTGAACACTGCCTTACTGATTGATTCTTGATGAGAAGCATTGTCAAATCAACTGGTTGTAGGGTGTTGCATCGACCGGCTGGACCGGCAGGACTTCACGGGAGCTGAGACAAGCGTGGTAGCATTCGTCGCGGCAAAGCCTGCGGACAATGGAAGAATCTCTCCGGTCCGAAATCACACAGGGCGCCACGCTGCGAGGCAATGAGCGCGGTTGGAGAGCGGTAATAGTCAGGGCAGGGCCTGAAACATGTCGAAAAAAATCGGCTTTCTCTCGTTCGGGCATTGGACAGAGTCCCCCGGCTCGCAAGTACGCTCGGCGGCCGACTCCTTGCTTCAGTCCGTCGAGCTTGCTGTTGCCGCGGAAAACCTGGGCGCTGACGGCGCATTCTTTCGCGTTCACCATTTCGCGCGCCAGCTCAGTTCGCCATTCCCGCTGCTTGCCGCCGTTGGTGCACGCACGCGTACAATCGAGATCGGCACGGCCGTGATCGACATGCGCTACGAAAACCCACCCTACATGGCCGAAGACGCCGGGGCAGCCGACCTGATCGCCGGCGGCCGACTGCAGCTGGGCATCAGTCGCGGCTCTCCGGAACAGGTGATCGACGGCTGGCGCCACTTCGGCTACACACTGGCGAAAGGCGAGAGCGATGCGGACATGGGACGCCGGCATGGTGAGAAGTTCCTCGACCTGCTGAAGGGCGAGGGCTTCGCCGAGCCCAACCCACGGCCTATGTTTCCGAATCCGCCCGGGCTGTTGCGCGTCGAGCCGTATTCGGCAGGCCTGCGCGATCGCATCTGGTGGGGCTCCGGCTCGAGCGCCACCGCACGCTGGGCCGCGCAACTCGGCATGAATCTTCAGAGTTCAACGCTCAAGGACGATGAGAGTGGCGAACCGCTGCACGTCCAGCAGCGCAAGCAGATCGAGGCATTTCGCGACGCCTGGAAAAAGGCCGGACACAGCCGCACCCCGCGCGTGTCGGTCAGCCGAAGCATCTTTCCGCTCGTGAACGACCTCGACTTCGCCTATTTCGGGCAGGAGAAACACGACCGCGATCAGATCGGCTTCATCGACGCGAACACGCGCGCCGTCTTTGGCCGCTCCTATGTCAGTGAACCCGATGTGCTGGTCAAGGAACTCGCCGCGGACGAGGCGATTGCCGCCGCAGATACCTTGCTTATGACAATCCCGAGCACGCTCGGAGTGGACTACAACGCGCACGTGATCGAAAGCGTCCTGAAATACGTCGCCCCAGAGCTCGGCTGGCGCTAACCCGAAGCTCGCAGAATCCCGTGAACGCGGCAGATCGTCCTGCAGTCGTGAAAACTTGGAAAAAATGACGCAGGGGGACAGTCCGGCCTCATGTTGTGTCCTGATAAACCTGAATGTGGGAATTTGGCC
>JBAUVZ010000415.1:0-19695 GCA_049583505.1 Candidatus Sulfotelmatobacter sp.
CCTACTACAACCAGCGCGATGGGACGTTCGCCAACATCACTGCCGGTGCGGGCTCGGTTCTGAGCGAGCCACACTCTGGTCGCGGCATGGCACTCGCCGATCTGTTTAATGATGGTCACGAGGAAGCTTTGGTGAACAACATGAACGAGAAGGCGTCGCTTTACTACAATACTGCGCCGATTGGGAACTGGATCAGCCTACAGCTGGTCGGTGTGAAATCGAATCGCGCAGCGTTGGGCGCGGTTGTGACTCTGGAGCGAGGCAGTGATAAGCACGAAAAGGAAGTGCGCAGTGGGGATGGCTACATCTCGCAGAGCGACCTGCGGCTGCATTTCGGCCTGGGCAAGGCCCCTAAGGCGGAGAAGATCGTGATTCACTGGCCCAGCGGGCTGGTCGAGACGCTTTCCGACCTTCCTGCGAATCAGTACTACGTCGTTCGAGAAGGCAGCGGTGTTGACCAGAGCAAGACGCACGGAGTCAGCTCGGTGCGGATTGACGCTCCGGGCACGAAAGGCAAATAGCGATCGACCAATGCGAACTAGGTCGCGTTGCCGGCGGAGATTATCGTGATCGCCACCAGCAGAACACCGACTCCCGTCCAGTTGTAGACGAGGGCCTGACGGCTGGCTCCCCGCCATTCGCCCGATACAGCACCCCAAAAAAGAGCACCGATGATGTCGATGGTCATGAAGATGGGCCACCCCACGATCCCACCGAGCGCTCCCAGGGAAGCTGCGCCCATTCCGTAGAGGACAGTGCCGCCGAACCAAAGCAGGCCCGTCAATATACCCAGCAGCCAATAGGCGGACGGATTTCCTTCGCGGAATACAGACCAAGTCCGGTTCCTGGTCAGCAGATATCCGCAGTACAAGAAATTCGCGACAAAGCCGCCGGTTACTGTGAGCGCCCAAATCGGATTCGCGGCCATCGCGTTGCTAGTTCCGGAGTGAAGAGCACGAAGTCGCAGCTCCTCGCCGAAGACGAAACTGAAGTTCATCATCGAGGAGAAGATTCCTGAAAATATACAAAGCACTAGACCGAAGGCGAAACCGGAACGCCCTCCGTTGCCCGTACCCAAATCGCGTTCGCGAGTGCGCCCGGCGAGTGCGAGAAAGACAAGCCCCAAAACCATGACGGCAGTGCCGGCGATTAGAGCCAGCCCGCGTTTAGCCAGAAGTTGCTCGGAATGCAGAATCGCCATCGGGATCAGGGAACCAAACGAAGACGTAATGCCCAGGATCAGTGCGAATCCAAGCGCCATCCCCACGCGGTTGATCGCCAGCCCGAACAGCGTGGCGCCCACGCCCCAGAGCAATCCAAAGAAAAGCACCCTGATGAGAGCGGACGGCGGTGCTCCTGTGTACACGCTGGTGACATTCGGCACGGTCGCGAAGTTGATTATCCACGGGAAAATAATCAGGCCGGAAAGTGCGAAGAGCAACCAACTGTTTTCCCAGTGCCACGCGGTCATCCGCTTCATGGGAGCAGCAAAGCTCCCCTGGAGAATTCCGGCAAGAACGACCACTGCTAGTCCCCACACGACGTTTCCGTTCATAAGTTCTCCGTAAGTTGCCCCACTGAACGCCGACAGACCGTGCAGAAGAATGAGCGAAGAAAATGACCTATCACCGCTCTATAGGTCAAGTGAAATCAGCGCCGAGATAGAGAGAATCGGCTAAGTCGCTGATTTAACCGCGAAGAACACCAAGAAAACACGACGGAACCCGATCTCCTGCGTACAGTGTTTCGTTTGACAGCCGAGGGCGCATTGCGTACAGTCACGACGTTCAGAAGGGTGCAACGTAAAGCGTCCCGAGGATTCCGGGGTTGATAATCAAATCCATTGAGGTGCGAGCTTGCCGCAACACTCGCGCGGCAATGTCTGACGCGGAAATGCGGGCTGGTGGCAAGTCGAATTTCGACTTCCTGGTCATCTCGATGAAAACCGATGCTGGCGTTGAAGGCCACTCCTTCGGTTTTGCGGGTCGCGGCGCAGAGATGGCAGGGGCGATTGCTGCCTCAGCGGTGAAGCCATTTTTCGAAGGAAAGGATCCGTTATTTCGGGAGAAACTCTGGCAGGAGTTTCGCGCCCATGATCGCTGGTGGAATCACGTTCCGATTTATTCCTATGGACCATTTGACATCTGCCTATGGGATATCGCGGGCAAGACCGCCGGCTTGCCGCTCTACAAGCTCCTCGGTGCCTACCGGGAGAAAGTTCCGGTCTACGCCAGCTCGTTTGTGCTGGCCTCGCCGGAAGATTATGCGAAGCAAGCGCTGGAAGTGAAAGCCCGCGGCTGGCATGCTTACAAACTACACCCACCCGGGAAAGTGGATTTTGATCTGGCGGCTTATCGTGCCTGCCGGGATGTCGTCGGCCCGGATTTCAAGCTCATGGCAGACCCGGTTGCAGCTTACTCGTACGAAGAGGCTCTACGGGTTGGCCGTGAACTTGAGCGATTGAACTATTACTGGCTGGAGGAGCCACTCCCTGATGTCAACTTCCACGGTTTGAGGAAACTGACCGTCGAGCTTGATATTCCAATCTGTGGCACCGAAGTCCTCGCCGGTTCGCACTATTCCACCGCGGAGTGCATCTTGGGTGGTGTCGTCGACATCGTGCGAACTGATGTCTCTTGGAAGGGCGGGGTCACGCCTGCCATGAGGACTGCACACCTAGCAGAATCCTTCGGAATGCGTTGTGAGTTGCACACCACGATCTACCATCCCCTTGAGGTTGTGAATCTGCATTGCTGTGCTGCCATCTCTAATTGCGAATTCCTGGAACTGCTCTACCCGATTTCGTACATGGACTTTGGCATGAAACGCGCAATCGATATCGATGGGCATGGTTATGCTCGTCCACCTGAAGCTCCGGGTATTGGGGTCGACTGGGACTGGGATTTCATCGACAACTGCACCATCAAGGTCCTGTAAAGGCCGCATTTGACGCTATGGTAGACATTTTGTCCGTTGCGTAGAAACTGTGTTTTGGGCTACAGTGCGCTGAAATGTTGAGGCGGCTTCTGGTAATCGCGGCACTCTTTAGCCCTCTGGCATCTCTCGCGGCTCAGGTCATCGATGCGAATGTCACGACACAGAACCGCAGTTCTTCTACCGTAGCCGATCAGATTTCCGATGCCGCGGAACGCGCAGCCTTTCTGACACTGTTCAAGCAAGGTTCTCCCGCACAGACGCTCCAACAAGCCAAGTCATTCCTGGCGCAATTTCCGCAATCCGCCTTTCTCTTCCAAGCTTATGAGACAGCAGCGCGCGCCAGTTTCGGATTGGAGGACTACGATGCGGGGCTGAACTATGCCAAACAGTCTCTGACTCTCCTGCCCGAGAATCCGTTACTTCTCGTGTCAGTGGCCGACGTTGAGGCACAGAAACATCTGAACGACGCGGCAATTTCTGACGCCCGGGATGCAGTGGAATACCTCGACAGGTTTGCCGCGCCTCGAACCGTGGCACCGGAGAGTTGGCCAGAGCTCAAGAACAAATTGAAAGCTACGGCAGAGTTCGCAGAGGGTCGAGCTCTGCTGGAAGAAGCCCTGGCAGTTTCGAAGGGAGAGAGACGCGATACTTTGCTGAAGCATTGCAAGGCTTCGCTGGCGGAAGCGCAAACGTTGAACCCTTCCGATGGAGAAATTGTTTATCTGTTCGGGTTAGTTCAGCTCGCTTCTGGAGAACTGAACTCTGCTGCCGGAAGTTTCGCGAGGATTTATCGGGCGAACGACAGCTTGGCATCCAAAGCAGGCGAGAACTTACGGACCATTTACAAAATGCTGGGTTCCCACGGGACCTTCGAAGAATTCGTGGGACAGGCTGAGCGTCAAGACAACGCTTCTTCAAGAAGTCAGTTTGCTGCGGAAAGCCCTTCAATTCAGATCCTGTCAGATTACGCAGGGTCGAAGTCGTGCCAAGGATGCCACTCCAGCGTGTACCGCCAGTGGTCACAAACCGGTATGTCCAGAATGCTTCGTCCGTATGCTCCGCAAAATGTGATCGGAGATTTTCAAAGCAACAACGAGTTTTACCTGGAAGATGAAGCCACACACCGCCAGGGAACGGCTGAATCTGCCAACAGCCGAGGGCGAACGCTGTTTGCCCGTATGTTAATCCGCGACGGTCGACATTATTTCGACATCCAGCAATCAGACGGCAAAATGCACGCGTATTCTGTGGACTACACGATCGGATCAAAGTTCCAGCAGGCCTATGCCACTAGGCTGCCCAACGGCGAGATTCACGTCTTTCCAATCCAGTACAGCGCATTGCAAAAAATGTGGGTGAATTACTGGAAAATCATTGATGGCGCTGGGAGTGAACGCGGCGATCTGCGTTCGTGGGAGAAACTCAGCGCTGCCACCAGCTATCAAGCCGTGTGCGCCGTTTGCCATACCAGCCAACTCAGAAATGTGACGGGCGGCGGCTTTGATGTGAACAACGTGGAGTTCAGAGAGCCGGGCATTGACTGCGAAATGTGTCACGGCCCCTCAGCGCAACATGTGGCAGACATGACTTCGAACGAACCTTATCCGAAGAGGGCGATTGACCCGCCGGTGAATTTCCACGACTTAGGCAACCGCGATTTCGTCGGCATTTGTTCGCAATGTCATATGCAATCTGCGATCCGTGCTTCTGGCCCCGGCGGTGAGTTGAACTATTCACGCTCTGGCGGGTTCTTTCGAAATAATTTGGGCATTCCTTTCGGCGAGTTCTCCCGGATCGGCTTTTACAAAGACGGGCGCTTCCGTCAGACCACCTTCATCGTGGAGGCGCTGCAAAGGTCCCAATGCTTCAAGAAGGGACAGGTGAGCTGCGGAACCTGCCACGATCCTCACGGACACGATGCAGCTTCTAACTTGACTTCTGTAAAGTTTCGCGATCAACCAGACCTGATGTGCATGAGCTGCCATTCACAGTTTCAGGGCAACGTCGCTCTCGCCGCCCATACTCATCATCGCGTCGACTCCGAAGGCAGTCGATGCGTCTCTTGTCACATGCCCCGTATTATGGACGCTGTTCTTTTTCGAGCGCGCACCCATCAGATCGACAATATTCCCAATGCCGGCATGACCGAGCGATTTGGACAGGAGGAAAGTCCGAATGCCTGTTTGCTTTGCCACTCTGAAAAGAACGCAGGATGGGTCAAGGAGAAGCTGGCGGGATGGAAGCCAGCGCCTCAGTCATGAAGTCTCCGAATTGCGCCGGAGGAAAACGGTTACGGGCTATCCCGCCTCGCATGGCATTGATGGCAGAAGTACTGATGCTTCTGACCTGTTTTGGCTTCCAGAGTGAATTGCCCGAAACAATCGCGCCGGCAGATCAGAATTCAGCAGCAGATGCTGGCTATGTTGGTTCCAGAGTCTGCTCCCAGTGCCACCGCAGCATCTACGAGACTTTCTCGCGTACCGACATGGGTCGTTCGATGTCGGAAATTACTCCGGCTTTTCTGGAGAGGATGCCGACATCGGCTAGCATCTTTGATCCCAGGCTTAATCGCCATTTCGAGATATCGGCGCGAGACAACAATCTTTACCAGAGCGAGTACGAGACTAAATCCGACGGCAAAGACGTTTTTCGCGAAACCCTCAAACTCGATTGGATCATCGGCTCGGGAGCAAACGGAAGCGGAGCTATCGTGAAGCAGGACGACTACCTCTTCGAGGCGCCGCTCTCCTTCTATACGAAACCACAGCGCTGGGCGCTTTCTCCCGGTTACGAATTTGGCGACTACGGTTTCAACCGTCCTGTTCTTCCTGCGTGCATCTCTTGCCATAGCGGCCAGCCTCGTCCAGTGCTGAATGGCAACGGACGTTTTCAAGAGCCGCCGTTTGTCGAACTCGCCATCGGTTGCGAGAACTGCCATGGTCCCGGTTTGTCCCACATCGCCGCCGCGCATATGGGAGACCCCACCGACTCAATTGCAAACCCCGCCAAGCTCTCCCCTTGGCTGGCCGACAACATCTGCATGTCTTGCCACCAAACGGGGGACGCACGCGTCTTGCAAGCTGGAAAGACATACCGCGACTTTCGCCCCGGCGGCGAACTGAACGACACGCTGAGTATTTTCCTGGTTCCTTTTAGTCGCCAGTCTGCGCCCAAAGACGACCTGCTGGAGCACTACCTCTCCATGCGTCTCAGCAAATGCTATCTGAAGAGCGGAGGACGGCTGGGCTGCATCAGTTGCCACGATCCTCACGTGCAACCCTCGCCGCAGGAGGCCCCGGCGTTCTTTCGGCAGAGGTGCCTGGCCTGTCACACCGAGAAAAGTTGCGCAGTGCCGCTATCTCTGAGGCAGCACAAGACGCCTCCCGATGATTGCGCCGGCTGCCACATGCCCAAGCGGGACGTGACGGTGATCTCCCATTCGGTTCTCACGAACCATCGGATTGTGGCCGAGGCCGAAGAGCCATTCCCGGATGTAGCGTTCCATATGACAACCCCTCAGCTTCCCGACCTAGTCCAACTCAGCGCCAATCCGGCAAAGCAGGACGCGCCGGGGCGGCTGACCCTGTTACAGGCTTATGCCCAGGTCATGCTCGCCCATCCAGAGTATCGGGCGCGCTACTGGTCCCTGGCAGAGCAACTCGAGGCTGCCGAGCCCGACAATGTTCAGGTGCTGGAGGCGCTGGCTGACAAGGCTGTACAGGACAAGAATGCCGAAGGTTCAGAGCGGGCAATTCGATATCTTGAGAACGCCATCCTTCATGGCGCAACGAACCCCGCGGACTTCGAAGAATTGGCGGAGTTACTGGTCGCAGCCAAACGCCAGACCGAAGCCGTCAATATCTTGGGCCAGGGAATGCAGTTAGCGCCCTATCATGCTGAACTCTATCGACTCAGTGCCACGATAGACTTCGCGCTCAGTAGAGTGCAGGACGCTTGCGAAGTTGCGGCCAAGGGAAGGCAGAGATTTCCACAAGACGACGCGATCCGAGCTCTTATCAACCGGTGTGCCACCGCTTCGGTAGTGGGCAAATAAACTCCAGCCTCGATTGTCCGCGGACTAATTCCGAGCGGGAACGACTTTCTTAGCACGGCGGAGGTTTACCCCTGCGGGCTCATGTTGCGAAAATCCCATTGCTGCCGAAATGGCGGAGGCGGCAGACCTGACTGCTGCGGCCAGACCAACGACTTGGTCAGGACTGACTCTGGTCACGGGTCCGGAGACACTAACAGCGGCGATGGGTTCACGGTCAGAGTCGAGGATTGGGGCGCTCACGCAGCGCGCACCCTGGACGGCTTCTTCGTCATCGACCGCATAGCCTTGCCGCCGGATCTTGTCGAGTTCCTGGCGGAACTGTAACAAGTTCATAATCGTCTTCGGCGTCGCGGGCTGGAAAATAATCGTGCTCAAAATACTTTCTCGTGGTTCGGCGGGCAAAAAAGCTGCCAGTGCTTTGCCCAGTGCCGTGACGTGCAACGAACGGCGCGTGCCCACGCGCGATGAAAGCCGGAATTCGTGCGGGCTTTCGATTACATCCACGTAAAGCACAGTCCCTTGATCGAGAACGGCCAAGTTGACAGTTTCCTGGGTCGATTTCCATAGCTCCCACAATATCGGCCGGGCGACTGCTTGCAGCGTCGCTCCCTGGTTACCGCGCGTCGACATCTGCGACAGTCTTGGACCGATCAGGTAAGCCCCGGCTTCCGTTCGAATGAGATAGCGTTCGTGCTCCAAATGTTTCAGGAAGCGATGCGCCGTGCTCTTGTGGATACCGGTCAGATCGCAAATAGCCTTCAACCCTAATCCAGCAGAAGAGCCTTGGAGGGCTTCAAGAATCAGTAACACTTTCGAGATCACGCCTACAGGCGCTGAACCTGGACCGGATTTTGTGACTCGCGGCATGGCTTACCCCGGCGACTTTCAAGTCTAGCTGCAAGATCGAAGGCCGAATTGACGGTATCTCCTTCACGAAATGCCATTTCAATATGCAGAACACTAGCATGATAAATCGCCGAAAGCTAGAGAAATGTTTCATCTGGTGGAACATCATTCACGGATATGAAATTTTTTGATTGACAACATTAATACAATCAGGTTAGAAGTTGGTCCCGTGGGGATTTGGTTTCGGGCCATTGTTTGCAGCCCGGCCATCCGTCGAAAAGCAAATCGCCGTTGAAAATTGCGGAACCGTGTCGCAGGGTCCATGACGCGACCTCGTGCGAGGAGGATCTACGATGATTCGTCAATTTTTCCCTAGAATGTCCGAGCGGACCATTGCGGTGTTGACTCTGATTTTCGCGGTGGCATTAGCGGCCGTACTCTCCCCGTTGCCCGCTTGCGGACAAGCCACGGCAACCGTCAATGGCACGGTTCGCGATTCGGCGGGGGCGGTCGTAGCCGGGGCCACCGTGGTGTTGCACAACCGCGACACAAACCTGGATCGCACCGCGGCCACCAACGGCGCAGGCGCCTATGTGATGCCCGACGTACAGCCAGGGAATTACGACTTGAGGGTAACGAAGAGCGGCTTCGGTCCGACGGTTAAGTCGGGGATCGTCTTGCTCGTAAACCAAACCGCGACGTACGATTTCGCCCTCAAGGCTGGGTCGGTCAATCAGGTCGTCGACGTGCAAGCCAACGCGGTTGCGCTGGAGACCTCGACTGCCGAACTCGGCGTTGCCGTGGTAAAAGAACAAGTGAATGATCTGCCCTTGAACGGACGTAATTTCACTCAGATTCTCAATCTCACACCGGGCGTGAGCACCGTCAACGTGTCACAGAACAGCGCCACCAGCGGGGGCGTCTGGTCGAATCCAATCGGTACATTCTCGTACCCGTCAGTGAACGGCCAGTCCAACCGCAGCAACTTATTCTTGCTGGATGGCGTAAATAACGAGGGGTCGTTCGGCGGCACATACGCCATCGCTCCGATTGTCGACGACATCCAGGAATTCAAGGTTCAAACGCACAATGACGATGCATCGTTTGGCGGCGCGTTGGGCGGAGTGGTCAACGTGGTCACCAAGTCTGGGACATCGCGGTTCCACGGATCTGGCTGGGAGTTCTTGCGCAACAAAGCTACTGACGCCGATATCGTCTACCCGGGGCTCACGACCACCGAACAGACCCTGTCGACCAACCAGCCCGCGTTCCAGCAAAATCAATTCGGCGCGACTTTTGGCGGTCCACTTCCGATCGCGGGCGAACAGCAAAAGAGAACATTTTTCTTCCTCAGCTATGAAGGCTTCCGAAGGCATGCAGCCGCTTCCAACCAATACTACATTCCAACCGCGACGCAGTTGGCAGGCAATCTCACAGGAATCACCGGGCAAATTTACAATCCCTACAGTGGGCAGGCATTCACGTGCGACTCGGCTGGGAACCCCGAGCCAGCGCCTGGCAACATTCAGGCCCCCGGGGGTACGCCCTGCAACCAGATACCTGCCACCATGATTGACCAGAACATGGTCAAATACGCACAGACCTTGTTCCCGACGCCAAACCTTACTCCCACTGCCACCGACCCAAACAACGGGCTTGACACTACCAAGACCATCACCCGTCAGGATGAAGGCAGCGGACGACTGGACCACCAGTTCAGCGACCGTGACAGCGTGTGGGGGCGCTACAGCAGCTTCCGGCAGCCGGTCACGGGATCGGGTGGTTTTGCGGGACTGCTGCACCAGCAGGTAACCGATGGCTACAACGTAGGGGTGAACTACGTACACATATTTTCGGGGAACATGCTGGCCGAATTCCACTTCGGGCGCAACAACGTGAATATAGATCAAGGCTCCCAGTTTGCAAAGGCTGGGTCCAGCTTCGGCACGCAACTGTTCAACCAGAACTTCGCTGGGGGCTTTAAAGGCGGCGTTTCGATGATCCCGGAAATCGTAATCCAGAGTTACATCGGGAACCCAAATCCCAGCGCGCATGGCGCCGCCCAGATTGACGACACGCACGTATCAGATATCTGGGAATACGGAGGTGATTTCACAAAAACCATCGGGCACCACACATTCAAGGCAGGAGCAAATTTCGCCAGCAACAACACCAATGCACTGTATCTGAATTCGAGTGTTCAGTTTGCGGCGGCAAATACCGAAGACCCTGTGACCCTTTTAGGCGGCAACGCAATAGCATCGTTCCTTTTGGGCGATCCGAACAACGCCTCGCGCCGCAATGTGGTTGAAACCACTCACGCCGGCTGGGTGGATGGATTTTATGCCATGGATCAGTGGAAGGCGACCGACAAACTCAATGTGAATATCGGTTTCCGCTACGACCTCACGTTCATACCCGTCTATGGGAACAGTCCGAACGACAACTATTACGTAGGCGACATGGATTTCACGAACGGAACCTACATTCTGGCGCACAACGCTCCCTCGTGCTTGCAAACCAATGCCGCTCCCTGCATCCCCGGTGGCGCGCTTCCCGCGAATGTCGTGACGACCCCTCTCGGCGGTGGGAGGATATATCACACCGATTACAACGACATCCAACCGCGGCTCGGTGTTGTCTATCAGTTGCTGCCAAATACCGTGCTGCGGGCTGGTTACGGGAGATTCTTTGACAACTGGGCAGCGATCACTCAAACCTCGCAAAACTACGAAGGCACCTGGCCGAGCCTGGACCAGCTCGGAGCCAGCAATATTAACCCGGTCACTAGTGGCGCCCCGACTGTAACCGCAGAAGATCCTCTCAACCAAGGCAGCGGACCGCCAGTCACCGGCCCGACACCCTTCACCCAGTCAACCTGGTTTGCCGATCCGTACCTTAAGAGGCCTTACTCCGATCAGTGGAACTTCGGCATCCAGCAACAACTAACTGCTAAAGATGTGCTGACGGTCAATTACGTCGGTTCGGTGGGCAGACGCTTGGATATTGGCGGGGCTTATAACGTAGCCACGAACCCTGGGGGCAACGTTGGCTGTCCGTCCTACGCCGCAAACCCGAACGACTTCAACTGCGGAGCGCCTTTCCCGTACATCGGCGCGACCGCCTATGATCGAAGCCAGGGAAGGAGCACCTATAACGCTTTGCAGGTCTCCATGAACGGCAGGCAGCAACACGGCCTTACGTACCTGATCTCCTACACCTGGTCGAAGAGTTTGGATCTCGGTTGTACCGGATGGTACGGAGTGGAGGGCTGCTCCATTCAAAACCCGTACAACTTGCAAGCCGACAAGGGTCCCTCGGCTACCGACCTTCCGCAAATTTTTTCTGCCGCATGGGTTTATACGTTGCCCTTTGGGAAAGGCGGTAAGTTTTCCTCGGGCAGTCCCGTTGTGGATGCGCTGATTGGAGGCTGGAATTTGAATGGCATTCTGTCGTTCAACTCCGGAACCGCTTTCGACGCAGGCAGCGGCAAAGACATCGCACAGACAGGTAACTACAACTACGGTAACGGATATGGCTACGAGCGGGCCAATCTTGTTGGCAGCCGATATCCCAGTAGTAAAAGCCCCGCCGAGTGGATTAATGTCCCAGCTTTCCAATACCCGGCCGCGGATACGTTTGGAGACTTGGGCCGTGATTCACTGCGCTCGGACTGGTACAAGAACTTGGACCTTTCGATCTTCCGTCAATTCCCGATCACGGAACGATTTCGAATGGAATTTCGTTTCGAAATGTTTAATGCGACGAATACCCCAATTTGGGCGATCCCGGTCACAAGCCTGGAGGCTCCAAACTTCGGGGCGGTCACTAGCACTGCTAATACGGCTCGACAACTGCAGTTCGGACTCAAGCTTTACTTCTGAGTGCAGCCAAGAGCGGCGCTCAGACGCGCATGACGTCAAGGCGGGCGTTTTCAGCTAACACAGGCGCCCGCCCAACGTTTCTTGAGCCGATCGGCCATGCGACGTTTTCACTTTTGACCGGCGGAATCACTCTTCCAGGCGCTACACTTTATGCGAGCACAAGTTTGCCGGACCCTGTGGCGCAGCGACGTATCGTGCATAGGGACGACGCAGTTGGCGGATGATCGGAGTAACTGCAAGACTGAAGGCCATCGGAGATGTTGGCGGCTAGGACAGAACGCGCTCGACCTGGAAGGTACGCGCTCTTGAAGCTGAGCGTCCTGATGACACTGGCGGCCACACCCTCCGTCGCTTCACAGAATGCTACGCCGCGCCAATCAGCGCCTGCTGTTCGTTCGGCCGCCTTACCAAAGTCGTGCCTGGAGCAGAGTCATCCTTCCGAGAAGATCATCGCCTTGCTGGAGACCGTTCACGACCATCCCACGTCTGGCGCCTACAACACGTTGGGGGTTTTGTACGCCCAGGCGGATCGCGTGTCGTGTGGCATTGCTGCGTTCGAAGCCGCTCTCAAGTTGGAAGACCAGAACTGGGAAGCTCACTATAACCTGGCGCTAGCGCTTCTTAGAAAAGGAGATCGAGCGCGGGCCAAGCATGAGCTGCAAACGGCGATTCAGCAGAAATCGGATTCTGTGAGCTCCCATTTCGCCTTAGGAAGTGTATTTGAAGACGAGAAGAAGTTAGGAAACGCGGAAGAACAATTTCGCTCGGCTCTGAAGATTGATCCACATTTTGCGCCCGGCGCGATCAAGCTGAGCGAAGTTTTGATCACCGAGGGCAAACCCCAGGCAGCGGTTTCGTGCCTGCAAGATGCAGTTAAGCAAGCGACTCCAGATCAGGCTGAGCCGGTGCAGGCAGCGTTGGGCATCGCTTACGCCGAAAACGGGGAGATGGATAAAGCTTTAGTGACGCTTAAGGATCTCGTCACTTCTAAACCCGATTCTGCAGATGCCCATTTTAATCTGGGGTTGCTCTACGCCAGGCAGAGCCAGCCTAAGGAAGAGGAAGATGCCGTGGCAGAATTCCGTGAAGCCTTGCGACTGGACCAAGGCATGGATTCGGCCAAGATCGCTCTTGGGCGAGTTTTGATTTCTTCGCGGAAGTATTCTGACGCGGCCCCGGTCGTTCTTGACTACACCCGTCACCGACCGAAGGATGCTCAAGGCTTCTACACCCTAGGCCAGGCATACCAAGGACTCAAGAGGTCGGACGCGGCAGTGGATGCGCTGGAGCACGCGGCTGTTCTTGATCCCAGAGACGCGGCAATCCGCTTCGATCTTGGAATGCTGTTGGCAGCCGTGGGGCAAACAAGTGCGGCCATCCAGCAGTTGGAAGCGGCCGAGCGCATCAATCCATCCGACATTTCCGCTCACAACGAACTTGCTTTGCTATTGGAACAAACGGGCGACAAAAAAGAGGCTCGTATCGAAAGGGCGAAGCTGGCTGATCTGAAATCAGATCGTGAAAAAGAGAATGCAATCGCCAGATTCAATGAAAAAGCCGGCGAGTATCTCTCGGCGGGAAACCCGAAGGCAGCTGCAGAGAGCTATGGAAAGGCCTTGCAGCTCAGCCCCCATGACGCCAAACTCCACTACAACCTGTCGCTCGCCTTGGACAGACTGGGCGACTTCCCCTCGGAGCGGAAAGAGCTGGAGAGAACTATCGAGTTGAATCCCAATCTTACAGTTGCGCAAAATCAGTTAGGCTTGCTCGCCTGGCGCGGCGGACAGCAAGCCGAGGCCGAGAAACTCTTCAAGAAGACGTTGGCAATTGATCCCACGTTCTCTGAAGCGGAGAGTAACCTCGGCGTCCTTTACAGTCAGCAGGGCAAGAATGCAGAAGCTGCGCAGCTGTTTCAGCAGGCTATAGAAAATGATCCCAAGTACTCCAAGGCCTACGTCAACCTTGGGTTGCTCATGTCGCAACAAGGAGCATTCTCCGAAGCTGAACAGCAATTTCGCACGGCCATCAATATCGATCCGAACTATCCGGGCGCTTATGCCGCGTTAGGAATGCTCCAGGCCAAAACGGAGCACGGTGCCGAAGCCGTCCAGAGCTTTCGAAAGGCGGCTGCGCTCGAACCGGGCTCTGCGCAGGCTCACCTTAACTTAGGCATTGCGCTGATAGACCAGTTCGACCGCTCTGGCGGGTTTAAGGAATTTTCTGAAGCCGCCCGACTTGATCCTAAACTTGCCGCCGCTCATTGCAATCTGGGCCGATTCTTCTTCGAGACGGGCGCGTACGAAGACGCGGACAGGGAGCTTCAAGCCGCAATTCGTTTGGAGCCAAATTATGTCAGTGCGCTTTATTTCCTCGCTCTCACCGCAAAACAGGAAAATCAAGTGGAGCGGTCAACCGAGCTCCTACAGAAAGTGATTGTGCTGCAGCCGGACAATGCCGATGCGCAATACTTGCTGGGACAGAATCTGGAGCACTCGGGCGACAGCCTTGCGGCTATTCAGCACTGGAAAGCAGCGGCGCAAGCCGACCCAAGTCATTCCCGAGCCCTTTATAACCTGGCCAAGTCCTTGAACAAGATTCATGATCCCGAAGCGAAGCAGTATCAGGATCGTTTCGATGCGCTGCAGAAGAGCCAGCAGATTGCCGATCGAGTTTCGCAGCTGGGAAACTTCGCACTGGAAGCAGCCAACGCACAGAACTGGCCCCAGGCGGTCGAACAAATGAATGAGGCTATTCAACTTTGCGGTAATTGCCCGCAAAGCGCGCACCTGCACAAGAATCTGGGGTTCTTTTACGGGCGAACGGGGAATATCGGCGAGGCGAAGAAGGAGTTGCGGACTGCCCTACAGCTGGCGCCCAACGACGCCGATGCACAAAACGCGTTAGCCATGCTTGAGCGCGCGCATGAGGAGCAGGCCAAGTAGATTTGAGCTTTAGATTGAAGTGGGGAGGTATTCTCTGAAGGGCAATTCACACTCTTTTCGCCTCGATGGCAAACTTGCCGTAGTTACGGGAGGGGCTAGCGGCATCGGTCGTGCAGTCGCTCAAAGGTTTGCCAGTAGCGGAGCCTGCGTCCGTGTGCTGGACATCGACGAGGAAGCCGCCAAAGAAGTTGCAAGCGAAATCGCATCCAGTGGCGGCAACGCGAAGGCTTACAGCTGCGACGTGTCTCAGCAGGATTCTGTTAAGGCCGCTTTTAATGAGGTATTTCAAGAGGGGCGTGTTCACATCCTGGTGAACAACGCCGGGATTTCCCACGTTGGTAACTTGGAAGGTACTCCGGGAGCTGATTTTGACAGAGTTTTCTCTGTAAACGTCAAGGGCATGTACAACTGCATGTTTGCGTCCGTAAGCCACATGAAAGTTAACGGAGGCGGCATCATCTTGAACATGGCATCCATTGCGGGAACTTCAGGCCTCGCCGATCGTTTTGCCTATTCCATGAGCAAGGGCGCGGTGGTAGCGATGACCTACTCTGTAGCCAAAGATTACCTGGCCGATAACATTCGCTGCAATTGCATCTCGCCGGCGAGAGTCCATACGCCCTTTGTCGATGGTTTCCTGCGCCGTAACTATCCCGGCAAAGAACAGGAGATGTTTGAGAAGTTGGAAAAATCCCAGCCGATAGGGAGAATGGCTCAGCCCGAAGAGATCGCTGCTCTTGCTCTTTATCTTTGCTCAGACGAAGCGTCGTTCATCACGGGCTCGGACTACCCGATCGACGGAGGCTTCCTGAATCTGCGCGGTTAAGGTTTCGGTCATCGCCGCGACAGGGAAAACCGAGTCTCGGAAGCATGGGCCGAGCTTCCCCGTGGATCTGCGATTCGTTAATTTGCAACTCATGGATCTGCAGCTCAAAGATAAAGTTGTGCTGGTGACGGGCGGCGCAAAAGGCATCGGCGCCGCCATAACCAGAACCTGCGCCCAGGAAGGCGCCAATGCAGTTGCTGTGGATCGAGACGTACTGGCATGCCAGCAGTTACACGATGAACTCCGTGCCCATGGTCTACAAATCAGTTTCATTGCCATGGATCTTTCGCCGGCCACGAACTGCAAGGCGATTGTGCAGCAAGCGATTGCGATTTTTGATCGCATCGATGCGCTCGTGAACAACGCAGGCATCAATGATAAGGTTGGTCTCGAACACGGCGATCCTCAGGAGTTTCTTTCTTCGTTGGAGCGGAACCTCCTGCATTACTACAATATGGCGCACTACACGCTCCCACATTTGAAGCGAACCCGTGGCTCAATCGTCAACATCAGTTCGAAAACCGCTCTTACCGGCCAGGGCGGCACATCGGGATACGTTGCCTCCAAGGGCGCGATCTTGGGCTTGACCCGCGAATGGGCTGCGGAATTGCTCCCCTACGGCATGCGGGTGAACGCGGTTATCCCAGCCGAAGTAATGACCCCTCTTTATCAACAGTGGCTCGACGGCTTCTCCGATCCACAGGAAAAACTGAAGAGTGTGGTAGCCAAGATTCCTCTCGACAGACGGATGACCACGCCTGATGAGATTGCGGCAATGGTAGTCTTCCTCCTTTCAGCGAAGGCTGGGCACATCACCGGCCAGCACTTGTTTGTAGACGGGGGTTATGTGCATCTGGACCGTGCCTTGACCTAACAGGAGGGATATGACGAAACCGTCCGTACCAATTACGGAGCGCCGTTATGTTGTGCCGCTGATTCTGGTCACGAGCCTGTTTTTTCTCTGGGCTTTTGGCGTCAACTTGAACGACATCCTGATCCCCCACCTGAAGAAGGCATTTCACCTCTCGGACTTTCGTTCCTCATTGATCCAAACAGCGTTTTTCGGAGGATATTTCCTCGCAGCTCTGCCGGCGGGCTGGCTGATGGAAAGGATCGGCTACAAACGAGGAATCTTGGTGGGTTTGCTAACCTGTGCCACCGGAGCTCTCTTGTTCATTCCGGCGGCGTCGGTGAGACTGTATGGATTCTTCTTGTTCGCATTGTTTGTCATGGCATGCGGTCAGGGCGTTCTGGAAGTGGCAGCAAATCCGTACGTGACCATCCTCGGCCCTCCTGAGAGCTCGGAGCGTCGCTTGAATCTGGCTCAATCCTTCAACTCCGTGGGCGCGGTAGTGACTCCAATCGTTGGAGCCGCCTTCATACTGTCCGGAGTGGAGTATTCGCGCACGCAGTTGTCCGCCATGACTCCGGCCCAGCTTCAGGCTTACCAGATAGCCGAAGCCAATACTGTTAAGGGACCTTATCTAGTGATCGCGGGACTCTTTCTTGCAGTAGCCGCGCTTATATATTTTTCCAAGTTGCCTGAAGTCCGCGAAGAAGGTGACGCTGGAGCAGCACCGAATGCAGTCCAAGGTTTGCGAGGGCTATGGCCGTATAAACATCTGTTGAAGGGCGTTCTGGCGCAGTTTTTTTACGTAGGTGCACAAGTGGGCGTCGCCAGTTTTGTAATCCGCTTTGCGCAATACAGCATGCCGGGACTGCCCGAGAAGCAGGCCGCAAATTATCTGAAACTGCACCTCCTAGGATTCATGCTTGGCAGATTTGCCGGCTCCGCGATCATGAAACGCATCGCGCCCTCCCGCCTGCTCTCGCTGTTTGGAATGTCGGCTTTGATCTGCCTCACAGTCGTGCTGATGGGAACTGGAGTGGCGCCCATGTGGGCGCTGGTCCTGCTCGGGTTCTTTCATTCCATCATGTTCCCGACAATCTTCGCCCTGAGCCTCAAGCATCTCGGGCCACACACCAAGCTAGGCTCTTCGTTATTGGTGATGTCCATCATTGGAGGCGCCGTTTTTCCAGCCATCATGGGCTACATCTCTGATATGAGCAGCATCCGCTATGCTTTTTGGGTTCCCTTTTTCTGCCATCTCTATGTACTCTATTTCGCGGCGCGAGGCTACCGTCCGGCTGTTGATTTGCCGCAGCAAGCTGGGATGCAGGGCGCTGTGGTCGAGAGCTGAAGATCCATGATCGAGGACAAACTATGCGCATGAAAGGAATGCTAGCGGGCACATGTGTGGCGGGGGTAGTCTTTTTCTCCGGCGCGGCCAGGCTGTGGACTCAGTCCGCTCAACGCCCGGCCGGTTCTGCGGCGCCACAGACTACAGAGCAGGTTTACAAGAACATCCAGGTGCTCAAAGGAGTTCCAGCCGACCAACTCATTCCAGCCATGCAATTCATCACGGCCTCTTTGGGAGTGCAGTGCGACTTCTGTCATCAGGAAAACGCCTTTGAAAAGGATGACAAAGAAACCAAGCAGACGGCGCGCAAGATGATGCGCATGATGTTCGCGATCAACAAAGACAACTTTGATGGTCAGCTGGAGGTGACCTGCTACGCGTGTCACCGGGGTGAGCACAAACCCGTAGTAACTCCAATCATCAGCGTGGAAGATGGCAAGATCGCCCTTGAGGAAGAGATGCATCACGCGGAATCGAATGATGCCAGCATGCCAAGTGCAGATCAAATTCTTGGAAAGTATCTGCAGTCAGTTGGTGGCGCGGAGGCTGCGGCCAGAATTTCGACGCGCATCCAGAAAGGGACGTTAACTGTCGGCTCGCAACACTTTCCGGTCGAAATTCTCACCAAAGCGCCATCGAGGCGAGTGACGACGGTACATTTTCCAGGAGGCGACAGCGTCACAGGCGTTAGCGGCGACGAGGGTTGGCTGAGTACGCCCGGCCGCGCCCTTCACGATATGACTCCCGCGGAAGTGGATGCAGCCAAAATGGACGCCGAATTGTTTTTCCCCGCAGGTTTGCAGCGGTTTTTCAAAGAGTTGCGTGTTCGGCAGAAGGAACAGATCAATGGCCATGAGACTTATGTTGTCCTGGGAATACGGGACAACCAGCCGCCCGTGCAACTTTATTTTGACCAGGAGTCCGGGTTGTTGGTGCGCGTGTTGCGCTATGCGGAAACGCCACTGGGACGGAATCCCACACAAATTGACTATGCCGATTATCGCGAGCAAGGTGGCGTGAAGACCCCGTTCCAGTGGACCATCGCCCGCCCCAACGGGCGCTTTACAATACAGGCCGAACAAGTGCAGCAGAATCTGCCGATTGCAGATGACAAATTTGCCAAACCCAAAGAATGAAGTGGCTTAAGCAGCTTCCGCGAGCCTCGCGGTGCGGTAAGGTGAGAACGACCGTATTCCCAGCGAGGGCAGAGCCGAACCCCAAGACACTTCCACAAATCGATTTCTAGCTCCGACTCCAGATGCCCTAGCTCTTGCAGCTTCGCCCGCACGTCGCTCAGTTTTGCCCTTAGCAGCTCTCTTACGGATTCGCAGGCATCCACCTTCCGCTCTCGAGGTATAGCCCTCTTCGTGGCTTGATCCGCATCTCCGAGAGATACGTACATCATGTACCCAGACTTAGCAGCCAGGATTTGTCTTTACGAAACTTTACGAAGTCCTCATGCCATCTTTACGTGCCCGGCGATATGCTAGCTTCAAGCGGCGCGTGGAGTAAGTAGCCAATCACACGATGCCGGTATCTTGCGCGATGCCGCGTTCTGAAGACAGCACGATGCGAACGCAGGAAGACGCTCTGCACAATAGCGAGGAGCGAATCCGCTTAATCCTCGACTCCGCCACGGAAGCGATTTGTGGCTGCGATTCAGAAGGCACTTGTCTTTTCTCAAATCTTGCGGCGGCGCGAATTCTCGGATACGACGATCCCGCCGAATTACTCGGGAAAAACATGCATGCGCTGGAACACCATACCCGAAAAGACGGCACCCCATACCCAATTGAAGAATGTCCCATCTATATTGGCTTCCAAAAAAACGAGGACGTCCACAGGGACGATGAAGTTTATTGGAGAAGGGATGGCACGAGCTTTCCTGTGGAATTTTGGTCCCATATTGTCGTTCGCGAAGGTAAAACCCTGGGCGCCGTGATCACCTTTATCGACATCACGGAACGGAAACAGGCGGAATCGGCGCTGCGGAAGAGCGAGGAGC
>JBAUVZ010000416.1:0-2770 GCA_049583505.1 Candidatus Sulfotelmatobacter sp.
CAGGATGGAAGGATGGCGGCAGAGGCGGTCTGCTCAGGCTAAAGTAAGACGGAACGAAAATCGTTCTTGACACTGACCGGCTTTCTCATGGAAGGCGATTTCACTCAAAACCCCGGTCCTAGGGTCAATGAGTGCTATGGCCGATGCATCAACAGTGATCCAGAGGGTAAGATGCCCAGCCATTTGAATAGGGCGCAGCTATTCGTGTCGCAAGGCCTCGATCGGATCCAGCCGCGACGCACGCAAAGCCGGCACCATCCCGCTGATGAGTCCCACCGCCCCAAGAATGAGAGTGGACGCGATCAACGTTCCCGGAGCAATAATCAGGCGGATGTCGCCCGCTTCCCCGTTCTTGGCGAATGCACTGTAGAAGGTAAGCCTTCCCACTGAAAGTGCGACGGCGTACGCCAGAATCATTCCCAGAATGCCACCAATGAAAGTAATGGTCAGGGCTTCGGCGAGGAACTGCAGCAGAATGTATCGCCTTTGCGCGCCCAGCGCTTTTTGCATGCCGATCTCCCGGGTCCGCTGCGTGACCGAAACCAGCATGATATTCATCAGCCCGACTCCGCCAATGCCGAGCGTAAGCGTGCCGATGAAGCCCATTAAGATCTTGAGCCCGAGCGAAATGATTTGGAATTGATGCAGTTGAGTCATCAGGTTGAACACTCTCACGGCTTCCCGGTCCGACTGACTGAACTTGTGCTGCGTCGCGAGAATCGTGCGGACCGCGGGTTCGATTCGTTCGTATTCCGGCGTCTGGTAGTTGAACCACATCATATCCAGGTAATGCGTATCCTTCAGATCGCTCATCGTGGTGAAGGGGATGTAGACGACGCGGTTGATGTCGTCATTGCCTTCCTGCATCTTAGCGCTTAAAATGCCGACCACTTCAAAGCTGAGACCATCCAGGTGGACGTACTCCCCAAGCGCGTTGCGTCCGGAGAACAGCTTGTCCTTGGCTTCCGAACCAATCACGGCGACCCGGGCTCGCTGCACCTGGTCTTCCATGTTGTAAAAACGGCCCTGCCCGAGTTTGAGCGCGCGGATGGACAGTACATCGGGATCATTCCCGCTCACCGTAAAAGTGAAATCCCGGTTGTCGTATTGCACGTTCGCCTGTTTCTCGACCGTGGGCGTGATATGGGTAATTTGTGGAAGATTGGTGGCAAGCGCGTCCACATCATCCTGCGTAAATCGAATCTCTACTCCCGATTTCTGACCCCCAGCCTGCGTGGAAGTTTTCCCGGGTATCACGATGACAAGCTTCGTGCCGAAGTTCGCGAAGATGTTGGCGCAGGCCTGGCCGAAGCCGTCACCATAAGCGAGCAGCATGACCACGGTGGCAATGCCCCAGGCCATCCCCAGCATGGTGAGCGCGGTGCGCCGCCGGTTGTGGCGCATAGCTGCATAGGCTTCTCGAAGCCAATCCCGAAACATCGCATCACTCCTGCCGGAGCGCTTCCACCGGCTGCAACATCGCCGCCTTCCGAGCCGGATACAAACCTGCCGCCACTCCCGCGAGGGTCAGGCTGCCAATCGCCAGCATCGCCGACATCGGAACTAATTTGGGGGGATCAAAACCTTGCGGCCCCTCTATTCCTCCCATCATCGCCATCAATCCGCCCGCTATCACCATGCCGATCAATCCGCTTCCCAGCGTGAGCAGTAGCCCCTCCAGAAAAAAATGAGAGAGTATATTGCGGTTGGTCGCACCCAATGCCTTGCGTAATCCAATCTCTTGTGTGCGTTCGCTCACTGCCACCAGCATGATATTAATCACGCCTATAGCACCGAGAGCCAACGTGACCATGCCCACGGCTCCCAGAAACATGTTCATGACATCAAAAATGGTTCCGACCATCTTTGATTCCTGAATCGAATCCCACTCGTCGAAGGCGTTTTGATCGCTGGCATCGAATCCATGATTGCGGCCAACAATCTTGTGAACCTCCTGCTTCGCCAGCAGGTGCTGCGCGGTCACCAGGGGCTGATATTCGATGAAGGAAATGGAGTTCACATGGTTTTCTCCCTTGATCGGGAAGTTCGCGGCCATCACCTGGAAAGGGATGTAGCCGCGCATGTTCAGCCACATGTTTTCGCCCCGGCCCAGATGGGGCATACTCCCCACCACTTCAAACCGGATGCCATTCAGCAGGATGACCGCGCCCACCGCGGGACGCCCCGGAAACAGCGTCTTCAGCAACTCGTTTCCGAGGACGATCACATTTCTCCTCTGCACTCCGTCTAATTCATTGAGCCAGCGCCCTTCCTGCAAGGGAAGATAGCTGATCTCATTCAGCTGCGGCTCGGTACCAAGAATCTCCCCACTACCGGTCGCAAATTCGCTCACCTCATGCAGGTCCTCGCGCGAAATGATTGGGCATGCATTCAGGACGTATCCGGCTTGCTTGATGTCAACATAATCCTGGTAGGTGAGCAGGTAGGAACGCGCGGAATTCATGTTACCCATGACGGCTGGCGCTCGCCCTGGAAACAGAAACATGATGTTTTTGCCGAACTCCGCCAGTTCCCGTTTGTTGCCTGAGCGGAAGCCTTCGCCAACCCCCACCAGCAGCAGTAAAGATCCCACCCCCCAGGCGATCCCGAACATGGTGAGAAATGAGCGCAGCTTATGCGCCCAAAGATTGCGAAAGATTTGCACGAAGATGTCGCACACCGTCCGCATCCTCGCCTCCGGCTGTACTCTTCAATCTTAGATGCACAGTTGCTTACTAGAACAGGACATTTCACTCAAAAACCGAACGAT
>JBAUVZ010000417.1:0-2472 GCA_049583505.1 Candidatus Sulfotelmatobacter sp.
ATACCAACGCGCGCACCCGCAAAGGCCCGCGCAAAGGTACGGTCTCGACCAAGAAGAAGGCGACGTCGAAAACATAAGAGCGGTGTCCAGGGTTGAGTGATCAGTGGCCAGCAAGGCTCCTGATTAACTGACCACTGGCCACTGACCAGTGGACACTAATTATGGCAAAACCAGCAGCAGCGGCCGGCACGGCCGCGCCGGAGAAAAAAGGCAAGAAGAAGACGTTCAAGAAGAAGGAGCGGAAGCATGTTCCACATGGTCTGTGTTACGTGCAGGCGTCCTTCAACAACACGATCGTGACCATAACCGATATGAACGGCAACGTTCTGTCGTGGAAGAGTTCGGGATCGCTGGGCTTTCGCGGATCGCGCAAAGGCACGCCGTTCGCGGCACAGCAGGCGGCCTCGAATGCGGCCAACATGGCGCGCGATCATGGAGTGCGCAGCGTGGACGTGCGGGTGAGCGGGCCGGGTTCCGGGCGCGAGTCGGCGGTGCGCGCTCTGGCTTCATCGGGCATCGAGGTGCGATCCATTCGCGACGTTACGCCGATTCCGCATAATGGGTGCCGGCCGCCGAAGCGAAGGCGCGTATAAAGGTTTCCGGTTTCTGGTTTCCCGTGCGTACGATGGAAGCGGAACCGGAAACTAGAAACTGGAAACTAAAAACTGCGTTTTACCGTCCGGGATGAAGGGTGAAGCCAAACCTGTAAACCGGTCATCTAAAAGGAGAACAACTTGGCGCGTTATACCGATCCAGTCTGCCGTCTATGCCGCCGCGAGGGAATGAAGCTTTTCCTCAAAGGCGCAAAGTGTTTTAGCGATAAGTGCCCCATCGAGAAGCGGAATTTCGCTCCTGGACAACATGGGAAAGACCGCAAAGCCAAGATTGTCGGCTACGGTCTGCAGTTGCGCGAGAAGCAGAAAGCCAAGCGCATCTACTTCACCCTCGAGGGCCAGTTCCGTAACTACTTCGAGAAGGCTGCACGCTCCCGGGGCGTGACCGGCGAACTGCTGCTGCAACAACTGGAGCGGCGTCTGGACAACGTGGTGTTCCGCCTGGGCTTCGCGCAGTCACGGCGCCAGGCGCGGCAGTTGGTGCGCCACGGGCATGTCGCCGTCAACAATCGCAAGGTTAACATTCCTTCGTACGAAGTGAGTGCGGGGGAAGAGATTTCCATTCGCGAGAAGAGCCATAAGCTTCTTGTTCTGGAGTTGGCGAAGGAATTTGCCAGCCATGGCACGCTGCCCAACTGGCTGGAAGTTGACCGCGACGCGTACAAGGCACGCGTGCTCTCGTTGCCCAAGCGTGAAGATATTCAGTTGCCGGTGAATGAGCAGTTGATCGTCGAACTTTATAGTAAGTAAAGTCGTTTTCCGGTCCATACATTTCGAGCCAGATCAGCCTGTCCTGGCGCTTGACCTGAATCTGCTTTGTGCAACGTGTTTATGCAACATGGACCGATTCAGGGAGCCGGGACTGAGCCAAACGGCCGAAGGAGAAACAAATGCTTTGGAAAGGTTTTCAGAAACCGAAACGTCTCGCAGTTGACACCTCTACCCTCACCGACAAGTACGGGATTTTCTGGGCGCAGCCCTTTGAGCGCGGCTTTGGCACCACCGTGGGTAACGCCCTGCGGCGCGTGTTGCTGAGTTCAATTGAAGGAGCGGCGGTCACCGCGGTGAAGATGGAGGGCGTGCTTCACGAATTCCAGTCGATCCCCGGCGTGGTGGAAGACGCTACCGACATCATCCTCAACCTGAAACAGATTCCTTTCAAGCTGAGCGGCGATGCGCCGAAAGCTATCTACCTGCGCGCCGACCAACCGGGTGTGGTCACCAGCGGCATGATCGAAGCCGACGGCGACGTGGAAGTGCTCGACAAGGACGTGTACATCGCCACGGTCAGCGAAGGCGGCAAGCTCGATATGGAAATGCGGCTGAAGCGCGGCCGCGGCTACACCTCCGCCGATAAGAACTTCGATGAGGATCTCGGCATCGGATTCATTCCCATCGATTCCGTGCACTCGCCGGTGCGCAAGTGCAACTACACGGTTGAAGCCGCGCGCCTTGGCCAGATTACCGATTACGACAAACTTACTCTCGAAGTCTGGACCAACGGCTCCATCACCCCGGCTGATTCGATTGGCCTGGCCGCGAAGCTGATCAAAGACCACATGAACATCTTTATCAACTTCGAGGAAGAGATCGAGACAGGCGTGTCATCGTCGGACGATCGCAAGCCCGAGATCCACAACGAGAACCTGAACCGGTCCGTCGAGGAGCTTGAGCTTTCGGTGCGCAGCTATAACTGCCTGAAGAATGCGAACATCCAGACCATTGGCGAGTTGGTGCAGAAGACGGAATCGGAAATGCTCAAGACCAAGAACTTCGGCCGCAAGTCGCTGAACGAGATCAAGGAGATTCTTTCTTCGATGGGCTTGAGTCTGGGTATGAAGATCGACGAGCACGGCAA
>JBAUVZ010000418.1:0-10828 GCA_049583505.1 Candidatus Sulfotelmatobacter sp.
TCCGGCGACATCGCCATGGGCGTGGACACCGGCGGCGCGGGCGATCAGGGAATGATGTTCGGCTATGCTTGCAACGAGAATGAGGATCTGATGCCGACTCCCATCTCGCTGGCCCATAAGCTGACCATGCGCCTCTCGCAGGTCCGCAAGAACGGAACGCTTCCCTTCCTTCGTCCCGATGGAAAATCCCAGGTGACAGTTGAATATGATGCCAAGGGCAAGGTGCTGCGCGTCGATGCGGTCGTGATTTCCACCCAGCACGCCGAGACCGTCGGCAACGACGAATTGCGCGCCGGCATTTTGAAGCACGTGATCCAGGCCGTGATTCCCTCACACCTGCTCGACGCAGACACCAAGTACCACATCAATCCCACGGGACGTTTCGTAATTGGCGGCCCCATGGGCGACACCGGCCTCACCGGTCGCAAGATCATCGTCGACACTTACGGCGGCATGGGCCGCCACGGTGGCGGAGCCTTCAGCGGCAAGGATCCCACCAAGGTCGACCGCTCCGCGGCCTACATGGCGCGGCACATCGCCAAGAACATTGTCGCGGCAAAGCTCGCCGACCGTTGCGAAGTACAACTCGCCTATGCCATCGGCGTGGCCGATCCAGTCAGCGTCCGGGTCGAGACCTTCGGCACCGAGAAAGTGGATCCCGCGATCATCCCCGACCTGATTCGCGCCCACTTCAAGCTCACGCCGCGCGGCATCATCGATTCCCTAAACTTGCGCCGTCCGATCTATAAGAAGACGGCCGCCTACGGCCACTTCGGCCGCAACGATCCCGACTTCACCTGGGAAGCGACCGACAAAGCAGCCAAGCTGGCAAGCGACGCCGGCGTAGGTCAGCATGCGCCCCAAGCAGTTCGCAAATAGGAGTTTTAGTTCGGCAACCGGGGACGGACGAACCAAGGTTCAGGCGCGGAGATAGGCCGGAAGTGCCACTCCCTCAAGAGTATTTAGGAATGCTGACCTTTCCTCCGATTCGTGTATTCTGACCGTGTATTCTAAAAAAGCATTAGGCAATCAAACGAGTCGACACAACGTAACCAGGGAACCAACCCAAATTTTCAGCAGCAAACCGCCACAGGAGGCGTATGTCAACAGCAGCACAGATGAATAGCGACATCAAGAGCCTGGAACTGGCCGAACTGGGCAAGAAACGCATCGAGTGGGCGAATCAGTCCATGAAGGTGCTGCAGATTATCCGCAAAGAGTTCATCAAGAACCAGCCCCTCAAAGGCATCCGCATCTCAGCCTGCCTGCACGTCACCGCGGAAACCGCCAACCTCGCCATTTGCCTGCGCGACGGCGGCGCCGACGTGGTGCTCTGCGCCTCGAATCCCCTTTCCACCCAGGACGATGTTTCCGCCAGCCTCGTCCGCGATCAGGCCATTCCCGTCTACGCCATCAAGGGTGAGGACAACGATACCTACTACAACCACATCATTTCAGCGATCGACCACAAGCCGCACATCACTATGGACGACGGCGCCGACCTCGTCACCATCCTCCACACCAAGCGCACCGACGCTCTCGAAGGCGTGATCGGCGGCACCGAAGAAACCACGACCGGCGTGATCCGCCTGCGTGCGATGGCGAAAGAAGGCGTACTCAAGTTCCCCATCGTTGCCGTGAACGACGCCGACACCAAGCATTTGTTCGACAACCGCTACGGCACCGGTCAGTCGACCATCGACGGCATCATCCGCGCCACCAACTTTCTGCTGGCCGGGTCGAAGTTCGTGGTCGCCGGCTACGGCTGGTGCGGCCGCGGACTCGCCAGCCGCGCCCGCGGCAACGGCGCCGAAGTAATCATCACTGAAGTCGATCCCACCAAGGCCCTCGAAGCCGTGATGGATGGCTTCCGCGTCATGTCGATGACCGAAGCCGCCAAGCTCGGCGACGTGTTCTGCACCGTCACCGGTAACAAGAGCGTGCTCACCAAAGAACATTTCGACCTGATGAAAGACGGAGCCATCATTTCGAACTCCGGCCACTTCAACGTCGAGATCGATATTTCGGCCCTCGAAAAGATGTCATCTTCAAAGCGCACCACCCGCCCCTTCGTCGACGAATACTCCCTGAAAGACGGCCGCAAGATCAATCTTCTCGGCGAAGGACGCCTGATCAACCTGGCCGCAGCCGAGGGACATCCGGCGTCAGTAATGGACATGAGCTTCGCCGACCAGGCACTTTCCGTCGAGTACATGGTCAAGAATTTCAAGACGCTGGAGAAAAAGGTCTACCGCGTCCCCGACGAACTCGACAAGCGCGTAGCCAAGCTGAAGCTGGAGTCGATGGGAATCAAAATCGACCGGCTCACTCCGGACCAGGAAGAATATCTGGCAGGCTGGAGCGAAGGAACGTAGGTGTGCGTGTGTGTGTGGAAGCGGGCGACTCGCCCGCTGCTTTTGACTTTCAAGCGGGACGGCGCAAGCCGCCCCGCTTTTCTTTCAAACCCTACCCAAGCCCTTGTCATTCCGACGCGCGAGCGAAGCGAGACAGGAGGAATCTGCTGTCCTCGCCGGGTACCCAACTCCTCGCTTCTTGAAAGCCGGGTGCGCCCCATCCTTCGCGCTCTTTGCGAAGGGTGGGATTCCACAGCCGTCTCCCGCTAAGGCTCTAGTTCTTGAATCACGCTAAATCATGCTTTATAATGCTTAGCATGAGAAGCACTCGTACCCTGTCCGTAACATTGCCGCCTGAGATGCTGAAGCGGGCCCAGTCCATTGCCAAGAGGGAGAGCCGCACCATGAGCGAGTTGGTTCGGGAGGCGCTTCGCCATTACGACCGGCTTGCGTGGTGGGACGAGGTAAATGCCTACGGCCGCCTGCGCGCCGACGAACGTGGTCTTCGCGAAGGGGATGTGGAGCGGTTGATCCACGAATCCCGCCGGGGCTCCAGGAAAGTCCTCAAGAAATAAATGCGCATCGTGGTGGACACGAACGTGATCGTGTCCGCGCTGGTCTTCGGCGGGCTGCCCCGCCGTGTGTTCGAGGTGGCGGAAAGCGGCCAGTGCGAGTTTTATTACTCGGCTGAGATCGAAAACGAAACCCGCAGAGTCTTACGCGACAAGTTCGGATGGGACGAGGCAAGGCTGGACCGTTATCTGCCAGTATTGTGGGCCTTGGGTGAGAGCGTAACGCCCAGGGATCGCGTGACCGCCGTAAAGGAAGATCCCGACGACAATCGTATTCTCGAATGTGCGATAGCTGCCGGCGCGGAGATAATTATTTCGGGAGATAGCCACCTGTTAAGGCTGGCCGCATACGAGGGAATCGCGATCCTCACGCCACGCGAATTCTTGAGCACTCTCCCCTGAGCAGGTCCTTCCACTGCGCTGCGCTCCGGCTCGGGTACTCTACAGATTTAACGTCGTCGTTAGGACTTGTCCGCGCTTCCGGAAGCGATCGCTCCCGAAAGGCTGCGAATGCTGTCCCGGAGCTTGCCCAAAGTCTGGGATGCCAGATCGCCGAGAGGATTTTGTTTCTCTTCGACATCGCTGAACCCCGCCTTTTGCATTTGCTTGACGGCAGCGCTGAATCGTTTGGAACTGGCCTCGTCCATATCAATGAAGCGGAAAGCCTGGGCCAGCGGTACGCCATCCGCTCCACTGTGCATGAATTGGATTTGGGCAGTCACTTTGCCAAACACTGTCACCAAATCCATGTCCCCCAGCGCTCCCTGAGGAATAGGACCGCTGGAAAGAACGGCTGAGCCTCCGGTAAGCGAGAGACGCCGAATGACTCCAACGAACTTCTTGGAGTCGACCGTAAACAATGCCCGCTCGTTGTTTGGCACGCGGATGCGAGGCGGGCGGGTGCTCCGATTAGACCTTTCTGACTTTTTTGCCATTGTATGCAGGATTACAAGTAGATGCAGTGCGGTCAATGTTACTTAAGTTCTTGAAATAGTAACCTGCCCCGCCGCGCCTCCACCGAGCCCTCCCTGCTCAATTCTCCACGAACGACTTTAACCGGGAGAGCGTCTGATCCCACTGCTTCGAAACGAAATCAAGGTATTGCTTCATTCCTTCAATCGTCTCCGGATTGAATTCGAATCGAGTCTCTCGACCCCGATGAAAGCTGCGCACGATCCCTACATTCTCCAGCACTCGAAGATGTTTGGTGACCGCCTGTCGGGTCAGCCCCGAACCCTCCGTCAGCTGAGAGATCGAACGAGGCCGCCCGGCACAGAGCTTCGCCACCAGCGCCAGCCGCATCTCATCGCCGAGCGCGGCAAATACCGGGGCACGAGTCTGCCGTTTGAGGGCCACGCGGCTACGGCGTTTGTGAGACATACTTTTCGATGTTCTTCATTTGCTCGGTCCAGCCTCCGTCGTTCCCGCGGAACGCTTCCAGGCGGCGGCCGACGGGAATCTTGTCGAAGCCGGATTCTGTCAGCACCAGCAACGTGCCATTCGGAGTCTTTTCCAGCTTGAATTCAACCAGCGTAGGCGTCTCTTTGGAATAATCCATCTTCGGATCGATGGCACAAGGATGCCAGGTAAAGGAAAAGAGCCGCTCCGGCTCCATTTTCTGCACCACGACCTCCCACTTCAGGTGCTCGTAGCCCGGATAGGTAATCTGGCCGCGCGAGATCTGACCCGCTACGAATGGGCCATCCAGTTTCACCCGGAACCACTCGCCAAACTCACGGTAATCCGTCAGCGCACGCCAAACCCGCGAAATCGGCGCCTTCAGTTCAATACGCTTCTCGATGCGGTTGGGTACGTCCATGTTGGGCACGTTCATCTTAGGCAACCTCCGGGTTGCATATTACTCTAGTCGCACCACGAAACGCAACCTTTTGGTTGCTCTTTATCGCAGGCTGCCGTCCGGGCCTGTCATCCTGAGCGCCGGGCGGCCCACCCTCGTTCCTTGAAGGGTGGGATCCCGCGGTTCAAGTTCCAAACTTATTTCGACCGGAATTCCTCGTTGAGGTTGAAACCATCGCCGTTGTTAATTCAAAGTAGCGAGGGGTGGGGCAAGGGTACGCAGCTCGTGTGGAGCAGCGCTCTTGCCTGCTGCTTTTGACTTGAAGCGCGGCGGCACGAGCTGCCACGCTTGATTCTTGGGGACCTCACTCGCAAGTCTCCGTAGAAATATCCCCGCCTGGCATGTTAAATGCTAAGATTCACGGTAACGTGCTGTTAGGAACCCTGCGGGCCAGAGTAAAAAGCACGAAATGCCAAACCATTCGACACCACTAAGAGAGTCGACGAAAGTCTCGACTGACCTCCTCGATTTTTGACCCCAAGAATCCCCGCTTCACGGAGGATCCACTCCGCAATCCGAGCGACGCTGATGTCATCGAGTACCTCTCCGACAAAGCCGACCTCTCTGAACTTGTGCAATCGATCGCTGCCAACGGGTACATCGACATTGAGCCCATGATCGTGATGCAGAGCCCTGGCGGCAGGTTTGCGGTCCTCGAAGGCAACCGTCGGCTGGCGGTTATTAAGTTGCTCAAGAATCCGGAGCTCGCAGGCAACAGTGGAATCGTCGTTCCGCCGATCACAAAGCCGTGCGACAGACGCTGGATGAAGTGTCGGTATACCGAGTAAGGGACCATGCCGAAGCGCGGGACTTTGTCGGCTTTAAGCATATAAACGGGCCTCACAAGTGGGATGCGCTGGCAAAAGCTCGTTTCGCTGCGGACTGGTACGAGGCGGAACGATCTAAGGGCATCACGTTGCGGGATATCGCGCGCAGACTCGGTGACCGCCGAGATACCGTCCTGCGCCTGGTCAATGGAATCTTTGTCCTCGATCAGGCGGAGAAGGCGCGAATATTCGACATCCACGATAGGTACCCCGAGAGGGCCTTTGCGTTTTCTCACCTATACACCGCGCTAACCCGACCACAGTACCGAGACTATCTGGGCCTCCCCGCGGAATGGAGGACAAATGAACCTAAGGCCAATCCTGTTCCCAAGGGAAATCTCGAGAATCTCAGGCAGGTGATGGTGTGGCTCTTTGGCTCGAAGAGCGACGACATTCGGCCGGTGATCCGATCCCAAAATCCCCATATCAAATGGCTGGGTGCCGTCTTACAGAACCCAACCGCGCGAGCCGTCATGCTCGCGCGCAACGACCTTCAAGAGGCTTACAAGCTCGTCGACACTCCGGCAGCGCGGCTCGAGCAGCTTTGGTAAACGCTCTCCAAAATGCAGAGGCCGCCCTTTCACAAATTGCCGCTTTCGATGGCACCAACTCCACCCTAGTAGAAATCTCAGACCGCCTGGCAAAAACTGCGGCGGTGATTTACAAACAATTGGTGTCCGCACTGACGTCGGGCGCTGCAACAGGGCCGGCCGGGAAAGCAGAGGATTCCGACTAGGCATATGTTTTCCTTGCCCGATGAGGACTCCCACCCGACAAAGTTTGCCGATTGGCTTGAACTAAGCGCCCTTTGCTCTCCAAACGGACGCGTAGGCATCAGCGAACTGGTATCGGGCACCGACCTAGGGGAGAACGAGGAATCCGAGGACTGGTCAGACGATGACGTCCGGCAGGACCATATCGTAATCTCGACTCAATCTGAGATAGAAGACAGAAGACGAATCATCGGCAGTGATTACCCATTCAAAATGGATGAGTCCGGCCGGCATTTCTCGTTCACAGGCGGGATCACGCCCGTCGGGGGAGTCTATTTGTTCTCCCTGTTCCTGTCACACGCCCAGGACCGCACAATCATTCCTGAAGCCTTGGCTCCAAAAATGAACAACTATGCCCGCAATCTGTTCCAAGCCTGCTCCACCGTGGCAGCGGGCGGCTACGTGAGAGGAGTTGCAAGGTCGTTCGGATGGCCCCGGCCCGACCATACAGCCTTTCTAGAGGCGCTGAAAATAACGTACAAAGCATTCGGCGATGGGGTACCCGTCGACAAGCCGCGCCCGGCGGCGCCGAAGTGGATTAAGGATGGCGGCATCGACATCATCGCCTGGGAAAGATCGATCGACGGGCTCGCTGGCACCCAGTACCTTATCGCCCAAGTCGCATCGGGCGAAAACTGGAAGGACAAGTCTGTTAGATCAGACGCAGAAATCCTTCACGAGTGGTGGTTCACACAGCGACCAGCTAGTAGGCACCAATGTGCGATGTTCATGCCGTTCTGCATCGAACCGGAAGAGGGCGACGACGAAGACGTGACGCCTCAAGAAATGCTGGCGGACTATATGAAGCTGCTGACTATGGAGTTTGGCGTAGTTTTCTATCGGTATCGACTGGCCCACTATGCCGCGAAGGGCCTCCGACTGACCGAGGCGGGGCACGTCGGCGTCGAGGGGGTTGGAGAGCTCCAGCATATTGTTGATTGGGTAGAACAATACCGGTCCGAGCTTTGTGCAAGAGCGGCGGCGAACTGATGAGACATCGATTCCACGCTATCTGCCCATATTTCGCAATGTTTCCGGAATCGTTCGTTCTGCGAAACGTCATAGCCTGGTCGAGCCCCGGCGACTTAGTGCTGGACCCATTTTGTGGACGTGGCACTGCGATTCTAGAAAGCCTACTAAACAACCGTCGCGCAATCGGCTGCGATACGAACCCGGTTGCTGCATGCGTGTCGCGCGCCAAGTCAGACCCACCAGCGCTCGCTGCCCTCGAATCGAGGCTTGCCGAACTGGAGCTTCAGTACCCAAACACCAAGGAGTCCAACGAGCAGCCCCTCGATGACTTCTTCAGATTGTGCTATCACCCCAGCACGCTACGGCAAGTGCTTTTCTTGCGCTCCAGATTGAACTGGAGGGAGGACAGGACAGACTGCTTCATCGCTGCGGTGGCCCTAGGAAGTCTTCATGGCGAGAGCCATAGAACCAAGTTCTGTTTCAGTAACCGCATGCCAAGGACAATCAGCAACCCGCTTACTCTGTTCGGTGGTGGAAACAGCACCAATGCGTCGCTCCCAAACGAGATGTCTTTGACATTCTCCGAGCCATGCTTCGCTACCGGTTCGAGTCCTCGCCGCCTCGATTGAAGGGCAAGGTGGTGGAGGGGGACGCTCGGGAGGCTTCGAAGTACTTCCGCCGTAAGACAGGCACCGTGAAGCTAATCATCACGTCTCCGCCATATATCGACATAACCAACTATCGGGAGGATCAGTGGCTTAGGCTGTGGTTCTTGGGAGGGCCCTCAGCCCCGAGCCCATCACACACGAATTCTGACGACAGGCACCGCAAGCCCGAGGCCTACTGGAAATTTCTTGCTGAGGCCTGGGGCGGGATTGCTCCCCTCTTAAGCCGACAATCTAACCTCGTAATAAGAATCGGGGGCAGCCGTCTTTCAAAAGGCGATCTCGCCGATGGGCTGCTGCTCTCCCTTATGCGCGCAAATCTGAACCGCGCTTCTCTCGTGGAGATGCACAGCACTGAGATAAGAGGCGGCCAAAGGCGATCCTTCACCTCTTCAAAGTCCCTACGTGCAGGCATAGAGCACGATTTTCGCCTCCTATTGCAGGGCTAGCTCATCCCGTCCTCCCAAATGGAAACCCCTGCTCGTAGGCCTACCAAAGTAGACGTCTACCTTAGTAGACTTTACCTTTGTCACTCCTGCATGTGAAAGTAGAGTAGATTCCAAGAATAGCGCGGCCATTAGTGGCCGCGTTTTTTATTGGGACAACCGAGCGTGAAAAAAGAGGGGTAGGCACGTGAAAAAACGTCGTGGCATGAGCATCAAGAATTCCAAAGATCGAGGAGCATGGGCCGAGCTGTGCTTCGCACTGCGCGCCCTCGAAGAGGGATTGCGCCCGGCTCGCCCTTGGGGAGAGCCCTCGGGATATGACTTCCTCGTACACCACAAGAGCACCCGGATCTTCCGTGTCCAGGTGAAATCGACCATCTACAAGCAGTACCGTTGCTACCACTGCACCATCCGAACCCAACACCACGTCTACAAGAAAGATTCCTTTGATTTTGTGGCGGCCTACGTGATTCCTGAGGACGTGTGGTACATCCTTCCCGAAAAAGTCGTGCGCGGCATGTCGACCGTGGGGCTGTATCCCGCCATGGCGGGAGCAAAATACGACGCGTACAAGGAAGCCTGGCATCTGCTGCGCGGAGAATCCCCGCACATTGGGTCGATTCAAGCTTGCGCGGAGCAGTCGGTTCCCAGGCCCCGGTTCTCAGTTCTCAATCGGACGGCTTGGGCTGCCCCGTTTGTTCTTGCCGCCCGTTTCTTACGCTGGGGATTCGGCGGAACAAGAGCTCTCCCCGATTCCTATCCGCATCAGACCTAAGTCATCAATCAGCAGCATTCAGACAAAACGAGGACGGCTTTCGCCGTCCCCGTTCAGCGTTGGGGGGTGAAACAATTGTTTGGGTTTCCGGGACGGCTTGCGCCGCCCCGGAAACCGCGACGGGGGAGGCCCGCGCATCCGAAGAGTACTTTCCTCCGGAATGTTTTAGAACACAATCCGCTTTAGTAGCGGCCCTGGTCGGCCCAGAGGCGAACCTGCTCTTCCACGGAAAACCGGTTCGCCGGAGTGCCGGCAAACTTTGACTCCAGAGAAAACGTGTGCGCTTCCAGCGGCACCGAGAAATGGAGTTTGGTATTCATAAAGCTGCGCACGAATCGGTCGCTGTAGCGTTCGAGTCCCAGGATTTCAAACTGAACGGCATGCACCAGCCCGTGAAACAGAAGACGCTCGGTGATTTTCTCCTGGAAGACCACGACATCGAGAAAAGTCAAGGAGTGCATGTGCGTAAACTCAGGCAGGTTCACGAAACCCAGCGCCTTGGCTTCCGCATAAAAAGGCGGGTTGGGGACGCGCTCTCCTTCGAGTTCGATGACCCTCACCCGGTCCAGCAGCGCCGCCGAAAAATACGGCCACATGAGGGCTTTCTGGTGGTTGCTGAGGGGCGCAGCCAGCGGGAAATAGTGTTCACGCTGCTCGCGCAAGAAGCAAGAAACCAGCTCGACCGCCTCGAGGATGCGCTCCTCAGTGAGCCGAGTCAAAGGCTCGGAAGCCGCTTCCACCGCGGGGATTTTCTTTTCGATCGACGTGTAATATTCGCTCAACGCGGCGGCCGACTGCACCGACTTGCGAAGGATATCGCGTTGCCCAAACCGGGCCAAATCGTCCGCAGAAAACCGCAGCCGCAGCTGGTGTGTTGCGCAATGGGCGCTGAGCAGCTCCAGCTGGGCGTGCTGGAGCTCTGAATTCATCTGGGCGATAGAGATTCTATCGTCGGGGTTGTCCCATGAGTACATCGTAGCAAACTCCTGAAGGCACTTGGATACCGCAGAGGGGGCCCGAATACCAATTAAAACGATTAACTAGTAACTTATACAGCGTTATATTTACGGTGTCAACATAATTTTCAAGGAAATAAACTTTGGTAACATGGCCGGTCAACGGGGCGGGTATTTCCTGTACATTGTTATGTTCACGATGTATACATAACCGAGGATTCGTTTTCCCTGGAGGGAACCACGTGCCGCGACGACCAGACCCTGACCTGGAAGGCAAAATACTGAATGCAGCGCAAAAGCTATGGAAGAAGGGCGGGGAGAAGGCGCTCACCATGCGCAGGGTGGCGCAAGCGGCGGGGACGAACACGCCGGCGGTATACCGGCGGTTCCGCGACCGGGACGATATTCTGCGCGGGTTGCTGCAGCGCATACCGTGGGAGATTGCGGCGCAGATGGAAGGAATTGCTTCTCCGGAAGAAGGTTGCGAACGGTATCTGGATTACGCGCTGAGCCATCCCCGGGAGTACGAACTGTTTTTCCAGAAGGAGTATGAACTTTTTTATTCAGCCCGCTCGATCCGGGCCGGATTCAAGCCTAAAGTGCTGCCGGTGCGGGACGTCATGCGGCAAA
>JBAUVZ010000419.1:0-2174 GCA_049583505.1 Candidatus Sulfotelmatobacter sp.
CCCAGTAACATTCCGACTCGCCGTAGAGCAAGGTCGTCGAAGATAACTGCCGGTTTGCCGACAATCCGCTGACTGGACGAGCGCGCCAGGAAGGTCTCAACAGAATCACTGCAACAACTGAGCAATCGCAATTTTATGAATGCCTCAAGAGATGTAAACTAAGCGCTCCCTGATCGGGAATCAAGGAGACTTGAATTGTCTTGCCTCAGCTGGAACTGGAGAGGGCGTTCTTCCGTTAAGATAACGGAGAGGACGCATGCGAAAAGAGCGAAAACACTACACCGCAGAGGAGAAGGTGGCCATTCTACGACGGCACTTGTTGGATAAAGTGCCGGTTTCTGATCTGTGTGAAGAACTGGGCCTGCAGCCAACGGTGTTCTACCGTTGGCAAAAAGAATTCTTTGAGAACGGTGCTGCCGCCTTCCAGGGCAAGAGCCGTCCGGACCACCAAGCCGAACAACAACGGATTGAATTTCTGGAAAAGAAGATCCAGACCAAGGACGAGGTGTTGGCCGAACTGATGGCCGAGCACATCGCCTTAAAAAAAAGTCTTGGGGAGCTCTGACCCAGGTGTGGGTGCCGCACGATGTGCGGGACGTAGTCGTGGATTTCGTCCGGTGTTGGTCGGAAAAGACCGAGATCAGCGCCGGACGATTCATTCGTTGGCTGGGTGTGCGTGCCAGCAAGTTCTACGACTGGCGAGAGCGCTACGGGCGTGTCAATGAACACAACGGTTGGGTCCCCCGGGATTTCTGGCTCGCGCCGTGGGAAAAGCAAGCCATCATCGGCTTCCACCAGGAACATCCCTTGGAAGGCTATCGACGACTGACGTTCATGATGCTGGATGCGGATGTGGTGGCCGTCAGCCCCTCCAGCGTTTGGCGCGTACTCCAACAGGCCGGGTTGCTCTCACGATGGAAGGGTAAGCCGTCGCGCAAGGGGACCGGTTTCGAGCAGCCGCCGCAGCCACATCAACACTGGCACATCGATGTTTCCTACATCAACGTGAGCGGCACCTTCTACTACCTGTGCAGCGTTCTGGATGGCTACAGCCGTGCGATCGTTCATTGGGATCTGCGGGAATCGATGACGGAAGCGGAGATCGAAGTCATCCTGCAACGAGCGCGGGAGAAATATCCGGAAGCGAAACCCCGGATCATCTCCGACAACGGACCACAGTTCATCGCCAGAGATTTCAAGGAATTCATTCGCATCGCGGGAATGACGCACGTGCGAACATCGCCCTACTATCCGCAATCGAACGGAAAGCTGGAGCGCTGGCACAAATCGCTAAAATCCGAGTGCATTCGGCCCGGCACACCGTTGACCAAGGAAGATGCGCTGCGCCTGATTCAAACCTACGTGGATTACTACAACACCGTACGCTTGCACAGCGCCATCGGTTATGTGACACCGCACGATATGCTTGCCGGGCGACTGGCGGAGATCCACGCGGTGCGCGATCGCAAGCTCGAACAAGCACGTCACCAGCGGCAGCTACGACGGGCTGCAGAATCGCTTGCGCATCTTTCGAACACGACTACAATGACCTCGCCAGGTGAAACAGAAGCGGGCTCTGCAGAGATGCAACCATGCTAAGGGATAACTTGGTAGGACTCATCGAGCCGATGCAAATCAGCGCGGGAACTGATCCTCTCGCGCTAAGCATCCAGAAACAGGCATCGGACGATAAGCCCTCATGCCTTGAAAATCCCCGCCCTGAAGGGGCGGAATCTTCACTAACGGAAAACGTCACTTCTCCATTTCAGGTTGAGCCAACACACTTTGAGCGCCACGATTATTGAAACTGATAGCCGGGTTTTAGTTCGCACCGATAGTCTTTTGCCTGATTCGACTCCACTCTGACTTTGCAGTCGGCCCAACTTAGTTCCGCATTTGGCGCCAGAATAAAAGTAATTTGAGTTCTGTTCATCTCGGCCTCAATGGCTGGTCCCCGAGCATCGGCGGGCAAGGTGAAATTCAGCGATCTGCCAAAAATTACTGGGTACGCCGTACGAACTGTGTCTCTGAGCTGCGTATGAAACACCTCGGCTTGTAGCAGGAATGTAGTCGTATCCGACCAGTTGCGAACGGACGCCTTAATGTTCCGGGCAGGCTTTGAGAAGTCGTTGAGCTCAACGCGGGTGAATGGACAAGGACCTGCGATACAAGAC
>JBAUVZ010000420.1:0-28669 GCA_049583505.1 Candidatus Sulfotelmatobacter sp.
CGATCTCGGCGATTGACCACTTTTCAAGTGCAGGACGCCGGATCAACTCGTCGGGCGCGACATCGCGCAGTCGACGCTCGAGCTGGGATGGGGTGGCTTGTTGGACACCGATGGGCTCCTCATCGCCGAGATAGCTCAGGACTCGGTTTCGGTATGCTTCGAACGTCTCTGCCATCGGTCCTCTCGGTAGAACTGTGTATGCCGCCGAACTCGTGTTGGAGTAGACCGCTGTCGCTGCTTCGCAGCTAACGGTCTCTCCACCCGCGCGGCCATGCTTCACCCCTGTCCAAAGGGCCATCATGTAGACTCAACGCAGGGGGAAGGAAAGGGAAAACGCAAACATTGTACGCCCGCCGAGCCTCGGGGAGTTTCTTCCGCTCCCGTATTCTGCCCTATAACGCGTCGCGAGTGTGTTGGAACCGTAGACCCCAATGCCTCAAAAGCAGAAAATCAACCTCAGATAAAGTCAACTGCTCCTTCCGTAAGGTCTTCCACCTACTGCCGCGAGGACGCAGAATTCCGAGGTTTTAAGCTTTTTCCACAAGCATTCCCCGGCCATTGGCTAGGCGCCTTGGGCCCGAAGTAAATCTTTCTCGGCTCAGAGCAATTCCTACAAGCTCGGCAGAGCACGGCGCTTGTATTTTGAGTGGCTTACAGACGGCACGCCATGTGCTTACCTAAAGCCCAGACGAAGTGGCGCGCAACGGGGCGCTCCAAGAATGACTTCGGCCAGAGGTTTTCTTGGGCGCCCCTTTGCATTTCCCCCATCTGGTTCAACGATCGTAACAACGATCGCGCCGCCCCAAGCCCTCCCCCAACTCCCCGTCTTCGCGGGCAGGTCTACGCCAGCGCCAAACGCTCCCGCACATCCACTCCAGCTTCACGCAAGAGTCGCGCCACAGCCTCCGCCTTAAGGCGAGAAGCGTCAAACTCCACCCGCACCGTGCGCTCCCGTTCGTTGAACTGCACGCGCCGTACTCCGTAGACCTCGCGCATGCCGTCGATGGCTCGCAATTCATTCTCGCCCGGCGCGGCGCCGTAGCGAAAAACCACGTCCAGATAAGTCATGGCATAATCCTTTGCTGCTAATGAATCATGAAAGCAGAAGCCCAGCCTGTCCGCCGGGCTGAATCCAATATAGAGCATTGTCCATCGAAGCATGTAGCATCAAAAGATGTAGCATCGAAGCGTGTAGCATCGAAGCTCGGAGCGGACGCTGCATCTCCTGACTGATCCCAGGGCTCATGTCCACGAAACCATCAGACCAAGCCTCCACGCTCGAACGCGACCCAGTCTGCGGAATGAATGTAAATCCCGCGACCGCCAGCCATGTCCTCGAGCACAGCGGAACGAACTACTACTTCTGCTGCGCGCCCTGCGCGGAAAAATTTAAGGCAGACCCAGCGAAATATCTCACGACCGTACCTGCACGCCCCGGAGACCTAGTCATGCTCGGTGCCGCAAGAGCTACCCCATCTGCGGACCACCATCCCCTAAACCTTGAACCTCAGCCGTCGCCGCCCGCAGTCGCGAGCACGTCCTACGTCTGCCCCATGTGCCCCGAAGTGCGCGAAACCAAGCCGGGCGCTTGCCCTTCCTGCGGAATGGCGCTCGAACCAGACGTCCCACTCGCCTCCAAGCGCACGGAGTACACCTGTCCCATGCATCCCGAGATCGTGCGGCCCGCACCAGGTTCGTGTCCCATCTGCGGCATGACCCTCGAGCCCCGCACGGTCACCGCATCTTCCGAAGAAAATCCCGAGCTGCGCGACATGACTCGCCGCTTCTGGGTAAGCCTCGCGCTAACTGCGCCCCTGATGGCGATCGCCATGGGCGGCATGCTCGGTTATAAGTTGACGATTGACCTCCACATCGACGGCGTTCTGATCAATGTGCCCCGGCTTGAGTTCGCCCTGGCCACGCCCGTCGTCCTCTGGGGCGGCTGGCCGTTCTTCCAGCGCTTCTGGACGTCTCTCATCAACCGCAGTCCGAACATGTTCACCCTGATCGGCATGGGAACCGGCGTTGCCTACGGCTACAGTGTTGTCGCCACATTCGTACCGCAGATTTTTCCCGAGTCTCTGCGCGCTGGGTCTGGTGGCATGTCGGGCAGCATGTCGGGATATCCCGACGTTTACTTCGAAGCCGCAGCCGCCATCACCACTCTGGTGTTGCTCGGCCAAGTCCTCGAGCTGCGCGCCCGCAGCCGCACCAGCGCTGCCATTCTTGCGCTCCTCGATCTCAGTCCCCAAACTGCGCGCCTGCTCAGTCCAGACGGAGGTGAGAGAGATGTTCCGCTCGCGCAGGTCAAGCCCGGCGATCGTCTGCGCGTGCGGCCAGGAGAGAAAATCCCCGTGGATGGCGTCCTGCTCGAAGGCCGCAGCAGCGTTGACGAGTCCATGATTACTGGCGAGTCCATGCCGGTTGAAAAATCGCCCGAGAGCAAAGTCATCGGCGCCACCATCAACGGCACCGGCTCTTTCGTGATGCGTGCCGAGCGCGTGGGCAGCGAAACTTTGCTGGCGCGCATCGTGCAACTGGTCGGTCAAGCACAGCGCAGCCGCGCTCCCATCCAGCGGCTCGCCGATCGAGTGGCGAGCTGGTTTGTTCCCGTGGTGATAGCGGTCGCGGGGATCACTTTTCTCGCGTGGTGGTTGTTGGGTCCGCAACCGCGCCTCGCGCACGCGCTCGTGAATGCTGTCGCCGTACTCATCATCGCCTGCCCTTGCGCGTTAGGACTCGCCACCCCCATGGCAATCATGGTCGGCGTAGCCCGCGGCGCCCGCGCCGGCGTGCTCATCAAGAATGCCGAAGCGCTCGAGATTCTCGAAAAAGTCGACACCCTCGTAGTCGACAAGACCGGGACGCTAACCGAAGGCAAGCCACAGCTGGGAAGTTATTCGCAAGCGTTCGTGGACGATCCCGAATTGCTGCGCCTCGCCGCCAGTCTCGAGCGAGCCAGCGAACATCCCTTGGCTCCCGTGATCGTTGATGCCGCCGCGAAGCAAGGCATGCAGCTCTCCAATCCGGAAGAGTTCCACTCCGTTACTGGCAAAGGCATCCGCGGCATCGTTGCCGGGAGGCAAGTGGCCGTCGGCAACATCGCCCTGATGGCTGAGGTAGGCGCCCTCAAACCCGGCACGGGCTTAAGTTACGGAAAGGTGTTAGGAGGCACGTCCATTTTTGTCGCCATCGATGGCAAGTATGTCGGCAACCTCGTCGTCGGGGACCGATTAAAGTATTCAGCGCCCGACGCCCTTCGCGGTCTCAAAGCCCTCGGCATCCGCGTCGTCATGCTTACCGGTGACAATCGTTTGGCCGCTGCCGATATCGCAAAAAAACTCGGCATCGAAGAATTCGAAGCCGAAGTTCTGCCGGAAGGGAAGTTAGAGATAATCCGCAAGCTGCAAGGGCAGGGAAGAGTAGTCGCAATGGCGGGCGATGGCATCAACGACGCCCCCGCGCTCGCCCAGGCCGATGTCGGCATCGCCATGGGTACGGGCACCGATGTCGCCATGGAGAGGGGCGGCATCACGCTGGTGAAAGGCGATCTCACCGGAATTCTGCGTGCCCGCAAGTTAAGCCAGGCCACCATGCGCAACATCCGGCAGAATCTATTCTTCGCTTTCATCTACAACGCGATCGGCGTTCCCATCGCGGCAGGCGTGCTCTACCCATTCTTTGGCATCCTGCTCAGCCCCGTCTTCGCCGCTGCGGCAATGAGCTTCAGCTCAGTTTCGGTGATCACCAACGCCCTCCGGCTGCGCAGCGTGAAACTGTGACCGTGTGGGTCGGACACTCTTGTCCGTCGCCTTTGACGTTGATTTTTCTCTTGCCGGTTATGTGTGAATGTCTGCAGTACCGTGGAAGAGCGGCGCTTAAGCGCCGCGTAGAACGTCCGGAGTCCAAGGGCTTCAGCGCCGGCAGTACGCCTATAGTTTCCCCAGGAAATCAATAACCTCCGGTTCCGTCCAATCCACCGCCCCAATGAACTTGCGCCGCACGACGCCCTTGCGGTCGATCACATAGGTTTCTGGAAACTTGAAGGTTCCATACAATTCATTGCTTTTCTGGTCCGCGTCGCGCACCGAGAGCAGATTTACGTTGTGGTCTCGCAGAAACCGTCGATAGTTCTTCTCGTCAACGTCGACGCTCACCGCCAGAACAGTCACGCCTTTCGACTTCATGCTCTCCTGCATCTGCACCAGGGACGGCATTTCCTCGATGCAGGGCGGGCACCAGGTCGCCCAGAAATTCAGCACCACCACCTGCCCCTTGAACTGGCTCAGAGTAATCGTGCGATCAGAGTCGCGCACCGTGAAATCCGGAGCGGCCATGCCGATCCGTGACGGCCGCGACCCGCTCCAGCATCCGGATAGCGTCAGCAGAATCGAAAGCAGTATGAAGACCGGTGCAGCCCCGCCGGTAAAGCGCGTAAAACAAAAGATGCCTCGCACCCCGCTATAATAAAGGATTCGGCGTATGCCTGCGACAGACACAGCTTCCGGGCGGCCCGCGGTGCCGGTGCCCGCAGTGTCGGTCATTGTCCCGGCTCGCAACGAAGAAGCCTCCCTCGGCGCATGTCTCCGCTCTCTGCTGTCACAGAATGACGCCATTCCTTTTGAAATCATCGTGGTCGACGATCACTCCACCGACCGCACCCGCGAGATTGCTTCCGCATTTTCGGCCGAACACGTCCGAGTCATCGAAGCCGCCCCGCTCCCCCCAGGCTGGACCGGCAAGAACAACGCCGTCACCGCCGGAGCTAAAGCAGCCCGTGGCGCATGGTTGCTGTTCACCGACGCCGACACCATTCACCTCCCCGGCTCACTCGCACGCGCCCTCGAGGAAGCGAAGCGTCACGGCGCGGCCTTGCTCTCCTACTCGCCCGAGCAAATCGTGAAAAGCCTTTGGGAAAAGGCCGTCATGCCCGTAATCTTCGCCGAGTTGGCCGCGAGCTATCGCCCCTCCCAAGTCAGCGATCCCAATTCTCCTGCGGCGGCCGCCAACGGACAGTACATCCTGATCACTCGCGAAGCCTACGATGCGGTCGGCGGACACGCTGCAATCGCCGGCAACCTGCTCGAGGATGTAGCTCTTGCCCGAGCCGTGAAGCGCTCCGGCAGAAGAATATTTTTCCGCCACGCCGGGGACGCGGTCCAAACCCGCATGTATCGCAGCTTTACCCAACTCCGCGAAGGCTGGACCAAGAATCTGGCGCTCTTGTTCCCCTCACCCACGCGCCTGGCCGTGCTGCGCGCCATTGAGTTTGTCCTGATCGTAGCCAGCTTCTCCATCAGCCTCGCCACCACTTTGCGCGGGCACTGGCAACCCGCCGCTGTGGCGGGAACGCTCGGTGTGATCTTGTATGCCTTCTTGCTCCTGCGAATCCGCCGCGCGCATTTCTTTTGGGACGCAAGTATTCTCGCCTTGTTCGGACTTCCTCTCTTTTCTTATCTCCTGCTGCGTTCGAAGAGAGTCCACGCCAACGGAAATGTGCACTGGAAGGGCCGCAACTATTCTGAGGAAGGGTCTCTACTGGCAACTGGCCACTGACAACTGGCCACTGGTTCTTATGGTCTATCTCACGCGCAAAGCTGAATTTTCCGCATCGCACTACTACCACAACCCGGAATTCACTCCAGAGGAGAACCGCCGCGTCTTCGGCAAGTGCAATAACCCTAACGGCCACGGCCACAACTACACTCTCGAAGTCACGGTAAAGGGTGAAGTCGATCCGCGCTCCGGTTTCGTTGTCGACCTTAAACAGCTCAAACAGGTCATGCACCGCGAAGTGCTCGACGCCATGGACCACCGCTTCCTCAACAAAGAGGTTCCTGAGTTTCTGCACCAAATCCCAACCACTGAGAACATCGCCATCGCCATCTGGCAGCGTCTCGTCACCAAGCTCGAACGTGCCAAGCTGCACCGCGTGCGGGTTTACGAAACCCCAGATTTATTTGTCGATTTCTACGGAGAAGCATGAGGTGCGGAAAATGACCCGTGGAAGGATGACGAGTCCCGAAATTAAGATGACAAGGTTCACAAAATGAAGGCACACCTCTCGCGACGCTATTTGTTCCCCGCCTCCCACCGCCTCCACAGCGAAGCCATGTCGGACGAAGCGAACCAGTCCACCTACGGCAAATGCAACAATCCTTATGGACACGGACATAACTATGTCGTCGAAGTAACCGTGAGCGGCCCCGTCGATGAGAAAACCGGCATGGTCTGTAACCTGACCGATCTCGATGGCTTTATCGAAAGGGAAGTGCTCGCCCGCTACGCCCATGAGAATTTGAACACGCTCCAGGAATTCGCCAAAGAGGTACCGACCACAGAAAATCTCTGCATCCGAATCTACGAAATAGTGCACCGTGGCTTCCGTTTCGCGCATCTTGAAAGAGTAAGACTGGAAGAAACCATGATGAATTCCTTCGAGTACGCAGGATAACGATTTTCAAATTACCCAATTACAAAATTACAAATCGACTCAACTATGAAACCCTCAACCGAGCCCTCAACTCTTACCAGCGCCAGCTTCGAAGACCTGGTCCAGGAAATGCTCGTCCGCCTCGGCGAAGATCCGCAGCGCGAGGGTCTGCAGCAAACTCCCCATCGCGTTCGCAAGTCCCTGCAGTTCCTCACCCGCGGCTACACCGAGGATCCCCAAGCCCTGCTCAGGGGCGCGCTCTTCACCGTCGGCTACGACGAGATGGTGATCGTCAAAGACATCGAAATGTTCAGCCTCTGCGAGCACCACCTGCTGCCTTTCTTCGGCAAGGTGCACGTGGCCTACATTCCTAACGGCAAGGTGATCGGCCTCAGCAAAGTTCCGCGGTTAGTGGAACTGTTCTCCCGCCGCCTGCAGATTCAGGAGCGCCTTACCACCCAGATCGCCGAGACCATTCAGCAGGTGATCGAACCGCAAGGCGTAGGCGTGGTCATCGAGGCCCGCCACTTGTGCATGATGATGCGCGGCGTCGAAAAGCAACATTCCGCTGCCGTAACCTCCTCCATGCTGGGCTGCTTCCGCAACGAGAATGAAACGCGCTCGGAATTCCTCTCGCTAATCCGCCAGCGCCCCAACGGCATCTGACAGTGCAGAGCGGGCGCCCTCGCCCGCTGCTTTTGATATTGCCGTGAAGCGATAACTAAACACTTAACGTCTGTTTGCCCTGGGGTTGCTGGACTTATTTTCAGAACTGCCGCGATCCGGCGTTTACACAGGAAGAAATCCCGGCTAAGATTACGTTCGCCTACAAGAAGTCCCGGAGGAAATCACCATGAGCAAGGCGCCGTTTCTAGCCGCAACACTGTTGGCTGCAGCGATTCTGACTCTTCCCGCCCACGCACAAGATGCCAAGAAGGAAGCCGCGGTAAAGCCGCCCGATAGTCCCTCGAAAGTCGTTCTCGACTCCTGGAACGACATTGGCCGCAAGCTCACCGCCATGGCCGAAGACTTTCCCGAGGACAAATACGACTTCAAGCCCACGCCCGCGCAGCGCAGCTTCGCCGAGGCGCTGCTCCATGCCTCTAACGTAAATTATTTTTTCACCAATCTCGCCCTGGGACAAAAACCGCCAGCAGAAGAAGATCCCAAACGCGCTGACTACAAAACCAAGGCTGACGTCGTTGCCTTCGTGAAAAAAGCCTTTGCCGACGGCGCCGCCGCCATCAAAGCAAAAGGCGACAAAGGAATGTCCGACCTTGTAGTCGACCCCTTTGCCAACCAGCAGACCCGCGTCTCCGACATGGCTTGGGGAATCATCGAGCATTCCGGCGAACACTACGGCCAGCTGGTCGTCTATTACCGCCTATCAGGATTGGTACCGCCCGAGTCGCGCCCCAAGAAATAGCCGTGTGACCAGGAGTGTCCGTGTGGGACGGACACTCCTGTCCGTCGCTTTTGACTTTGATGTTGATTTTGACTTTCCCCACAAACTTACTGGAATGCATACGGATAGCGCCGTGACCGCTCTGGGAACAGCTTGATCATCACAGCCCCGGCGACAAATCCGCCCACATGCGCCCAAAAGGCTACTCCTCCCATGTTCTGCCGGTGCACTGAGAGCGCAGTCTCGGTTCCGCTCAGAAAATTCAAGACAAACCAATACCCCAGGATGATCCACGCCGGAATCCACAGCACGAACACGAAGAACCAGGTGAGCACGCGGGCCTTTGGATACAGCACGAAATACGCTCCCAGTATCCCCGCGATCGCTCCGCTCGCTCCCACCGTGGGTACTGCTGAATGCGGATTCACCGCAACCTGCGTAGCCATGGCAATCAACCCGCCGAGAAGGTAAAACACCAGGTATTTGAAGTGTCCCAGGTAGTCCTCGACATTGTCGCCAAAAATGTAGAGAAACCACATGTTCCCGATCACGTGCAGCCACGACCCATGCAGAAACATCGACGTAAAGAAGGGAAGCACCACTGCGGGAAACGAGTACTTCGGTGAGCCTGATAGAAACGAAGCTAGATGCGACGGCACCACGCCAAACTGACGAATCAACAGCTCCAGGCTCCGCGGATCCAGCGTTGCCTCGAAGAAGAAAATCACCAGATTCAGCCCAATCAAAAAATAGTTCACCCAGGGAGTGCTGTACCGAGGCTGGTCGTCGCGAAGGGGAAGCATAGAAAGTCTGCTAACTTGGTAATCGGGTAATTTAGCAATTGAAAATCCGAGGCATGCTCGCGCCGGCTTCAAATTACCCGATTACCAAATTACCAAATTCCCCAATGAATGGCCTCATCATCATCGACAAGCCCGCCGGTTGGACCTCGCACGACGTGGTCAACCGCATGCGCCGCATTCTGCAGCAGCGCTCCGTCGGCCATCTCGGCACTCTCGACCCGCTGGCCACCGGCGTCCTCCCGCTCGTCACCGGCGGCCTCACCCGCCTGGCGCAGTTCTACACCACTTCCGAAAAAAGCTACGAAGGCGTCATCCGCTTCGGCTTCGCCACCAATACCTATGACGCCGACGGCGACCCGCTCGGCGAGCCGCGCCCTGTCACCCTAAGCCTGCAGCATGTCCAGAAACTTGCCGCCGGATTCCTCGGCATAATCGAGCAGGTCCCGCCACCGTTCTCGGCCAAGAAGATCCACGGCGTCCCAGCCTACAAGCTGGCAAGAAAACAAAAAGAGGTAGTCCTTAAGCCGGTTCAAGTCGAGATCAAGGAATTCACCATCCTCTCCGTCGAAGGCGACCGCGCCCAGTTCCGCGCTCGAGTAGCCTCGGGAACCTACATGCGCTCAGTCGCGCACGAAATGGGCCAGCGTCTCGGCTCCGGAGCACATCTCGAATCCCTGCGCCGCACCGCCGTAGCCGAATTCGATATCACCCAGGCCCATACCCTCGAAGAAATCAAGGCAAAAATGAAGGAAGGACTAATAAAGGAGGGACAAAGAAACGAGGAACAAATAAACGAAGAGCTCATCAATGATTGTCATTCCGACCGGAGCTTCGCTTTCCCGAGGGGACAGGGAAGCGGAGTGGAGGAACCCGCTGTTGCGTACGCCATAACTGCCTTCTTGATCCACCCCCGCCAGCTCCTGCCGCAGTTTCCTTCAGTCACCGCCGACGAACTCACCACCGCCCGCATCCGCAGCGGCCGGCCCGTTAACCTTCCCGAGCTTTCCCGAGCCAACCAGGTCAAAGTCTTCTACGGCCAAAGGGAACTGATAGCCATAGCCACTCGCATAGCCGGAACTCTATTCCATCCCAAGATCGTCTTCGCAGCCGAGCCGAGTGCGGCGGACACACCTGTCCGTCGTCCCTAAACGCAATGTCCGATAACAGGTATTATGTAAAGCGGGATGAACGATCGCGGCAGCCAGCGTCCTTGGAGGGGTGTTGCGTCTTTAACTACAGGGACTGTAGATAGGCGACAGACTGCCAATTACATCTTGTACTTTCCCAGATCCTCGTCGTTCAGCCCTTCCAGATACTTGCGCAGCTCTTCAGCGGTTACGCGGTCCGACATGTTCGCCGCCTGTTTCGAGTTCTTCAACACCACTTCATCCACAAATATCGGACAATCCACCCGCAGCGCCAGCGCCAGCGCATCCGACGGCCGCGAGTCGATGCTGATCACTTCGCCGCTCCGCTCTAGCCAGATCACCGCATAAAACGTATCCTCGCGCAGCTCCGTCACCACTACCTTGTGCACCTGTGTTTCCAGCCCAGTCAGCACATTCTTGATCAAATCATGCGTCATCGGACGCGGCGTGTTCACCTTCTCCATCTCCAACGCAATCGCGTTCGCCTCGTAAACCCCCACCCAGATGGGCAGCACACTCTCCCCCGCCACATCCTTAAGGATCACAATAGGCATATTCGACACTGGATCCATCAAAAGACCTCGGATCGTCATCTCAACCTCCATCGTGACCTCCTTAGGCGGCGGCGACATGAGTCCGCCGACCGTTCTCCGCTTCTTATACCACCATTTCGCCGACTAGGCTGTTGGGAAAACTGGCTGTCGCTCTCACTGGGACGTAGGTTCCCACCTTGGGAGCAGCCGCTTCCGGCGCCGTGAAGTTCAGCGTCTTGTTCTGCGAGGTGCGGCCGATCCACTGGCTTCGAGCTTGATTCCATCCTTCAACCATTACCTCAGATACCATCCCTATGTATTTCTTGTAGCGCGCGATCTGGATCTCCCTCTGCCGTGCCATCAGCAGCTCCAGCCGCCGTGCCTTTTCCTCATCCGGAATCGCATCCTCCAGAGCTAGCGAGGGCGTGTTCGGACGCGGGGAGTATTTGAAGGTGAATACCGAATCGTACCCGACCTTTTCCAGCAACGACAAAGTTTCCTCGAAGTCCGCTTCTGTCTCTCCCGGAAAGCCGACAATAACGTCGCTGGTGATGCTGATCTCGCGCTTTGCCGCCTTCATCCAGGCAATACGTTCGAGATACTGCTCGCGGGTGTAGAGGCGCTGCATGGCGTTCAGCACACGGTCTGATCCACTCTGCACTGGCAGGTGTACGTGGTCGCAGAGCGTAGGGACGGCGTCGATGGCCTCCACAATGTCCCGCCCAAAGTCCCGCGGATGCGAAGTCGTAAACCGAACCCTGCGAACCCCCGGCACTTCACCCACCGCCGCCAGCAATTCGGCGAAAGACCGCCTCCCTGCCGGATCTTTATACGAATTCACGTTCTGCCCCAGCAACTGGATCTCGGTATAGCCGAGGTCGGCCATGGCGCGTGCTTCGGCGAGCACTGAGTCTGAAGTCCGGCTGCGCTCCTTGCCGCGCGTAAACGGCACTACACAGTAGGAGCAGAACTTGTCGCAGCCTTCGATGATGGTGATGTATCCCCGGTGCGGATTGGTCCGCGCCGTAAACTCGGTCTCAAAACACTCGTCAGTTTCGCGATCGTCGAGCCCGGTGATGCGGATAGGGCTTCGGGCTTCGGGTTTCGGGGGGCGGGACTTCCCTGCCTCAAGCTGGGCGTTTTCCAGTTGAGCGTTTTCCAGTTGGGTGTTTTCCAGTTGCACCAGCATTTGCGGAAGCTTGCGATAGCTGGCCGATCCGCAGACGAGTGAAACGTGCGGCGCGCGCTCGAAGATCTTTTCGCCTTCCTGCTGGGCCACGCAGCCCAGCACGCCAAACTTCTTACCCTGAGCCAGCAGCTTCTTATAGTCCGCGAGCCGATGAAAGACTTTCTGCTCCGCCTTATCCCGAATGGAGCACGTGTTGTACAGAATCAGGTCCGCCTGCTCGACAGTCTCCACCTGCCGGTAGCCTTCATGCACCAGCGTGCCGATGACCTTTTCGGAGTCATGGACGTTCATCTGGCAGCCGAAGGTTTCGAGGTAGAACGTCTTGTGAGAATCCCCGGACATAGATGAAGTCAGTATAACGCGACGGGCGAGGGGGATTGGCTAGAGCTTTTGTCCCCTGGCCGATCGACGAGGCATCACTTGCCGAAGACGAAGCGGCCTAGCTGGTCGCCCAACTGCTTGACCTGTTCCGGATCGCCGGCGGCGCGGAAGCGTTCGGCCAACTGGAAGAATGCTTTCTCCTTCTGCTGGCGGGCCTCAATTCCCTGCTCGATGAGTTCCACCAGGACCCGGTTATCGCTGAGATCGCGTTCCCTGGCTAAAGCCTCGACCTGTTTGGCAATCTTGGGCGGCAAGGTTACGCTGCGCCGGACATGCTTTACGGGGACTGATTTTGAGCGCGATCGTTTCGCTAGTGGCATCGTAGCACCATTATACACCATTCTGGTGCAGACCTCAGGGGGCACTAAGGGAAATTGAAACCCGTAATGTCGGCGTTCGTGGAATCCCACCCTTCGCAAAGTGCGCGAAGGATGGGGCACCCGGCCATCTTGCCCTGGAGAACCATAGACAACCGATGGTAGCACCTGCCGCTGCCTCCACAGTAAGGCCTTGACGCAGCGCTGAAGCGCTGCTCCCCCCCTCCGCTGCTTGCGGCACGACTGAAGTCGTGCCCTTCCCGAGCTCCTCTGCGAGATGTGTGGGGCTGGAAATGGCCGACGCAATGCCGCGGAAACACGAACGGCGCAGACCGGAAGGCCTGCGCCGCTGTTTTGACTCTATGTACCCATTATATCATACCGCATAGGGTAAATGTGACAGGTTAGCCACATTTATTTCTCCCAGCGAATCAACGACTTGATCCAAAAACCGTGCCCTCAGGGTCTTGACAAGATTTCTGTGAAACGGCGGAACCGCGTTCTTAACGCAGATACTGTCTCGGCGGCTATGGCTTCTTTCCGTTCGAAACCAAGCCGTTCGATGCCAAGCCGTTCGAAACCAAGTCAAGGAACGCCCGATGCACGCGGGTGTCTTCGGAGAGTTCGGGATGGAAGGTTGCGGCCATCGCTCTTCCCTGCCGGACGGCGACCGGAGTGCTATCTTCGCCTTCGGTGGCGATGACTTCAACGGTTGCGCCCAGGCGCTCGATCCTGGGGGCGCGGATGAAGACCATTTCGAGAGCCGAGCCCGGCTTATGGTTGAGAGAGCTTTGCAGAAGCTGGCCTTCGCGGATGGAGCTGTCGATCTGGCGTCCGTAGGCGTTGCGGCGGATGCGGATATCGATTGCGCCCAGGCCGGCCTGCTTGGGATTTTCCACCTCGGTGGCTAATAGGATTGCGCCGGCGCAGGTACCGAAGGTGGGTTTCAGCTGGACGAACTGCTTTAGCTTTTCGAAACCTGTTTCCCCGAGCAATTTCAGGAACGTTCCACTCTCGCCGCCGGGGATTACCAGACCTTCGATTTCGTCCAGCTGCTCGGGCTTCTTTACGAGCACAACTTCGGCGCCCAGCTCTTCGAGCCGGCGGCGGTGGGCGTCGAAATCGCCTTGCAGGGCTAGGACTCCGATGGTCATAAGAATTCGGTGTTAGGTCTTCAGCCTTCGGTCTCGGGCCAAAACAGGCCGACTTGATTTTAATGGATGACCGACCAACCGGTTGAGAGTCAAAATCCCCACCCTTTTTCGCAAAGCAACGCGAAAAAAGATGGTGCACCCGGCATAATAGCGAGTGAAGGAGAATCGTCCATGCGGAAGATCACGCCGTTCTTGTGGTTCGATGACAACGCTGAGGAGGCGATGAGATTTTATACGTCCATTTTCAAGAATTCCAAGATTGGACAGGTGCGGCGGTACGGAGAGGCCGGACCCGGACCGAAGGGATCGGTAATGACCGGGACGTTCCAGATCGAGGGACAGGAATTCATGGCGCTGAATGGCGGCCCACACTATAAGTTCACGCCGGCGATTTCGTTCTTTGTGAATTGCGAAACGCAGAAGGAAGTGGATGAATTGTGGGAGAAGCTCTCCGCAGGCGGAGAAATCATGCAGTGCGGCTGGCTGAAAGATAAGTTTGGAATTTCGTGGCAGATCATCCCGAAGGCTCTGGGCGAGCTGCTGGGCGACAAGGATCCGCAGAAGTCGCAACGCGTGATGAAGGCCATGATGAAGATGATCAAGATTGATGTAGAGGGGCTGAGGCGGGCGTATGAGGGTAAGGAGTAGCTCGGGAAATCATCCGTTGCACAGAGAACGAACAAGATGGCGCGGGCAGAAGTTGCCGTTGTCTTACTCTGTGATACAATGTAAGCATGATGCGACAGATCACTTCAGTAAGCACAAAGGGGCAATTTGTTATTCCTTCGGAAATACGGGAGTCGCTGGGAATCAAACCTGGGACCCGCATCGCGGTGACGCAAGAGGGGTCGCGCATTGTTCTGGAACCGGTCTCGGAAGAACTGGTGGACAGGACGCGCGGGCTTTTTTCGGGTAAGCCTTCCCTTTCGAAAGAACTAGAGCGCGAGCGGCGGCGGCAGGATAAGAATAGAGACAAATGGTGACCTACGTCCTCGATTCGAGCGCGATTTTGCGCTACCTGGATGACGAGTCGGGTGCGGCGCGGGTGGCAGAGATCATCAAGTCTCATCTGGCGGGAAGGTGCGCGGCGATTATTGCGGCGCCGCATTGGGGCGAGATTGCCGGGATCACCTGCAAGGCTCATGGCCGGGATGCGATGGAGTTGGTGCTCTCGCGGCTTAGTGCGTTTGGGTTTGAAGTTGTGCCTGCCGATGCCGAGCGGGCGGTTCGCGCGGCGTTGATCAAGGTGAAGCGACAGATTCCTTACGTGGACGCTTTTGGAGTGGAGCTCGCGGCGGAGCCGGGCGACCGCGTTTTTGTGACTGCGGACTTTGACTTCAAGTCTGCGAGCCGCGATGTGAAGATAGAGTTTCTGCCGGCGAAATAGGGCCAGTCTCACCATTCGAAAGCGAAGAGCGGGGCAGCCGCCTCAGAGACCCGTCATTCGCTCGAGCCTTTCCGGGTAGCGAGATCCTTCCACCTTGATCTTTGAGGCCGCGCTATCGATCTCGCGGAGGTCATCGGCCGTCAGTTCAACAGCGGTCGCTCCGATGTTCTCTTCGAGGCGGTTGAGTTTCGTCGTGCCTGGAATCGGAGCAATCCACGGCTTTTGAGCGAGCAGCCAAGCCAGTGCGATCTGAGCCGGAGTCGCTCTCTTTCGCTGCGCGATGCTGCCGAGCAGTTCGATCAGGGCCTGATTCGCCTTAAGAGCAATGCAAAAACGCAAACTTGGAAAAAGCAATCTGCAAGTGTCTGCCATCGGACTCGGCTGCATGGGAATGAGCTTTTCCTACGGCTCCTTCCTAAAAATAGTGCGCGCTTCGGATGTTTGGCAATCCACCCCTTGTATCACCTCCGTGGACACATCACGCACCGCTCCGGCATCTCCTCGCACCGGCACAGCTTGGGTAAGCTTCGGGAGTAGAAATTCAGGCCGGGCCACCGGCCTGCTTTCTTGTTGTCAGCAGAACCCCTCTCACCATAGTCTTCTTATTCCTTCTGGAGGGGAAAGAAACTATGACCATGCTGCGGCAGTGCACATTGTTCGCGGTTGCCTTTTGCTGTATCGCGGGAACGCTACAGGCGCAACAGATACACGCCGAACAAGAGAATCGTCGGGAAAGATCGGATTCTTCGCATAGCTGATTCTGCTCCTGCGGGCTTGCGCGTCGTGGACCTTTCCAAATACACCGTCGTGCCCGGCCTGATCGATTCTCATGCCCACGTGCTGGGCAATCCCAAGGATCAGTCCTCCACTGCGAACCTGCGCATGTCTTCGCCGCAGAAGGCGATCTGGGGAGTACGAAATCTGCAGGTGTGGCTCGATCACGGATTCACCGCGCTGCGCGATGCCTGCGAGAGCGACGCGGCGTATGGGCAGCTGGCGCTTCGTGACAGCATCAATAAGGGACTGATCCGCGGGCCGCGGATGGTTTCGGCGGGAGGCTGCGTGTCGCTTAATGGTGGACATGGCGATGGCAACGTCTTGGCGCCTGATGCGGGATTGCCGCGCGGGCCCAATATCGCCGACACCGTGGACGAAATCAGCGACGTCGTGCGGCGCGACATCAAGTATGGCGCGGACTGGATTAAGCTTATGGCGAGTGGCGGAGTCATGGACCCGATCAGCGACTATCGAGTGCAGGAGCTCAGCGAGGAACAGATGTCCAAGGCAGTTGAAATCGCGCACCGTGCCGGCAAGAAAGTGATGGCACATGCGGAGGGAGCGGAGGGTATTAAAGCGGCGGTCCGAGCCGGCGTGGATTCGATTGAACATGGCACGGTCATGGACGAAGAAGGCGCGCGTTTAATGGAACAACACGGCACCTGGCTGGTGCCCACGTTGTACGGCTTCCAGCACGATATGCTGACCGGAACCTCGCAGGGACGAGACCCGGTCAGCTTTGCCAAAGGCGTCGCCATTCTGAAAGAGCAGCAACCCGCCTTCCAGCGTGCGCTGGCCCATCACCTCAAAATTGCTTACGGCATCGATGACGATCCTGACGTGGTGTCGAAAGAGTTTGGAGCGCTGGTGAAGGGCGGCATGACGCCGCTCGATGCGCTGCGCGCGGCCACGATTAACGGCGCCGAGCTGACTGGACGCGCCAATGACATCGGCAGCATTGAAGCCGGCGAGTTTGCCGACATTGTGGCGGTGGACGGTGATCCGCTGGCGGATATTACTGTGATGGAGAAAGTTGTTTTCGTGATGAAGGGCGGAGAAGTTTACCTGGATAATGCGAAGTGATGTCCGATTTGCGAGACATGGGTTTTGCGAGACATGGGAGTACGCGCCTCAGCGCCCAGGGGTACAATTGCTGACGTTTACGGGAGCCTTGCTATGCTACAGAGATTCTTCGCTCACATCTGTTTCCTCAGTTTGGTTCTTTCCGCTACTGTGAGTGCACCGGCGCAGCAGCCTAAAACCGATTCTGATGCCGCCGTCTCGCAAACTTTGCAGGCCATGGAACGAGCCTGGCTCGATGCCGAGAAGAATCACGATGCGGCAGCATTCGAAAAAATAGCGGCAGATGACTGGATCGCGATCACCCCTGACGGCAAAAGCCAGACCAAGGCCGAGAGATCCGTTGAGATCAAGGCCGCCCACACGACCTCGGCCACCATGGGCAACATGAAAGTCCGAGTCTTCGGCGACACTGCCGTGGTCACCGGCACCGACGATGAAACCACCCTGGAACACGGCAAGAAATCCAGTGACCACTATGTATGGACTGATGTTTTTGTGAAGCGCAATGGCAAGTGGCTGGCCGTGGCCTCGCAGACTGCGCAGATAAAGTAACTCGCTTTCCCCCACCGCGATGGCGCAGACTCAGTCGTGACGCTGCACAGGTGGCCTACACGCTTATGACGCTGGGGCGCCCCATGTCTCTCTGGTTTTGCGGGACTGGGTATTCCGAGGCCTGGGCCACCCGCCGGTAACGACAGGTAGAATTTGTGTCAATTCCACGGAGAGCGAAAAACAATGCGCCGGTACCATCACATCGGAATTCCCACTACTGAAGCGAAGCCTGGCGAGACTCACTTGAAACACTTGAAAGTCTTTGTCGTCAGCCACGAGAAAAGCGAATTTGGCGTGGAGTGGATGCGTTTCGAAGCGGACGCGGCGGTCCCTGATCTCATCCGGCAAGTTCCGCACGTCGCCTTTGAAGTGGCTGATCTCGCCTCCGAGCTTGCTGGCCGCGAAATCCTGATTCCTCCCAACAGCCCATCCGACGGCGTCCGCGTCGCGTTCATAGTCGAAAACGGCGCGCCCATCGAACTGCTCGAATTCACCGACCCCAACCATCCTGCCCGCCGCCAGCAGAGCAAGATGCCGATATAAACGCCCTCCATCCAAAGCAACTCTTAGAGCGAAGGCGAGCGCTTGATACCTTTCAAGAGTGGCCAGCCCCCTTAACACGAATGGCTCCGGATATCCGGAGCCATCGGCAAATACTGTGGTGCAAACACTCTGTTCAGCTTCAGTGTTCGTCTTGCAGAGCGGGAAGTCAAGTTGCTTGGGGAGATTATCTCAGTGTTCTCTCCCCGCGCGGAAACTTCTTCTCCACAGATGGGAGAGTGGACCCGGCGGGATTAGAACCCGCATTCGCGCTAGATGCAAAGTCAAATTCCCCGCCCTGTCGCAGAGAACGCGACAAGGACGGGGCACCCGCGAGCGTTGCGATGAATGGAAAGGGTGGACCAGCCCCCCCTGTCGGCAACATGGCTTCCGCCGTTATCCTGCGTGGTCGGCCGTCGGTGATGCCTGCTGCAACGTGCTCGAGTCGGTGGTGTAGAGCTTAAGCCACCACGCGAATCCTTTATGGTGAAGGCGATATACACCACGCTCACCCTCTTTAGCCAAAATAATGTCTCTGTCTCTTAATGCAAACAGCGCATTATCAAGTGTCGAGTCCGATCCCCTGAACTTTGCCTTGATTTCTTTTTTTGTGACCCAGTCGTCCAGTTTGTCGGCCATAATTCTTAGGACCTGGCGATAGCTCTCCTTCTGGATTTTGTTGTAATAGCTGTCTCGATAATAGCGGTCCCCGATTAGATCTAGGGCCCCACGCTTTCCGAAGCCCCCTCGGCCAACGTCGTCCACATCAATCACATCATCGGTGTCGGCGGCAAATGCCGAGTATCCAAATTGCTGGATGAAGTGGGGGTAGCCTTCCGAGTAATAGACCAAGTGAGCCTTCGCATCATCCGTGATCGACGTCTGTTGACCGTTCACGTTATTAGCGCGTCGAAGTCCTCCATCAACGACCTGGCTGGCTTCCCCAGTTGACAGTCTGCCGAGCACCAGCTCATCGAACAAACGCAACGACGACTGATGACTGGTCGCCAATACATTTCGAAGCTCCGGAAGGCCAGCAATTCCGAAAGCTACGTGATTACATCCGCGCCGCTGAAGCCGCTCCGTAAGCACTTGAAAAATGATCCCAGCTGCAGAGCGGCAGATGCGTTATCCGCCTCGTCGACCAAAACCAAGATTCCGTCAAACTTCGCATCAAAGATCGTGGAGTTCGTGTGTTTGGAGATTCGTTCACCAACCGACGCTAGCGAGTAGGCGAACTCCTCGAGTAGGCGTTCGCTGCTCGCGCTCTCTTCAGCTTCACGAAGCTTGAAGCCCCCTCCCTCAACCCGCTGGAGAAACTGCCACGTCTGCTTCAGAAAATCACGGCCTGGCTCGGTGTCGCCCAATGCTCTGTCGAGCCCTAACCTGATCTTCTCGACTAGCCCGAGCTGCGTTGTGTTGGAATCAATATCGGTATCAACCACCAAGAAGGAGACGGAAGCGCCATCGAGGGGTATCGCACCCTCAGCAACATACTTGATGTAGTTCAGAAGGGATGATTTCCCAATCCCGCGCTCGCCGGTTAGCATAAAGTTCGAAGGGCTACCTGCCTTCGTCTGTATCAGGCAGGACTCCAGCCTCTCAAGCTCCCCGGTTCGGCCCACAAACATTTCCGAGTGCACGGGGTTATTAGGCGAGAATGGGTTGATCTTTGGCATCGCTCAGCCGGGCATGTCGGAGACATCGGCTCTTACCAGCCCCTAGTTTGCAGCATTTGCGCCTCGTCTAGTCCGGCGACAGCCAGGCCTTTCATCGCGCCCTGTAGGTCTTCGCTTACTTCAAGTAATACTTTAGGGTCGTTGAAGTGCGTCGCGGCTTTTACTATGGCGCGGGCTCGCTTCTCGGCTTCCACGGGGTCGGCGAAGGTGGTCGAGTCTTTCATGAAGATGCCGCTGCCTACGAAGACGGCTTCGGCGCCTAGTTGCATTACCAGGCTCGCGTCGGCCGGGGTGGCTATGCCTCCGGCGGAGAAATTCGGCACGGGCAGCTTCCCTTCTTTCGCGACCATCTTGATCAGTTCGTAGGGGGCGGCGTGTTCTTTGGCTTTGGCGTAGAGTTCTTCCTCACCCAGCACCGTGAGGATTTTCATCTCCTGGACGATCTGGCGGATGTGCTTGACGGCGTGGACTACGTCGCCGGTACCGGCCTCCCCTTTGGTGCGGATCATGGCCGCACCTTCAGCAATGCGGCGCAGGGCCTCGCCCAGATTGCGCGCTCCGCAAACGAAGGGGACTTTGAAGGCGTGCTTGTCGACGTGGTGGGCTTCATCGGCAGGAGTGAGGACTTCGGACTCGTCAATGTAGTCGACCCCGAGTTCCTGCAAGATTTGCGCCTCAGCAAAATGCCCAATGCGGCACTTAGCCATCACCGGGATCGAGACAGTGGCCATGATCTCGCGAATTTTTTTGGGCGAAGCCATGCGCGCAACGCCACCTTCGGCGCGGATCTGCGCGGGGACGCGCTCGAGCGCCATTACCGCTACCGCACCGGCTTTTTCGGCGATGGAGGCTTGCTCGGCGTTGGTGACGTCCATGATGACGCCGCCTTTTAGCATCTCGGCCAGGCCGGTTTTCAGGCGGAGACTGGTGGAACCGTTATTCTGAGAGCTGCCGTTGTTTTGGGACATGGTGGACTCTTTTCTGGGTGCGGGCTTCGGCTATCGGGCTTCGGCGAAGCTTTAGTTATTTTACAGCGCGTTTGGGATTCGCGGTACCCCCCGGTTGTCAGCTATTCAGCCGCCAGCAAGCCGCCGGGCTGCGCCCAGCGGACAGCCGAGGGCGGATGTCCCCACATGAGTTGATGAGGCTATCTTTACTACTTACTACTTACTTGCTACGTACTTGGCGAACATCTTTTCGGGGTCGATGGCTATGAAAGTTCCGCGGCTGCGGGCCAGGACTTCATCCTTTTCGTTTAGGATCTCGGCGGCGTTGATATGGGTGCGTCCTTCTACTTTAACTTCGCGGCCTTCCACGCGAAGCGGTTTGTGCAAAGGCACCGGCTTGAGGTATTCGACTGTCATTTCGCGGGTTAGCGCGATTACGTGATGCAGCTTGTTTACCTTGCCCATCGCGTCGTCGAGGATGCTGGCGATGATGCCGCCGTGGCAGTGGCCGGGCGGGCCGGTGTAACGCTTGCCCAGGCGGAAGCGGCAGACAAAGGTTTGGCTGGCTTCATCGAGGACGAATTTGAGGCGCATGCCATCGGGGTTGTTCATGCCGCAGACGAAGCAGTTGTTCTTCTGCATTTTGACGTAGCGGGTATCGTGGCCTTGGGGCTTCGGTGGCATGGGATTGATTTTAGCGGATGTGCGCCAGTTGTTCCGATGAGCCAGGAAGTCAAAGTCCCCACCCTCGTTTCGCAAAGAGCGCGAAAAGAAGGATGGGGCACCCGCTCGATCTCCGGACGCTTCTCTGGAGCGACGGAATCCTGTATACATATCAGTTTTGAAAATCTTTGGATTGGAGCCCTTCGTGAAATCGCATGTCGCTATTGTTGTTGCAGCCGTTTGCTTCGCATTCTCAACTTTGATAGCCGCTCCGCAGGATAAGGATGCGGCGGCGCAACCAACCAAGAAAGATCAGAAGAAGGATCAAAAGAAAGACGAGAAAAAGGACGACGCCAAGGACGAGAAGAAAGGCGGGATGACGGCCGACACTTTTTCTGGGCTCAAGTTCCGGCTGATCGGGCCGGCTGTGGCTTCCGGGCGGGTTATGGCGATTGCGGTGAATCCTAAGAACAAGTTTGAGTATTACGTGGGCGTGGCTTCGGGCGGAGTGTGGAAGACGGTGAACGATGGCACTACCTGGACTCCAGTGTTCGATAAGGAAGGATCGTATTCGATTGGATGGGTCACGCTCGATCCGAACGATCCGGCGGTGGTTTGGGTAGGGACGGGCGAGAGCAACAGCCAGCGCAGCGTGGCTTACGGCGATGGCATCTACCGGTCGAATGATGGCGGGAAGAATTGGGAGAACCTGGGGCTGAAGAAGTCGGAGCACATTGGGCGGGTGGTAGTCGATCCGCGGGACTCGAAGGTGGTGTATGTGGCGGCGGAAGGGCCGCTGTGGGGGCCGGGTGGCGATCGCGGTTTATATAAGTCGGCGGATGGAGGAAAGACGTGGAAGGCGGTGTTGACAATCAGCGAGAACACGGGCGTGGTGGATGTGGCGATTGATCCATCGAATCCTGACATTGTTTATGCGGCGGCTTACCAGCGGCGGCGGCATGTTTTTACTTTGATCGATGGCGGGCCTGAGAGTGCGATCTACAAATCCACTGACGCTGGAGCTACCTGGAACAAGCTGAAATCCGGCCTGCCTACGGTTGATATGGGGCGAATCGGGCTGGCGGTTTCTGGGGTTGACCCTAACGTGGTGTATGCCACGATCGAGGCCGCCGATGGGAAGGGCGGCGTTTTCCGGTCGAATGACCGGGGCGCGACCTGGGAGCGGCAGAATGAATTCGATGCGGGAGCAATGTACTACGCGCGAGTTGTCGCCGATCCGAAGAACGTGGACCGCATCTTCGTGATGAATGTGAGCCTGCGGGAATCGCTGGACGGCGGGAAGACGTTGCACAAGGTGGAAGAGACGAATCATCACGGGGACAATCACGCGATCTGGATTGATCCGGACAATACCAAGCACTGGCTATTAGGGTCCGATGGCGGCATGTATGAAACCTGGGATGATGCCAAGAACTGGGAATTCAAGGCGAACCTGCCTACGGTGCAGTTCTATGACGTGGCGGTGGACAATGCACTTCCCTTCTACAACGTGTGCGGGGGAACACAGGATAATTTCTCGTGGTGCGGTCCCGCGCGGACGCGCAACATCAACGGCATTATGAATTCTGACTGGTTCGTCACGACCGGGGGAGATGGATTCCGGTCGCAAGTGGATCCGGTGGATGCGAACACGATTTATTCGGAATCGCAATACGGCGTGCTGGTGCGCCACGACAAGCCGACTGGGCAGGAACTGGTGCTGCAGCCGCAGGAAGGCAAGGGTGAGCCTCCGCTGCGCTGGAACTGGGATTCGCCGGTGATCATCAGCCCGCACTCGCACACGCGGCTTTATTTTGCGGCAAACAAATTGTTTCGCAGCGACGACCGGGGCGAGACCTGGAAGGCGATCAGCGGCGACGTTTCTCGGCAGATTGACCGCAACAAGCTTCCAGTGATGGGGAAGGTGTGGGATCCGGACGCCGTGGCCAAGAATGCGTCGACCTCGTTCTACGGAAATATTGTGGCGCTGTCGGAGTCGCCGAAGAAAGAGGGGCTACTCTATGTGGGTACCGACGATGGGCTGATTCAAGTCACTGGCGATGGCGGGCAGAGTTGGACGAAGTACGAGAAGTTTGCCGGGGTTCCGGAGACGACTTATGTGAGCCGTCTGTCGGCTTCGCAGCACGACGCCAATACGGTTTACGCCGCGTTCGACAATCACAAGAACGAAGACTTCAAACCTTACCTGCTGCGATCGACCGATGCGGGCAAGACCTGGACGTCGATTGCGGGGGGCTTACCAGAAAATGGGACCGTGCTGGCTTTTGCAGAAGATACGGTGAATGCCAACCTGCTGTTTGCAGGGACGGAGTTCGGCGCGTTCTTCACCATCGATGGGGGGCAGCACTGGGTGCAACTAAAGGGAGGGTTGCCGACGATCGCGGTGCGCGACATGGTGATGCAAGCGCGTGAGGGCGACCTGGTGATTGCGACGTTTGGGCGCGGCTTCTACGTGCTTGACGATATTTCGGCGCTGCGGCAGATCAAGCCGGAATTCCTGGAACAGCCTGCGGGACTTTTTCCGGTTAAGGATTCGTTGCTGTACATCGAGCGGCATCCGCTGGCTGGTCCGAAGAAGGGATATCAGGGAGAAGCGTTTTACACGGCGGACAACCCTCCGTATGGTGCGGTGTTTACGGCTTATTTGAAAGATAAGTTGAAGACGAAGAAGGAAAAACGTCAGGACGCGGAAAAGGAAGCCGCTAAGAAAGGCCAGACGTTGCCCTATCCGACGAATGACCAGTTGCGGACCGAGGCGGAAGAAGCCAAGCCTGAGGTGTACTTCCTGGTTTATGACGAATCGGGTGCGTCGATTCGCCGGGTGGAGGGCAGCATTGAAGCGGGCTTCCAGCGGGCGGCGTGGGACCTGCGCTATCCCGCAGCTTCGCTACGCGAGCATAAGGAGGACGGCGAAGACTTTGCGCCGGCGGGAGCGCAAGGGCCGCTGGTGATGTCCGGGAGCTATACGGTGCGATTGTTCGAGAAGCTTGATGGAACGGCTACCGAGTTGGCTGGGCCCCGGAGCTTCAAAGTTTTGGCCGACGGTGCGTCTTCCTTGAGTGCGGCGGATCGGGCGGCGCAAGAGGAATTTCAGCGTAAGGTGGCTCGTCTTTACCGGGCAGTCTCGGGGGCGGTGCACACGGCCGAGGACGTAGAAGCGCGACTGAAGACGATTCGCGAGGCACTGCGGGAAACTCCGGCCGCAGAAAAGCAGTTAGGCGGGCCGGCAGACTCGATTGAGGGGGCGAATCGTGGAATCCTGCGCGCGCTGCGTGGAGATACGGAGATGCAGAAGCGTAACGAACCGATTCCATCGTCGATTAACGACCGCGTCAACGCGATTATGGAGGGTGAGCGCTTCGCTCTCGTCAAGCCGACGCAAACTCATATTGACAATTACAACATCGCCGCCGGTGAATTCACCGAGCAGCTGGGTAATCTTCGAGCCCTGGTTGAGGTTGATCTGGCTAAGCTGGAGAAGGATATGGAAGCTGCCGGGGCGCCGTGGACTCCGGGGCGAGTGCCGGAGTGGAGGGAGAAATAGAGTCAAAACCTTTCACCGCAGAGGACGCGGAGGATTTTGAAGCGCATTCTTTTATCTTGGAGCGGTGGCAAGGACAGCGCCTGGAGCCTGCATGTTCTTCGGCAGCGTCGGGAGTATGACGTGGTCGGGTTGCTGACAACTTTTAACGGAGAGGCGGACCGGGTTGCGATGCACGCGGTGCGGCGCGAGTTGGTGGAGCGGCAGGCTGAGGCGGCAGGACTGCCGCTTTGGGCGGTGCCGCTGCCCTGGCCGTGCTCCAATGAACGGTACGAGGCGGTGATGGCGCAAACCTGTGCCAAGGCGGTTGCGGAAGGGATTGAAGGTGTTGCGTTTGGCGATCTGTTTCTCGAAGACGTGCGGGCCTACCGGGAGGAGCAGATGAAAGAGACGGGGCTGCAGCCGGTGTTTCCCGTGTGGGGGCTGCCTACGCGTGCTTTGGCGAAGGAGATGATTGCGTGTGGCACGCGAGCGAAGTTGACTTGCATCGACACGGAAAAACTCGACCGGTCGTTCGTGGGCCGCGAGTTTGATGAAGTGCTGCTTTCGGAGCTGCCTGACGAGGTGGACCCCTGCGGCGAGCGCGGGGAATTTCATTCGTTCGTATACGCAGGGCCCATGTTCAATGCTGTTCTGCCGGTTTCAGTCGGTGAGACTGTGGTCCGCGATCAGTTTGTCTTTGCAGATCTGATTCCCGCGTGACGAATTTTAGTTTCTTGATAACTCGATTGCATTATCCTCAAGCGGCTGTGGTAAACTCGGCGCCGACTGCTGCTTCCGCTGCTGAGCGTGGCAGACGCGGTGGTGAAATCGGTTCGGGTGGTTTCGGGTCATCGTTTCGTGTTGGGAGGACTGGGGAATGGGCCTCGCGTTACTGGCTGTGATCTGGCTGATTACCTTCGCCAGCACGTACTTCTTTGTCGCCAAGACCTGGTGGCTGCCGGCTGGAGCTGCCGAAGCCGCGGGCTTTATCGACGGACAATTCGCGCTCACACTGGTGCTGATGGGAATTGTTTTCCTGGCGGCACAGCTTTCGCTGGGTTACTTTTCGTGGCGATACCGGGAGCAGCCTTCGTCGCCGCCAGTGGATTATTCCCACGGCAACGTGAAGCTCGAAGTGGTGTGGACGGTGCTGACAACCGTTCTGTTCGTCGGGTTAAACCTGATGGGGAGCCGGGTGTGGGCCAGCCAGCGCTTCGACCAAGCGGGGCCGGGGGCGGTGCAGGTTGAGGTTACCGGGATGCAGTTTGCCTGGTACTTCCGCTATCCGGGGCCGGATGGACGGTACGGCGGGACGAGCGTAAAGCTGATGGATCCCTCGGCAGGTGGTGAGGCTGCGGTGGGACTGAACACTTCCGATCCGGCGGCGAAGGATGATGTAGTGACGGGCACGATGTATCTGCCGGTGGACCGCGAAGTCGATCTGAGTTTGCGCTCGGTGGACGTGATCCACAGCTTTTTTGTGCCTTCGTTGCGCTTCAAGCAGGATGCAGTGCCCGGACTCAACATTCACATGCACTTCAAGCCGACGGTGATTGGCGAGTACGAAATTGCGTGCGCCGAGCTCTGCGGCCTGGGCCACTACAAAATGCACGGCATGGTACACGTCGTCAGCCAGGAAGATTTCGACAAGTGGCTGGCAGCACGGGAGGCGGAGAAACAATAAATGGTTGCCATGGAGAACCCGCACGCGCACGCTCCTCAGGGGTTTATTCGGAAATACATCTTCAGCCTCGATCACAAAGTGATTGGTATGCAGTATTTCTTCCTGGCGCTCACGGCGGTGTTTGTCGGGATGTTTCTGTCGCTGCTGATGCGGATCCATTTGATCTACCCGACGGCCAGTTTGCCGCTGGTGGGCGAGATCAGGCCGGAGACTTATCTCAGCCTGCTCACCATGCATGGCACGATCATGGTGTTTTTCGTGCTGACTACGGCGCCGCAGGGGGGATTTGGAAATTACTTTCTGCCCATTCAGATTGGGGCGCCGGATATGGCGTTCCCGGTCCTGAACATGCTTTCGTTCTGGACTACCTTTGTTGCCTTCGTGACGATCATCGCGGCATTCTTTGTCACGGGGGGAGCTCCGCTGCATGGGTGGACGGGGTATCCGCCGCTGAGCGCGGTCCAGCAAGCTGGTCCGGGGGAAGGGCTTGGGGCGGATTTGTGGATTACCAGCATTGCGATCTTTTGCATTGCATCGCTGATGGGGGCGTTGAATTTCCTCACGACTACGCTTGATATGCGAGCCAAGGGCATGACGATGATGCGGATGCCGTTGACCGTGTGGTCGTGGTTCATCACGGCGATTCTTGGATTGCTGGCGTTCGGCGTGTTGCTTTCGGCCGGGATCCTGTTGCTGCTGGACCGGAACCTGGGCACCAGTTTTTACGTGCCGCTGGTGGTGGTAAACGGGCAGATCATGGGGCATAAGGGCGGTTCGCCGCTGCTGTGGCAGCATCTGTTCTGGTTCTTCGGGCACCCTGAGGTGTACATCGCGATTCTGCCGGGCATGGGCGTGACTTCGCAGATTCTATCGACGTTCTCGCGCAAACCAATCTTCGGCTACAAGGCGATGGTCTATGCCATGCTCTCGATTGGGTTTTTCGGGTTCATGGTGTGGGGCCATCACATGTTCATGAGCGGTATGAGCCCGTATTCGGCGTTCGCCTTCTCGCTGCTGACGATGTGCATCGGCGTGCCCTCGGCAATCAAGACGTTTAATTGGCTGGGAACGATGCATAAGGCGCGCATTCGTTTCCAGACGCCGATGCTGTATGCCATCGGCTTCGTTTCCCTGTTCGTCTCCGGCGGATTGAGTGGACCGTTCCTGGCGCAGCCCGTGCTCGACATTCAACTGCACGACACTTATTTCGTGGTTGGCCACTTTCACCTGATCATGGGCGTGGCTGCGATCTTCGGAATGTTCGCGGCGACTTATTACTGGTTTCCAAAGATGTTCGGGCGGATGATGAACGAAACTTGGGGCAGAGTGCACTTCTTCATCACGCTGCTCGGGACCTATGCCATCTTCATGCCAATGCACTACCTAGGGATCGCTGGAGGGACGCGGCGGTACTCGCAATATACGGAAGTGGCGTACCTGGCGAAGCTGATGCCGATTCACCAGTTCATGACCTACGCCGCGATAATCACCATTGCGGCGCAGTTCATTTTCGTGATCAACCTGTTCTGGAGCATGTTCAAAGGGCCGAAGGCGAGCGACAATCCCTGGGAAGCTACAACGCTGGAGTGGACCACGGCAACGCCTCCGCCGCACGACAACTTCGGCGGAGTGACTCCGGTGGTGTATCACGGACCTTACGAGTACGGAGTTCCGGGAGCGCCTAAGGATTATGTGATGCAGACGGATCCGGCAACGGTCCCGGCTGCGCACTGAGGCAGCCTGAGTACTTATGGCGACTTACACCCCAACCAGTCCGGTTGATCATCTGAGCCACGACCAGAAACCACCACTGCCTCCTCTGGGCGGCGGAGGTGATGAGGGCCGCGGAGACGGCGTTCCGAATTATGGGGCACGCCTGCGCCGGGCGCGGCTGGGACTAGTCTGCGCGATCGTAACCGTCAGCATGGTGTTTGTTTCGCTGACGAGCGCGTATGTGGTACGGCGGGGCTTGCCGACCTTCGACGACTCCACCCGCACTTACTTTCGCGACTGGGGCGAAGTGCAGTTGCCCTGGGTGCTGCTGGCCATCAATACGGCAATCCTACTGATGAGCAGTTTGACGATGGAAGGTGCGCGGCGCGAGATTGCGCGGCGGGCGGCGCTGGCTCCGGTGGGGTCGATTCCGGGAGTTTCGCTGGGTGAGGAAAGAAGCTTTCCCTGGCTAGGCGTGACGGTGGTTCTAGGTCTTGGATTTTTGCTGGGGCAGTGGATGGCCTGGGGCGAACTGAGAAGCCGCGGATTCTTTGTCGGTACCAACCCGAACAGTTCTTTCGTTTATTTATTGACGGTGACGCATGCGGTACATCTGACGGGAGGGATCATTGCATTGTTGTGGGCGGGCATCACTTCCCTGCAACATAAGCCCATCGAGGGGCGGCGGATCGTGGTTGACGTCGCGGCCTGGTACTGGCATTTCATGGCGGTGCTGT
>JBAUVZ010000421.1:0-7330 GCA_049583505.1 Candidatus Sulfotelmatobacter sp.
AGTTACGCCCCGGCTCGACTATCAGGCCAGTTCCCGCGATGGCTTGTTCCTCACTTTTAATGTGAACCGCTTCAACTCCCCCGGAGGCGTCATCACCGATCCCACCGTCGGAAATTACGGAACGCAAACGCTGGCCAACGCCTACGTGCATGCCTTTCAAGCCAGCCTGGGATGGACGCACACCTTCTCCCCCCAACTGCTGAACGAATTTCACGCCGGAACCTCGCAAGACAACCAGATCTCGACTCCAACCGGTTCGGCTCCAAATACCCCCACATTGATTCTGGATAGTCCCGCCGCCTTCATTCTGGGCAACGCTCCTTTCTCTGTTGGAAGGGTTTTTGAAAGACAGTACTCCGTGGCCGACCGCGTCGACTACGTGATTGGCAAGCACACGCTGCAATTCGGTTTCGATATGAGCCGCGCCTGGGATGCCGACAACAATGATGGCGGCGCGGACCCGAACGCCGCCGTCCAGTTCGGGTCGTTCCTTGGAAGTTTTGAATTTTCGAACCTGGAGGCTTTTGCGCTGGGGAAATACAACCTCTTCAGCCAAGCCTCGGGGACACGGACTTTTTCTTTTTCCGTGCCCTATTATGGATTCTACGTCCAGGACTCGTTCCGGGCTTTGCCGAAGTTGACGCTGGAAATGGGCTTGCGCGAAGACTTCCAGGTTTACCCGCAGCCCGAGAAGAATCTGGCCTTCCCGCTCACCGGGCAGTATCCAAACCAGTTTCGCCGCGTGGCGCCGCGCTTCGGATTTGCTTGGCAACCTGAGTCGAAGACGGTAGTGCGTGGCGGATTCGGACAGTTCTACACCAACATGAACGGCCTGAATTATCGCAACGCGGTAGTATCGAACGGACTGCCGTCACAGCAATCTTCGGCAAGTGTCACTTATGAGGCGGGGCCGCCGAACCAGCAGGTGCCGACGTTTCCAAATATCCTCCCCGCTAACTCCCCCCTGTTCGCAGCTTCTCCCGACATTTCCCTGGTTTCTCCACAGTTCAGGGCACCCTATGTTCTGCAAGCGAGCTTGCAGATTGAGCGCGAGATCTTCGAGGACACGACTCTGACCATTGGCACCATGTGGGATCACGGGGTGCATCTGCTTTCTGGCAGCGCCTACGACTTAAACCTGAATCCGTTGCGAGGCACGACGAGGTTCATAGTCTGTCCTCCGACCGCAACTGCGCTGCCCTGCAGTGGCCCAGAGATCACCCTGCCGAACATGGACAACGGTCTGCTCACCGAAGGCCGCATCACCTCCAGCTTCAATGAAATCAACGAACTGATTAGCCCCGGACAAAATCACTACAACTCTTTCTTCGTGCAGGTGCAGCGCCGCCTGTCACGAGGTCTCTCTTTGCAATTTTCTTACACCTTTGCCAAGAGCATCATGCTCGATGGCATGGACTTCAACAATCAATTCGATTTCAGCAATACCCATGCTCCCTCGCTGCTTGACCAGCGCCATCGCCTTACCTTTGCCAGCGTCTACCGGCCAGAACTGGAGAAGCTGACCCGCTCGGACACCGCACGCGCCCTGCTCTCCGGTTGGAGACTGAGCAGTGTCATGGAGTTCTCTTCCGGCCGCCCCTACGCTGGGTTGTTGAGTCCTGCATGCACCAGTTCGGCCACTACCATAACCGGCAACACATTCAACAATTGCGGAGTCACTGCTCCTGGCCTTCCCCCGGGCAATGACAACCTGAACGACACCGCCTTTAACCAGGACACCGCAAACACAGCTGCAGGCATCAACGGCGGTGGCCCCACGCCCGGCATCGGCCTGAATTCTTTCTACGGCCCGTGGCTGCAGAGGATCGACGCTGGGCTAGCACGCAGCTTCGAAGTCAGGGAAGGCAAGGAACTGCAATTTCAGGTGCAAGCGTTCAATTTATTCAACCACGCCAACTATTACGTGCAGAACGGCAACGGGATCAACCAACTGCAATACAAGCCCATCGGCACCAACTGTGGTGATGGCGCAACGCCGAATCAGACGTGCTATCTCATGCCCAACTCGGGCTCGGGCAATTTCGGAGCCCTCCAGGAAATTAGCCCAAGCGGTCTTCCACGCGTGTTGCAGTTCGCCGCACGATTCACGTTCTAGGGGCGCGTGAATCTCCCGAGGACTTTAGCCAGAGGAAGGATGGGGGGCCCGTTGCAGAAGCTCGGTTGGATTGTGAATGGTATTCGGGTCAAGTGGCGAACTCACGCTGGCTGCAGATTCAATCTGTCAACCAATGGATTGCTTTCCTGGACCCACAACTCGTTTGCCGTCCTAGATGACCAGCATCTTAGAGATCGCACAAATGGTTTTTGTCCGCAGGCGGCTACGATAGGCGCGTAATTCGAGGGAACGCGTCGAAGCCCGAGTCGAAACTTAAGATTCTCTCGATTCCATTTTGTTCCATGACCGCGTCACGGGCAGACAGCCGTCGATACTTGGCTACAAGAGGAACTTCTCATGTGGCTGCGACATTGCAATTACTTGCACATTGACAGGGCTGTAACCACCGAGCATAATCCGTCGCACGTTTTGGGCAGGCCGAGTTTGGATCAGATGGCGGCCAAACCAAAGTTCGCGAATTTCCCAAAAGGAGATACACCCATGAAATACCGCATCGGTTTTGTAGTAGTTCTATGCTTGTCGCTGATTCTATTACTCGTTAAACCCACCGTTCAGGCTGCAGCCCCTACCGGCACCTTGACCCTCTCAGGAGCGGCCTTCATTTGTGCTAACCAAGTAGAGACTGGAAGTTGCCCCGACGCGGAATTCGACCCTGCTCTAGGCAGCATTCAGAATGGCCAAGGAACATGGGCGGCCAACGTCGCCCTTCCCCCAGGGGCCGTGGTGACGGCCCTCAAACTGTGCGGCCAATTCAACGAAGTGGGCTCCTCAATTACAGCAACGCTAGACATGGCTCCGATCACGGCGTCGAGCGGCTTCCCCTCAACGGTCGCCATGGCGAGCGTTGCAAGCACCGGCGCCGCCGACAAGACGCAGTGTTTTGCGACCACGAAAATCACGAGTCCAACCATCCATAACGGGTCTACTCAATACTTTGTCGTGGTCGTAGTACCGGACAACGACGGGGTCATTTTCACCAGCGTCCAGATCGAGTACTAAAAGCTTAAGCAGGCTGCGGAAAAAGGAACTCCGGCAAGCACGAGATCGGGGTCATCGCTGAGGAAGTGTGGGCAGTGGGTACATCCAGATCAACTTTGGGTTCACGGTCTGGCGCGTAGAAAGTTCGGCTCTCGGTAGGGCGCTGAAAGACTGTATCAGAGCCATATTCGGGTCATCGAGCGGGCGATCGAGACGGACAGGCGGGGTTGCGTCTCTTCCCTTCTCTGTTTCCGGCTCAGGCGAAGTAGGCGGGAGGCGGCGCGAAATGGCATCCACAGGCACATAAGCAAAAAGGGGAAAGGATCATCGGCAGCGCACCAAGCTCTTTCCGCGACGCTTCGCAGCGAGAGCAGCCACTCTTTTATCCCCAGATCACCACTCCGATAGTAGGAAAAACTCGCGAGCAGATCCTGGATCTCCACAATGAACGTTCTTCCCTCGATCTGTGGCCCGCTGCGTACACCTCGACCGGTGAGATCCAAGTGAAGCGCACGTACGACGTCGATTCCGTCATGGTCTTCAAACAGCCTGAACTGCGCCCCGATCCGGGGGTTGAAGTCGAGCAGGTTATAACGGCCATCCCGCCTGTCAAGCCGATAGTCGAGGTCCATGATGCCCCGGTAGCCAATGGCCGAGAAGAGTTTGATCGCCTGCTGCCGTAGTGCATCGTTGCGAACTGCGCGACCCAACGTCGTCGGTCCGGCAAATGCAGGATAGGACCGCAGCTTAATGCCCGTGAAGACCGCGATCGGGTTCGACCGATTGTCGCAGTATCCATGGACGAACCAGTCTTCCGAGCTACTGGCAGGGATCATCTTCTGAATCATCAAGGTTGTCGTCGGCGCTTGGCGCCAAAAGTTGTCGTAGTAGTCGATGAGCTCCTGGCGGCCGGAAACAATGGCTGTGCTTTTGATGCTCCTTGGGAGTAACCAGGGCTCGGTTGCTTTGACGACAACGGGGAACTGCATCTCCGCGGCGAGATCAAGCAGCTCCTCACGCGAACGGGGAAAAACCGTGTGCGGACAAGCGATCCCAAGCCGATGACATAGCTCATATAGACAACCTTTGTTAGCAAGCGTCCGAGGCAGGGTTGCCGGAGGCCGCGTAAGAATAAACCGTGATGCTAACTCGTCCGCGTGTTCGGCGATCAGAATAGCGGAGAGATCGTCGACAGGCACAAGAATGGTCGGACGATCGAGGATCTTGCCAATCCTCGCCATGCCTTCCAGGAACCGACCACCGTCTTGAGCGTCGGTCCGCCACGAGAACTTCCCAGCCAGGTATCGAGACGCTCCAGACGGAATAAACGAATCTCGCTGCACTGCAAAAACCGGAATACTTACCCGTCCCAGACTGCGAATAATGCCCAGGGTACTTTGATGGAACGGGTACGCGCCGAAGTTCAACACCAGCGCAGCCATCGACGTGTCGAAATGGCCAGAGAATTCCCGATCTATCGTCGTCAATCCCATCGTCTCTAATCGTTGGGGACTGAGCTGAGCCACTGGTTTCTCCTTGCCGGAAACGCGGAGCTAGCTCGTGCCCTGATGGCGCTCGCGATTCTCCGTGCCGTGTAGTCTGCGCCGATCACAAAGCGCATCGAGGGGCCAAACTGGTTCGCGGAAGCAAGTCCGGTGAAATACAGCCCCGGGACCGATGACTCGAAGTTACGCGATAGCACGGGCACTGTACCCTCGCAGCGCAGCTTTCTCTTCAAACCAGCGTCCAGGAATGGCAACGCACCTACATCGACCTTGTATCCAGTTGCAGCGATGACATGATCAGCGAAGATCTCACTCTTCTGACCATCCCCGCTATCTACGGACAAACAAACCCGGCCGCCGGTCTCCCGCGCTCCTCCCACCCTATGGCGGCACAGCACTGGAAGGTTTCCGATGACGCGATCCTTCAGCCACCAGGCACCGGCCGGGCCGAGGGCACGCTGGACGACTTTGGACCGGAGCTTCTGAGGGAAGTACTGGAACACCCCAGGGCCATGACAATAAAACCATGCCTTCCAACCCAGCCCTAACGCCGATCGTGGCCGTGACAGCCGTTGCAGAACCTTCGGCGCGCACGGGGAAGGATTCCACGCTACGGAGTGTGCGCGCACGAGCACGCGGACGTTTGCACCCTGCTCCTTAAGCAAAGCCGCCGTCTCAAGAGCGGACTGCCCACCTCCGATGACAACGACGTCTCGATTTGCAAACTTGCCGAGATCGGTATGGTCGCGGCTGTGTGAGACAAGTTCCCGCGGCAAATTCGACAGCGGGTCGGGCAGGTATCCGAAGTAAGTCGTGCCCACCGCGACGATGACCCGTCGCGCTGTGAACCTTTCCCCGGTCTCGAGCTGGAGTTCGAACGCTCCTGGCTTCTCGGCAAGTGCGACCACCGTGCATTCTTCCACCTCGGGGACCAGTGTTCGTTGAAAAGCAATCCCGTAATCCACGAACGTATCGAGCGGAATCGGCATTCCCTGGTCGCTGTAAGACAGGGCTGTGAGGGCGCAATGATGCGCCAGCGTCAGGCCATGAGTGGGATCGGAGAGATTGGAGCCAGCACCTTCGGACTTAAGAAACATGCCCTTGGGCATTGCCCTCCGCCAATTCTGCATGGGAACGCCGCAAATACGGAAAGCAATGCCGCGCTGTCGCAAATGCGCAGCTATCGACAGCCCATAGGGACCGGCGCCGACTACGACAACTTCAGCATTGGCAGAACCCAACAGAGCCATCAAATCACCACATCATAGCCAGCCTCAAGAATGGCTCCGGCACAAAATGGTGTGAACAACGGGAATGGAGCGAGGCTACGCCACTCACGTTCTCTATTTCCGACGAGTCATCAACGTCAAAACTCAATCCAAACGTGCGCTTGAGAGCAGGAACTCTGGAGCAGCCCGAAGCTGGGCTGGCTGATACCTTCTCAAGAAACCTGCTGACACTGTAAAAGGGGGAATTACAAAGTAAAGGGGGGATTACCAGTCAACACGGGGCCTTAACCTTCGGGCCGACCAGATATACGCAAGATATCGAACATCGCAAATTCGTACAAGTGGCAAAAAGACTGCGGGCCCTAGAGACCAAAGACTCCGATATCGTGGGAATCTAGAGGCTGAATTGTGTAGGCCGATCCTTGACAAACGGCGATTCTCGTTTACAATGCCGCGACCACCAAAATCAAGATCGTCTGGTTGCGGAAGTTTTTAGCGTCGAGAGCTGACTCCCCCTCCTGCTCTTTTCGCATGGGCCCGGGTCTTACAATAACCAATCTAGGATTGTGGGGCTTTAATGCAGGCCGGACTGGGAGTTTGTCGTTCGTCGCTCCTCGCTTGCTTCGCCGCTTTGATTTCTCTGTCGGCGCTCGCCCAGACGGTGACCGTTGCTCCGACCAGCGTGTCATTCGGCAAGCAAGTCCAGGGTACTACAAGCTCCATCCACACGGTCACCCTGAAAAATGGCCAAAGTTCGGCGATCACTATTACCAGCATTACTACGAGCTTGTCGGATTATGCAGCCGCCAATAACTGCCCGATCAGCCCGGCAACTCTGGCGGAGTCAGCCAGTTGTACGATCTCGATCACTTTCACCCCCGGCGCTCTAGGGACCCGCGACGGCACTCTCACGGTGGTGGATACCGGAGCTTCCAGCCCGCAACTAGTAACGCTCAGCGGTACCGGGACTGCCCCTTCTCTCGTCTCGATTGCAGTCACTCCGCTTTCACCTTCGGTTGCCGCCGGCTACACGGAGCAGTTTACGGCCACCGGGACCTACAGCAATGGCACGACTCAGAACCTGACAACGACTGCGAGTTGGACTTCTTCGAACACGTCAGTCGCGACCATCAAAGTCCACACCGGGCTGGCCACCAGCGTCGCGCAAGGCACCGCGACCGTCACGGCCACGTCCGGTGCGATCAGCGGCTCCGCCACATTGACGGTGACCGCGGCGGTGTTGACTTCAATCAAGGTTACTCCCAGCACCGCCTCGGTGGCAGCCGGGGACGCAGAGCAGTTCACGGCCACCGGGACTTACAGCAACGGCACGACTCAGAACCTGAGCAGCAGTTTCAGCTGGAGTTCATCGGCGACGTCGATAGCGACGGTCAGTAGCGCAGGATTGGCCACAAGCCTGATGCCGGGCACCGCGACCATCACGGCCACATCCGGTGCGATCAGCGGCTCCGCCAAATTGA
>JBAUVZ010000422.1:0-6545 GCA_049583505.1 Candidatus Sulfotelmatobacter sp.
CTGTTCTGGAATGCCATCAGGAAATGAACTCCCTGATGTTGCCCTGCTATTTCCCTGTTCGATTCTTACCTTTTGCCGCAGATTCTGCAGCAAAATCTGCAACTTGGAGAGCCGGAGTGCGACGTTCGCAGGCCAAAGAAATCGCAAATTCCCTGTAATTTTCCCTGTTAGCAGGGAATTTTGCCGGAGCGATTATCGGTTGCAGCGGTTAGATCTGAAGAGAAGCATGCGGATGCTTGTATCGGCAGGGGATTGGACAGATGCTAAAGGGTTTTCCTCGTCCTTTCCTCGTATTTTTGGACGGGATCAAACCGTGCCTGTTCGTGCATCGTCATGGATTCCTCGACCTCTCTACACTTGTGCAACTGGTATTTTTCCAGAATTTCCTTCTCCACTTTGTACAGATTGAGAAACTTGGACTCAAACCTACGATTGCAGCACGTGCAAATTGCAAAAGAAGTAAGACCTTGTTGGAATATCGTGATTGCGCGTGTCATAGGTAAACGCCCAGTCCATCTTTCGTCATATCTGAACCACTGGCTTCTTGATCTGGTTCTTACTCGTGAGCCAATCATGCAGAATATTGAGATCGACCGGCGGAATGCGCAGAAACTCGCAGCCCACCGCACCGTAGTGTCGCGTCCACTGGACGCGTGCCTGAATGTAGATGGCTCTGTCGGTACCGGGCAGTAGTAAACGAAAAGACAACGTATCTCCAACGGTAAATTCCTGTTTGGTACTGAGGCCTACTCCTCCATCACCAATATCAAGGATCGTCACATCCACACACCGATTGTTGTCATCCGTCGCCCTGACCGATCTCATCAGGGCATACCTGGTGTGTCGGCGATAGTCATACAGCATCCTGGAATAGGCAACTTTCAGAGACTTGGCGCCGGACACATCGGTTACGGGTTTGCGAAGCACTACATCGGCACCCGGCACGGGGCGGTCCGTCGGAGACACGGCAACCACAGTCAGCTTCTGCCATCCGCTAAGGTTCCGAGCCCTCGTGAGGAACTCCGCAGAGTCATCTTCCCAGTCAACAATGACGAGATCAGTACTGCCTCCCGAAAGCTGATCGAAAGCTCTCGAGGAACTCAGACAGACATTTGTGGAGATAGAGAGGTTGTTGAGCAATCTGTTCATGACGTAAACGACGCCGGGGTCCCGGGAGACCAGCAAACATTCGAAGGCCATGTCTGACGTCACGCTTCACCTCTCGTGCCAAGGGCGCCCAGCCCGTTAGCGAGATTTGCATTAACCCCAGCCCGGCGACTTGCGGCTGCACCACGATCAGTTCTAACGACAGCCAGGAAGTACGGAACTGTTGATGCGCGGAGCTTCCGGGACACGCCACGTCCGAGTTCCGAATCGTGAGTCGAAGAAACCCGCTGCTTCCCCAGAACCCCGGACTTCGCACGGCTGCCGCTGAAGTCTTAGTGCACTTTCATTACCAACGCGCTTTTGTATCAAACCTTGCTCACAGAGCAACTTTGGCGGGCAGGGTACGCAACGGCGTGTCCAGAATCTGGATTGTGTTCGCATTCTGGGCGCGAAGATTGATTCAGTCGATTCCCGGCAATCGCTGCGCCGAGAATGCGATGGGGAAAGGCGAAGTATCGTAGATGCCGCCTCTAGGCGTCGGTGACTGAGATCGTGCTACGCGCTCTTGTCACTTTTCTCGAGCTTCATCCTGGAGAGCAGCTGGTAGATGGTCGCACGGCCGACGCCGAGAATCTCTGCCGCTCGCGCTTTGTTGCCTCCCACCCGCTCCAGCACTCGGATAAGATGCCGCCTCTGCATCTCTTCAAGAGAAAAGAGAGCTTCATCGGTCGGCGATAGGTCACTGGACTGGGCTCGGATTCTATCCGGAAGGTCGTTGATATCAAGAAACTTTCCATCCGCCATCATGCAGGCGTTCCCGATCACGCTTTCCAGCTCCCGGATGTTTCCGGGCCACGGATAGGTGGCCATTCGGCCCTGGGCTCGCCTCGTCAGGCCGGCAATGGGCTTCTCATATTCCGCTGCAAACTTCTCGAGAAAGTATCTCTCCAGAAGTGGCAAATCCTCACGTCGATTTGCAAGCGTTGGTAAATCGATCTCGACCACTGCCAGTCGGTAATAAAGGTCTTCGCGAAATTCCCCTTCGCGCACCATACTTCGCAGGTCACGATTGGTGGCGGCGATGACCCGCAAATCTATCTCGCGCGACACCGATGCGCCAACTCTGCGAACTTGATGGTCTTGCAAGACCCGGAGTAGTTTTGCCTGAGCACTCTGCGAGAGCTCCCCGATCTCATCCAGAAAGATGACCCCGCCATCGGCGCTCTCAAACAGACCAGCCCTGTCCTGGGCCGCACCTGTAAAAGCACCCTTCACAGACCCAAATACTTCACTCTCCACCAGACTCTCAACTAAGGCTGAACAGTTACAGACGACAAACCGGTCCGTAGAGGCAGGACTGAGGCGGTGCAAAGCCCGCGCAACCAGTTCCTTGCCGGTTCCGGTCGCACCCGTGATGAGCGCGGTTCTAAAATGGGGGGCAACGCGGCGGATCTTGGTAAAAACTTCATGCATCAAAGGGCTATGGCTAACGATACCCTCGAACTGACAGGATTCGAGCAGTTCTTGGGCCAGGCTCAACGTTTTCCTACGCATCTCCGCCTCCGCCAGGAGATCGGCGATTCGATCCCGAAGTCGTTGAGTATCAAGCGGCTTCGTCAGATAGTCGCAGGCGCCTCGCTGGATCGCTTCAACAGCGGACTCGGCGGAGTAGTGTGCTGAAATGAGGATCACGCTTGCTCCCGGATCCGCTTGGAGCATCCGTTCGAGCAGGTCCATTCCACCGGCCGCAGGCATGGCTGGACCGAGAAGCACAATCCCGGGGTGGGTTCGCAAGAACACTTCGAACCCCGGCTCAGCGTCTTCCGCGGTCAGTATTTCCAGGCCTTCTTGGTTGAGAGCGGCGGCGATGAGTTTCAAGTCCTCGGGATTGTCATCAATTGCTAACAGCCGGAAGGTAGCCCCACTACTCATTTGCGACTTCAATTTGCTCACTTTGACATCCCCTTCCTATATGATCCCCCTCAACGGCGCAAGTTTCGGCTTGGTGGAATTCACAGCGGATGGCGCGGGTGCAGTGAGCGCAGGTTGCTTGGGATGGCGTCTGGAGCTCTGATTACTGAGACGAGCCATTGCCCTCCAGGAGGCTAAGTCCGCGCGGTTTGTTGCCGACCTGTAACCGATCCCGACAGATTTGCAGACACGTAGAGAGTGGCAAGGCGGGAACACAGCGAAAGGCTGCCAGCACGTCGCGGACACTACTTCACCTTCGGTAAAGGAGGCTAAATAAGGTCTTGTTTGGCCCTTTACCTTTCCTTAATTTAATCAGGAAACGGAATGCACAGCAACTCCGGGGGGAGCACTGTACGCACAACATTGTTGAGGGAGAGCAAACGCTAGGTCAATAGTAGAAAGTGAACATCGCACCGTTCTGCCTGTTCTGTTACGAAAACCGAACAAAACCGAACGACAGAGCCACGCCAGATCAATTATTGAAAGTGGCCAGTCGTTCTGGTCGGTTTGGTTTGTTACGGAAACCGGATAACCTATCAAGAGCCAGCAAAGTCTCGGAAGTGTACCCACGGAAGACACTCGTCCGAGATTTGTACTCAATATCTGGTCCGCTAGAATGAGACGGGCGGCTGCAAGCGATGGGCTGCCAACACGTTAGACTTCTCTAATGTGATTGGTCGCAAACGTGCTAATTGCTGAGAGTGATAATGAAAGAGCATATTCACCTCGATGGCCTTCTCTTCACGAGTGACACACAAGTTCTGTGCGTAATGAATCAGATTCTGGAGAGCTTTGCAATTGAAACCGAGGTTTGCAGCGAACTGGACTCTGCTCTGGACGCAGTCACGCACCGCAGGCTTGACGCAGTGATCGTGGATTGGGACGGCGAGTTCGATCCCACTCGTATCGTGAGGGCCACGCGCAAGTCATCTCCCAATGGCAACTCGACCATCGTCGCCATGGTCAATAGGCAGTCAGAAACGCATGCCCTTCTGATTGGGGCCAACTTCATGATTCACAAGCCCACGGACATCGATCATGCCAGGCGGTGTATGCGGGCGGCGTATGGAACCATGCTGCAAAATCGCAGACGCGCAGCTCGTGTTCCGGTCGAGATCGCAGTGGTGGCGAGAGTCGCCGACGTCGGAGAAATCCATGCCAGAATCAGCGACCTCAGTGTGGGCGGGTTGGCTTTGCAGTGCGCGCGGCCGCTGCCAGTCAATCGGGAGGTGCTGACGCAATTCTCGCTTCCGGGCACCACCGGGGTGATTCATGCAACCGGCAGGATTGCAAACGCCGATAGCACCGGGCGGGCTGGGGTGCGCTTTTCGTTTGTTCCCGAGGAAGACCGCAATTTGCTAGAAGGTTGGTTGGCAGTCGAGTTGGCTAAATTGGAGAAAGCTGAGATGCCCACTGACGATGCCCAAAACGAAAGAAACTGAAAAAGAGAAGGTGTCCATGCCCGCGGGAAAGCGCCCCGGGTCACTCCTACTGGCCGAAGACTCCGCCATCTACCGGCACCTGATAGAGGGGCACCTCAAGGAGTGGGGCTTCGACTTTGAGTGTGTGAGAGACGGTAAAGAAGCGTGGAAACTGCTCATGAAGCGGGACGCGCCCAGACTGGCTTTGCTTGACTGGGTCCTTCCCGAAATTGATGGCATTGAGCTTTGCCGTCGGCTGCGCCTCCGATCGGAGGATGAACCCTACACTTACACGATCTTGCTGACGTCAAAGAATCGTAAGCATGAAATGCTGGAAGCAATGGACGCGGGTGTTGACGATTTCCTCGCAAAACCATTTGATCCACTCGAGTTGAAGGCGCGTCTTTTGGTGGGCAAGAGAATCGTGGAGCTGCAGCAGAAGCTCGTTTCCGCCAACAACGCTCTCCATTTTGCAGCGAGCCATGATTTCCTAACAGGCGCTTGGAATCGGGCTGAAATCCTCGCTTTTATGCAACGGGAACTCGCCCGCGCCCGGCGCGACGCTCTGCCTGTGGGGATTGTTCTGGTTGACGTAGATCACTTCAAGAAAGTGAATGACGAGTTCGGGCACGAGACCGGAGACTGTGTCCTCAAGGAGGTCACGAAACGGCTTTCCGCCAGCCTGCGCGAGTACGACGGCATCGGGCGTTATGGCGGGGAAGAATTTCTGCTGGTGATACCAGGCTGTGATCTACCAACGACAGTTCGGCGAGCCAATCAAATCAGGGAATTGATCTCTGGCCAACCGCTCCCGACGCTTCTCGGAGCCATGACCGTCACTGTGAGCATGGGTGCGACCATAGGAGAATCGTCCACAAATTCGGAGCTGCTACTTCGCCGTGCAGACACGGCACTGTATCAGGCCAAGCGCAATGGCAGAAACCGAGTGGAGCACGCGCTCACCGTCCTGCCGGAGGCGGGAAGCTAGTCCCAATTTGCGCTTGATGTGAAGCTGAGATGCGGATAGTTGAGGCTCGAATAGGTTCTCTGTGATAGCCCGGACTGGGCCTTTACGCCCCTGTAGTGCATCGCCCAGCGTGCGACCGCACCCTCGCTAGTCTCGCACTACTTCGGTATTATCGTCTGCAATCAGCACCCGCACGAGCTTGAACCGGTCTTTCTCGTCCACCCAAATGGCCCAGGAGAAACTTTCGCCCTTCAGGTTCAGTCGTAACAGTTCCCGCGCCGTTCCCCGGATTGTGACCTTTTCTCTTCCCGCCAGTTCCATGCGGACCCGCATCGACGTCCGGTCTTGCGGTACCAACACGCCGAATTCCACCGGTCCCTGCAGGCACTTCAGAACACTGCTTTCCGTGTGACAGTCGACAGCCAGGTAACGCCACGCCAAAATCGCACGGTGCACAAAAACATTGTTGTCCAGAATGGCTGACGTGTTCGGCATCAGAAACGGCTGCTCGGCCGCCTTGGAGGACGTCCCGGTCGTGATCTTTTCCAGCAAGAACTCATCCCTGGGCGTTACCACCAGCGAACCGCTGCCATCGCTCCATTCGTAACGAACCAACTCTCCGCTGTCAGTCATCTGCAACTCCGACCTTTGACCGGAGGAAGCGGAACCGCCCGTTTCCTTTAATTGAGACCTAACCACGCTGATGCCGTTGTCCTGCTGCACGCTGAATATTTCAGTGACCACGAGTTGGCCCCTGACGAAGACGCCGAACGAGCCCGAATCTACCTGTTTGGGGGCCGCCTGTTTCGGCTTGTCCTTCTTGTCGCCGGCATACAACACCGCCGCGCACGCCAGAACCGCCACCGTTCCCCATCGCAACCACGCCATCAGATTCACTGCTCTTCTCCCCGTCTTCCCGGGGCTTCGATCCAGGCCCAAAGACTACTTGCTCAGTAGCTACGCTGCCGCTGGCTTCAGCGCGACATTCATGTAGCTATCCATCGCCTGTGTCAACTGCGCGTCCACCTCATCCGCGATGGTCATGACATCGGGTAAAAGCAAGCGAAAATCCAGATGGT
>JBAUVZ010000423.1:0-6718 GCA_049583505.1 Candidatus Sulfotelmatobacter sp.
CAGGAAACCCGCCACCACCAAGTCGTTCACACGCGATGTGAAGAACATGCGCTTGCTCTCTAAGGCTTCAACCGCAGATACCAAATCCCGTGCCGCATCGGACTTCAACACGAAGCCGCGCGCACCGGCATTTAGGGCTTCGCGGATGACCTGATCGGAATCGGTAATCGTGAGAATGATGATTTTGAAATTGGGGTCGTGCTGCAACATCTGACGCGCAGTAGCAAGGCCATTCAGACTGGGCATGCCAATGTCCAGAATTACTACATCGGGCTTCAGTCGTCTGGCCAATTCAAGCGCTTCGCGGCCGTCGGACGCTTCCCCGCAGACTTCCCATCCTTCGTGTTTCTGCAGTAGCGCACATAAACCTCGGCGCACGATCTCGTGATCGTCGGCTAACAAGATACGCAGTTTCATGGCAGCCCCTCTATACTCAGGGCATAGGCAGACCGACTTTCCTAGCTGATGCTGCCCGCCCTTCAAGGCGAAGTTAAAGTATTACGTCGAGTAGGCGACGTAAACACCCGGTTCTGAACGACTTCCTTTATAGCTTCTAACAGGTCGCGCGTGGCATTGGACTTCACGACATAGCCTTTAGCTCCCGCATCCAGCGCCTCCTGCATCATTTGCGGAGAGTCATGTTGCGTAACAAACAAAATCTCTAGGCCAGGCGTTCTCTGCCGAAGCAACCGGCACGCCTCGAGCCCATTCATCCCGGGCATCGTAACGTCGAGCACCATGACATCAGGTCGCAAACTATCGGCTTTGTCCAAGGCCTCAAACCCATCCGACGCTTCACCCACCACTACCCAGCCCGATTGCCCTTCTAAGAGAGTCTTCAGGCCTTGCCTCACTATCGGGTGGTCATCCACTAGTAGAATACGAATCGCCATAACCAGATCTAAAATTCTTCCTCGGTAGTTGATATAAACCAAGCACAGTGGCTCTCTGCTCAAGTGTGCCTACGTCGAAGGCTTGCGCGCATCCCCGAAAGTTTCACGCAGCTTTGCGCCCTAAGCACTACACGCTTCTTGGGACACCTCCCTGGTGGAAGGAATCACGAGTTCAACCAGCGTGCCGGGATGAGTATTGGTCAGCCGCAACTCCCCACCAAATTCCTTGGCTCGCTGTTTCATCCCGCTGATGCCAATTCCGACACTATCTGGCTGTAGCTCAGCAATCCTCTTTCCGATTCCTTTGCCATCATCCCGCACCGTAATGACTGTTGCATCTTCCCTTTGAGTGAGCTCTATCCAGGCCTTTCGTGCCTCCGAATGCCGGAATACGTTGGTGAGTGCTTCTTGAACGATGCGGAAGACCGCAGTCTCCAGGTCGAGTGCGAGTCTAGGGAAATCGTTTGGCTGGACATAAAGAGAAGTTTCGATACCGCAGCGCTCCGTCAGTCCATCCAAGTACCATCGAAGCGCCGAGAGCAGACCGACCTCGTCCAATAAAGGTGGATGCAGGAGATGAGATAAGCTACGCACTTGCTGAATCGCGCGATCAACGATGTCGCTTGCCTCAATGCATGCTTGCTTTTCTGATTCGGCTGAATTCTCTTGAATCCTACTCAACACCATCTTAGCCACCGCAAGTTCCTGTCCCAGCCCATCGTGTAGGTCGCGCGCGATGCGGCGGCGTTCCTCATCCTGCGTGGTCATCAGTCGGACAGAAAGGCGCCTTAAGGCGGCCGTTCGCTCATCGACCATCCTCTCGAACCCGACAGCACTGGCGCGAATCGACTGTTCAAGCAGTTTGCTGTCATGGATGTCAGAACAGGTCCCGTACCATTTGACGATTCTTTCTCTATGATCTCGGATAGGCACGGCACGCGCGCGGAACCAGCGGTAGTCTCCGTTCCTCCCCCGCAAGCGATATTCCGCTTCGTAATTCTGACCCGATTGGATGCACTCAAGCCAACACTGCTGGCTTCGTCCCTTGTCGTCCGGATGCACATAATCAAGCCAACCATAGCCAATCGCCGCGCCCGCCACTGCGCCCGTATACTCATAAAATCGATCGCTAATGTAATCTCTGGCACCGTCCGATTGTCTACTGAAGATGATATCGGGAGCCGTGTGCACGATCGCATCAAGCTCCAGATTCTTTTCGGCCAGTTCGAGATTGAGCCTTTGCAATGCTTCCGCCCTTGTCTCCAATTCCTTGGTCCGCTCTGCTACACGCTGCTCCAGTTCTTGATTCAGCGTTTCCAGTTGGCGAGTCTTGCGGTGCAGTTCGGCGAATACGCCGACCTTCGCCCGCAGAAGTTCGGGAACTACGGGGACGGAAATATAGTCCACTGCTCCATGCTCATATCCTTTGAGCCGGTCCAGGTCCGTCAGATGCACAGCAGAGATAAAAATGATTGCGGTTTTCTGAAAGCGCGGGTGCTCGCGAATCATGCTCGCCAATTCGAAGCCGTCGAGCTCCGGCATGCTTACATCCATCAGCACGACGGCTATATCGTTCTTGAGGAGATGTTGGAGCGCCTCTTTCCCGGAAGTGACTTTGATCAGATTCTCGTCCAGTTCACCCAGTATGACCTCATAGCTCAACAACTTGGCTGGCTGGTCATCCACCATAAGGATGTTGACTTTCTCCTTCGTGGTCATCGGTTTTCTCCGTCCCGTAGCCGGGTGCTCACCCCAGACCCTTCGCAGTATGCGTTGCTAACGGTGAAGCCACATGCGAAGTGCGGAAAGCAGCTGTTCCGTATTGACCGGCTTTGCTAAGTACTCAGATGCACCCGCCTCGAGACACTTCTCGCGATCACCCTTCATCGCTTTTGCGGTGAGCGCAATGATTGGCAAGCGCTGAAGTGTAGACTTCTGGCGGATTACCTGCATCGTCTCGTACCCATCCATCTCCGGCATCATGATATCCATCAGCGCAATTGCCACATCCGACGTCGATTCCAGGATTGCGACCGCTTCGCGTCCAGTCCCAGCGGTAACAACAGTCATGCCCCGCCGTTCCAGCACACTGCTGAGCGCAAAAATGTTTCGAACGTCATCATCCACCACCAGCACCTTCTTTCCCACCAGAGCGTCATCCGAGCGATGTAGTTGATCAAGCATTTTCTGCTTTTCTGGCGGAAGATCCGTCACAACGCGATGCAGGAACAACGCCGTCTCATCCAGCAGCCGTTCCGGCGACTCCACTCCCTTGACCACGACGCTGCGCGCCAAGCTGTGTAGGCGCGAGTCTTCTTCCGGCGAGAGCTCCTTTCCAGTAAAGACCACGACCGGCAAATCGCTGAGCGACGGGGTGTCACGGAAGCGCTCCAGCACGTCAAAACCCGATATGTCGGGCAGACGCAAATCAAGCACGACACAGTCGAAGGACTGCTCCGTGACCGCGGTGAGAGCCTCTTCACCGGTAGCCACGGCCGTAACGTCAATGTCCTCGTAGCCGACCAACTCCCTGATACTAAGCTGCTCTGCCGGGTTGTCCTCGACTACCAGCAATCGCTTCCGCCGCGGAGCCGCATACTGTTTGATCCGCGTCAGCGCTGCTTCGATTCCCTCGGGCGTGGTGGGTTTAGCTACAAATGCGAACGCTCCGCGTGCTAACCCGTGGTGCCGGTCTTCGTCCAGGGTCAACATTTGCACCGGGATGTGTCGTGTCGTCGGATCCTGCTTCAAGTGGTTGAGTACTGTCCACCCCAGCATGTCAGGCAGGAAAACGTCCAGTGACACGGCGGTCGGATGATATTGGCGGGCCAGTTCCAGCGCCTCTGCCCCGCGCGTGGTGACAAGAACCTTAAATCCTCGATCGCGTGAAAGATCGCACAACACGCGGGCATAATGCAAGTCATCTTCGACAATCAGCAAGACGGCATCCCCAGGCTGAACGTTCTCGCGGTCATCGACGATCCGCTCGACCGGGTGCTCGGGCATGCCAACACCGGATAACTGGTGCGGTGAAACAGACGATAACGATTTCCGCTCCATCGCGGGGTTGCCCGTGGAGGCATCCACATAAGTCTGCGGCAAGTACAGAGTAAATGTGCTCCCTTTCCCAGGTGCGCTGCGCAACTGAATTTCGCCCCCCAGCAGGTTGGCCAGCTCGCGGCTGATCGCCAGCCCGAGCCCGGTTCCGCCGTACTTGCGACTGGTGCCGGCGTCCGCCTGCTGAAATGCTTCGAAGATAATCCTCTGCTTGTCATACGGAATGCCAATTCCAGTATCGGTCACCTCGAAAGCGACCACCGCCCCAGCCTTTCCCAGGACCGGATGATCCTCACTCCAGCCGCCCGCCGCCGCCGAAACCGAGAGAACAACGCCTCCCTGCTCGGTGAATTTGAAGGCGTTGGAGAGCAGATTCTTGAGGACCTGCTGCAGGCGTTTGGAATCGGTGACCAGACTCCGAGCCAACTCCGGATCGGCGTGCACCTCGAAATTGAGACGCCGGTTCTCCGCCTCGTGCCGGAAGGGACGCTCCACCGTGTCGAGCAAGCCGGCAAAGAAGACCTCTTCCGCCTCTACAGAAACTGTCCCCGACTCGATCTTCGAGAGATCGAGAATGTCTGTGATCAGGTTCAGTAGGTCCGTGCCGGCGCCATGAATGGTGCGGGAGAACTCCACTTGCTTGGGGGTCAGGTTGCCATCGGGATTGTCAGTGAGTTGCTGGCCCAGAACCAGGATACTGTTGAGTGGTGTGCGCAACTCATGCGACATGTTGGCCAGGAATTCGGACTTGTACTTCGAAGTCAAAGCCAACTCTTTGGCCTTCTCTTCGAGAGCTCGGCGGGCTTGCTCGATTTCCTGGTTTTTGCGTTCGACCTCGACGTTCTGTTCCGCAAGCTGCTGCGCTTTTTGCGCCAGCTGCTCATTGGTTTGCTGCAACTCCTTTTGCTGCATCTGGAGTTCGGTGGCCAACTGCTGGGACTGCTTCAGCAGCCCTTCCGTCTGCATCGTGGCCTCGATACTGTTGAGCACGATGCCGATACTGGCCGTCAACTGTTCGAGAAAAGCCAGATGGGAAGTTGTAAACGCGCTCAGGGACGCCAGTTCGATCACAGCTTTGACGCGATCCTCGAACAGCACCGGCAGAACGATCACGTTTCGCGGGACTGCTTCGAACAAACCCGATCGAATCGAAATCGTGTTTGACGGCAGTTCCGAGATGAGCATCCGCCGCTTCTCTGCTGCGCACTGTCCCACCAGACCCTCGCCGATCTTCAATCGCCGCAGATGACCATCCTCGCCGTCGCCTGCAAACGCAGAAAGAAGTACCAACTGCGCCGATTCTTCAGTCCCCATCTGGTAGATCACTCCTTGTTGGGCGTTTACCAGCGGCGCCAGTTCCGACAGCAGCATACGTCCCACCGTTGTCAGATCGCGTTGCCCTTGCAACATGCCGGTGAAACGGGCCAGATTCGTCTTGAGCCAGTCCTGCTCCGTATTGCGATCGGTCGTCAAGCGGAGATTGTCGATCATGGTATTGATGTTGTCTTTCAAGTCCGCCACTTCGCCGCTCGCTTCGACTTGAATGGAGCGAGTAAGGTCGCCCTTGGTGACCGCGGTGGCCACCTCAGCAATGGCTCGCACCTGGTTGGTAAGATTGTCGGCCAGCAGGTTGACGTTACCGGTTAGATCTTTCCAGGTCCCAGCAGCACCCGGGACGTTGGCTTGTCCGCCGAGCCGGCCTTCGACGCCCACCTCGCGGGCGACGGTTGTAACCTGGTCCGCAAAGGTGGCCAGCGTGTTCGTCATGTTGTTAATGGTTTCGGCCAGAGCCGCTACCTCACCCTTCGCGTTCACGGTCAGCTTCTGCGTTAGTTCGCCATTGGCGACGGCGGTCACGACTTTCACAATGCCGCGCACCTGTTCCGTCAGATTGGCGGCCATCACGTTCACGTTGTCAGTGAGGTCCTTCCACGTGCCTGCCACACCTGGCACCTGCGCCTGCCCGCCCAGCTTGCCTTCCGTACCGACCTCTCGGGCCACGCGAGTTACTTCGGCCGCGAAGGCATTGAGCTGATCGACCATCGTATTGATGGTGTTCTTGAGTTCAAGAATCTCCCCTTTCACGTCCACCGTGATCTTGCGTGACAAATCGCCGCGGGCGACCGCGGTGGTCACCTCGGCGATGTTGCGCACCTGACCCGTCAAGTTTCCGGCCATTGCATTCACAGAGTCGGTAAGATCCTTCCATGTACCGGCCACGCCCGACACGTTTGCCTGTCCGCCTAGACGGCCTTCGCTACCCACCTCGCGGGCGACGCGTGTCACTTCGGCGGCGAACGAGCGCAGTTGCTCCACCATCGTATTCAGCGTTTCCTTTAGCTGCAGGATTTCGCCGCGCACGTCAACCGTGATTTTCTTCGAGAGATCGCCATTCGCGATGGCGGTCGCCACTTCCGCGATATTCCGCACCTGGCCGGTAAGGTTGCTGGCCATGAAGTTGACGTTATCCGTGAGATCCTTCCAGGTACCAGCCACACCGGGCACCTGCGCTTGCCCGCCGAGCTTCCCGTCGGTACCGACTTCGCGCGCCACCCGCGTCACTTCGCCCGCAAACGCGTTGAGTTGGTCCACCATGGTGTTGATGGTGTTCTTGAGCTCGAGAATCTCGCCTTTTACGTCAACCGTGATTTTGCGCGACAAGTCCCCGCGCGCCACAGCCGTGGTCACCTCGGCGATGTTGCGCACCTGACCCGTGAGGTTTCCGGCCATCGAGTTAACGGAGTCGGTGAGATCCTTCCACGTCCCGG
>JBAUVZ010000424.1:0-7305 GCA_049583505.1 Candidatus Sulfotelmatobacter sp.
TTGGGGGAATTCTTTACTGCTGTTCAAGTAAAGACGAAAGTCATTGGGTACCGCAAGTTACTACCGGAGCGGGACTATCACGTGTTGCTTCCGTTTTCTGGAGGTACATGGCCTTCCGCGCGGGGGAGGTGAGCGATAGTCAGAAAACCACGGTTTTATTGCCGTAAAGAAGTACGCGGTTTTCGACGTGCCAGCGGACGGCGCGGGAAAGAACGACTTTTTCGAGGTCGCGGCCTTTACGGATGAGGTCTTCGACAGTATCGCGGTGGGAGACGCGGACCACGTCCTGTTCGATGATGGGACCGTCATCGAGGACTTCGGTGACGTAGTGGCTGGTGGCGCCGATCAGCTTTACGCCGCGTTCGAAGGCTTGATGGTAGGGGCGGGCGCCGACAAAAGCCGGCAAGAACGAGTGGTGGATGTTGATGATGCGCTGCGGATAGTGGTTGACGAAATCGTTGGAGAGAATCTGCATGTAGCGAGCCAGGACCATGAAATCGGCCTTGTAGGCTTCGACCAGCGAGTGGATTTGGCCTTCGGCCTGGCGCTTGTTGTCTTTTGTGACGATGTACGGGATTTTGTAAAAGTCGGCCAGGGGCTGGTTGTCGGGGTGATTGGAAATGATGAGCGGGATCTCGCAGGCGAGTTCGCCGCTCTGGTGACGGTATAAGAGATCGACGAGGCAGTGGTCGTACTTCGAAACCAGAATGATCATGCGCGGGCGATGGGAGGACTGCGCCAGGCGCCACTTCATCTGGAACTTTTCGGCGATGGGAGAGAAATGTTTGGCGAAGTCGGCGAGGTCTTTGTCGGTGAGATCAATGTCGAAATCTTTGGGGTCGAACTCGACGCGCATTAAGAAGAGGCCGGACTCTTCGTCGGCGTGTTCGTCGGCGTGCAGGATGTTGCCGTTGTGGCGGTAGACGAAGTCGGCGATGGTGGCGACTTCGCCTTTGGCGTCGGGGCAACTGACGAGCAAAATGGCGGAGTTTTTCATAGTCTGGACGGGCGGGTGGTCAGCGGCCTTTCTTGCGTTCGTTCTCCGCGATCCGCGCCTTCACCAGCTTCTTCAGAAGAGTCGCTGGAAGAGGCTTATCCGGTGCGAAGCGGATGGTGCCTTTCGATGTTTGGAAGTTCTTGAGTTCGTTCTTAAACTCTATGGTCGGCCCCGCGCCCGGGAACAGGCTGCAATGGTCGGAGAAGGCGGCGAAGCTCGCGAGCATTCCTTTGTATTTGAATGTCGGGATGCCATAGCTGATGCTCTCGGTCGCCTCGGACGGCGCGACGGACCGGATGACTGCGCGAACTTTCTTCAAGGTTGTGCGAACGGGATGCGGAAGGCGTTCGAGGTATTCGTCTACTGTCTCAGGGGCTTTTGTCGCTTTGCCGTTCTTCTTTTTCTTCACACACTGACCTCGTTACTTCCCCAGCTCCTTCAATATTTCCCGTGCGGCGTTCGCGCCGGAGCCTCCCGTCAAGCCTGCACCGGGATGGGTGCCGCTGCCGCAAAGATATAGGTTCTGGATCGGGGTGCGGTAGCGCGCCCAGTCCAGCAGCGGACGCATGGTGAAGAACTGGTCTAGAGCGAGATCGCCGTGGAAAATTTGGCCGCCGGTTAATCCGTAGACATCCTCGAGATCCTGCGGGGTGATGATCTGGTGCGTGAGGATCATCTCCGGCAAGCTGGGCGCGTATTGTGCGAGCGTCTGCACCACCGTCTGGCCGAGCGCTTTGCGCTGGTCTTCCCAGTCGCCCTTGAGCTTGTAGGGCGCGTATTGCATGTAGATCGACATCACGTGCTTGCCTTCGGGCGCGAGCGTGGGATCGGTTAGCGATGGGATGGTCGCCTCGAGATAGGGCTGGCGCGAGAAGTTGCCGTATTTAGATTCGTCGAAGGCGCGTTCGAGATAGTCGATCTCGGGGCCGACGTGAATGCGTCCCTTCAGTGCGCTGCTGTCGCCGTTCTTGAGTGCAGTGAAGGTTGGCAGGCTGGAGAGCGCAAGGTTGACCTTGGCGACCGTGCCGTTGCCGCGGTAATGCTGCAGCTTTTGCACGAAGTCGGGGGAAAGATGCGTGGGATCAGTCAGCTTGAGCAGAGTGCGCTTGGGGTCGGCGTTGGAGATGACGGCTTTGGCGTTAATTTCTTCACCAGTGCCGAGCAGCACGCCGGTGGCTGCGCCGTCTTTAACGCGAATCTCGATGGCTTCGGCTGCGGTGCGAATCTCGACGCCGGCGGCCTTTGCGGCGGAGGCCATGGCTTGAGTCAGGGATCCTATTCCACCGGCGGCGAAGAACGCCGAGCCGGCGGGATGAGAATCTCCGGCGGCGCGGATCAGCAACTGTAGAGCGCTACCGGCTGACCATGGTCCAAGGAATGTTCCGAAGATGCCGCGGGCCGCGATCACAGCGCGCAACAATTCGGTCTCGAAATATTCTGCCACCAGATCGGCTACGGCCATGGGGCCCCAGCGCAGGACGCGGTACATATCCCGCTTGCCGAGGTTGCGGAGGGCGCGGCCGGTCTTGAGCATGCTCCAGAGATCGCCGCCACTGGGGTGATCGATGTCGGGCGGCGTGGTGGCGAGAGCTTCTGCGATGACCTTGCTGATCTTTCCTAGAGATTTCTCGAACTCCGGATACTTGGTTGCGTCTTTTTGTGAAAAGGCAGCAATCTGCTGCACGGATTTGTTTTCGTCCTCATAGAGCGAAAGGGCGCGGCCGTCGGGCGAGAGCGCGGTGACGCAGGTCTCGGGCGTGATGAATCTCAGACCATGCTTTTCAAGTTGCATGTCACGGACGATGTCTGGACGAATAGGACCGGCGGTGTGGGCCAGAGTGGAGCAGCGGAATCCGGGATGAAATTCATCGGTGATCGCCGCGCCTCCGACTTGCGGCCGACGCTCGAGGACCAGAGGCTTGAACCCCGCCTTTGCCAGGTAGAACGCGGTGACCAGCCCGTTATGGCCGCCGCCGATGATGACGATGTCGCGCCTGCCGGAGGTCTCGGGCATGGTTAGGCCGCTCCCTTGAGGTCTTTGAGAATTTCGAGAGCAGCAAGACGTCCGGGCGCGCCCATGATGCCGCCGCCGGGATGCGTGGCCGAACCGCACATGTAGAGATTCTGAATGGGCGTGCGGAAGCGCGCGTAGCCCGGCGCTGGGCGCAGAAAGAAAAGCTGCTCGAGCGAAAGTTCTCCTTGGAAGATGTTGCCCTCGCTCAGTCCCCACTCGCGTTCGAGATCCAGCGGTGTGATTACTTGCTTGTGCAGAATGATGTCTTTGATGTTGGGCGCGTACTCGGCGATGGTGTTGACGACGGTATCGCCGAAAGCCTCTTTCTGATCATCCCAGTTCAGGCCGGGGCGCAGCTTGTAGGGTGCGTACTGCACGAAGCAGGAGAGCACGTGCTTGCCCGGCGGCGCGACCGAGGGGTCGGTGAGCGAGGGGATGACCATGTCGATGTAGGGGCGGCGCGAGAAGTTGCCGTACTTGGCGTCGTCGTAGGCCTTCTCCATGTATTCGACCGAGGGTGAGATGGAGATTGCGCCGCGCAGGTGTGCGCCCGGTCCGGGGATGGCTTTGAAGTTCGGCAGAGCGTCCAGCGCCATGTTTACCTTGCCGGACGAGCCGCGGTACTTGAAGCGGTTGATGTCTTCGAGAAAGTCGGCGGGCAGATGCTCGGCCTCGATGAACTTGTTGAAGGTGAGCCGGGGATCGACGCTTGAAGAGATTGTGTCGGCGTAGATTTCGTCGCCGTTGGCCAGGACTACACCTTTGGCCTTGCCGTCTTTGACGATAATTTTCGCGATGGCGGCCTGGGTTCTAATCTCGACTCCGGCTTCGCGGGCTGCGTCGCCGATAGCGTTTGAAATTGCTCCGGTGCCGCCGCGGGCGAAACCCCAGGCACGGAATGCGCCGTCGATCTCTCCCATGTAGTGATGGAGCAGAACGTAAGCCGTACCGGGCGAGCGGACACCGAGGAATGTGCCGATGATGCCGGAGGCTGACATGGTGGCTTTGAGGACGTCCGTTTCGAACCACTGATCCAGAAAATCGATGGCGCTCATGGTCATTAGCTGAACCTGGTTGTATTTGTCGTAGCTCGACATACCCTGGAAGCGGCGGCCGATGAAGAGCAGCTTCATCAGTTCGCGCGGGTTCAGCGTGTTGGGGTCGGGCGGGACCATGCTGAGGATCGGCTTCACGAAACGGCACATCGCTTGCATGGCTTTGCCGAATTCGTCGTAGGCTTCGGCGTCGACGCGGGAGTGGCGAGCGATCTCGCGATGAGTTTTACCGTGGTCATTCACGCGCCACAGGTAATCGCCGCTGGGCATGGGCGTAAACGTGCCGTCGAGCGGGAGGATCTCGAGGCCGTGGCGGGGGAGATCGAGGTCGCGGATGATCTCCGGCCGCAGCAGCGACACTACGTAGGAGCAGACGGAGAACTTGAAACCGGGAAAGACTTCTTCGGTGCAGGCCGCGCCGCCGAGGATGTGGCGGCGTTCGAGAACCAGAACTTTCTTCCCGGCGCGCTGGAGGTAGGCGGCGTTGACGAGGCCGTTGTGGCCGCCGCCGATCACGATTACGTCGTATGAGTTAGCCATAAGGGCTTTGCTTTTAGCAGTCAGGTTGCTGGTTGAGAATGCGGACGAAGAATATTAGCGCAGTTTTCGCGTGCGCGTATTAGAGGCCGCTGGGAAGGACACTCCAACTGCGGAGGGCATTCGAGAAGATTGGTATGAGTGAGCGCATGGCTGCGAGTCGAATCGCCATTCTATCGAGAATGAGCGCCTTTGTCTGCAAGATTAGCGGGGCTCGGAGGCGCGAGATCCTGAAAAGCGGCTCCGCTCGCGCTGGCGCACTCGAGGAGGGTTCTGACGTATAATCCAACGTCGAATTAAATTTTTCGAGGCTACTCCTTTGCCCATTGGAACTGCATTTCACGAGAGAACTTTTCCGCTCTGCCACAGCCTGAATTACCGCGAGTGGTCGGGATACTACACGGTTAGCGTGTATGAGGTGCATCACGAGCACGAGTACAACGCCATCCGCAATGCGGCGGCGCTGATTGATATTTCTCCACTCTACAAGTATTTGATTACCGGGAAAGACGCGACGCGCCTGGTGAATCGCGTGATCACGCGCGATATCAACAAGGTGAAAGTGGGGCAGGTGATTTATTGCTGCTGGTGCGATGAAGAGGGCAAGGTCATCGACGATGGAACGATCTCCCGGCTGGAGGAGAATGTTTATCGCTGGACCGCTGCCGACCCGAGCCTGCGCTGGTTCCGGCAGAACGGGTTGAACATGGATGTGCAGGTCGAAGATATTTCCGAGAAAGTGGCGGCGTTGGCGTTGCAGGGGCCGACTTCGGCGAAGCTGCTGAAGACTGTTGCTGAAGCCGATATCGCGAATCTGAAATATTTCCGCGTGACTCGCGGCAAGATTGCGGGCGTGCCGGTGGATATTTCGCGGACTGGATATACCGGCGATCTGGGATATGAAATCTGGGTTCCGTGGAATGAGGCCGTGAAAGTGTGGGATGCGCTGGCGGAAAAAGGCAAGCAGTTTGATCTGCACGCGGCGGGCATGTTGGCGCTGGATGTGGCGCGTGTGGAAGCGGGGCTTTTGCTGATCGAAGTGGACTACAGCAGTTCGAAGAAGGCATTGATTCGGTCACAGAAGTATTCTCCGTACGAGCTGGGCTTCGCCAAGATGGTGCATTTGGAGAAAGAAAACTTCATTGGCAAGCGGGCGCTGGAGCAGGACGCCAAGAATGGTGTGCCGCGGCAATTGGTTGGGGTGGAAGTGGATTGGACCGATGTTGAAGCACTTTATGAACGTTATGGGCTCACTCCGGCTGCGCCTAGCCAGGCTTCACGCGTGGCGGTGCCTTTGTACTCAGGAGAAAAGCAGGTGGGCAAGGCTACGACGACCAGTTGGTCGCCGATCCTGAAGAAGATGATTGCGCTGGCCAGCGTGGAGACCGAGCATTCGAAGCTGGGGACGCAGTTGCAGATGGAGATCACGATTGAGGCGATCCGGCTGAAGACGAATGTTAAGGTGACGGGACTGCCGTTCTTTAATCCTCCGCGGAAGATGGCGACGCCGGTGTAGGTTCGTGGTGGCTGGCCGGGCTGCGCCCGGCGGACAGCCGAGGGCGGCTGTCCCCAGATGGTTCTTGTCAGCCTTCATGTTCCCGGGCTTAGTCTTCTTGCTCTTTTTCCAGCCAGATAAATCCAAACACCCACCAGTACCAGCGCTCCCGTTCCTCCCACAATTTTCAGCAAGGCCAGCGGCTTGTTGGGCTCATCCGGTTGAGGAATCAGGGACACGGCGATGGTCAGCGAGGTAGTAAGGAATCCGAGCGCGGCGACCAGCTTCGCAGCTGTACTTCCTCCCAGTACACGGATTACTTCCGGACCGGCGGGTTCCCGCTGCAGCTTCAGCATGGCGGCGAACAGGTATAGATAGGGAATGAAGTAAGTGATTACTCCCATGCTGACTAACACGGCGTAAGCACCTTTGACGCTGGTTCCAGCTTGTCCTAGAAAAATGAAGAGCGCGCCGAGAACGAACTGAGTTAGCAATGCGACCCACGGCGTTTTCCAGCGGGGGTGAAGCGCAGCAAAGGCCGGCGGGAGGAAGCGGTCAATGCCTGCGACGAAGGGCAGGCGGGCGACGGCGGCGAGGTAGGCTCCGGCGGCACCGATATTGCTGAGCGCGATCAGGAATGCGGCGACCGGCAGCACTCCGGGAAAACCCACGCGAGAGGCGGTTTTCGAGATGGCCTGCACCAGTCCTTGCAGGCTGCTGACTTCGCTCGAGGGCAATGCCAGCAGTACGCAGGCCGTTCCGAGGATGTAGCAGAGAGTGACGGTCACGCCGCCGAAGAGCAACGCGAAGGGAATCGAGCGGCGGGGATTCTTGATCTCTTCTCCCATGAAGGACGCCGTCTCGCACCCGCCGAAGGCGAAAGTCAGCACCGACCAGAAAATGATGTCGTTGAGGTGCGCGCTGGGCGTCATCGAATGTACGGTGAACGACGTGGCCGAACCGTAGCGATGCCAGGCGATCAATCCCAGCACGATGACGATGCCCACCGGAATCCACATGGCGAGCGCGCCCACGTTGTGCAGCCACTTGCCGACATCGAGTCCGACGATGTTCATCAGTGTGGCTGCGCCGAGGGTGAGCAGAGAAAAGACGATGTAGAACGTGGCGTTGTTCGAGAGATGCGCCCATGCGTTTTGGCGCATGAAAAGGATGTTGCTGGCGGCGAAGTAGAGCACGGCGGGGAAGT
>JBAUVZ010000425.1:0-2594 GCA_049583505.1 Candidatus Sulfotelmatobacter sp.
AAGAGAACAGATTCAAGACGAGAATGATCGTAGGCAGCACCCACACCCATGCGGCGGAGGACGAGCGGAAAAAGCGGCTGCTCAAGACGCCGAGAAAGAAGCCAGCAACGACAGGAAGGGCAAAGTACGGTTCGCCCACGGCGCGGAGAACTGTCTGGTCTGCGATATGATCTGCCCAATTGCCGCCAGACGTATTTTTCGTTACAGCGGCAATCAGGGCCGCTGTAACGCTGCCAGCGAGGGTCCCAACGATCATTGCTCCGGCAGTTGAGGCAAGCTGTTGAATTAAGAAGCTGGGCAGGGCCATACCTCGCCAGCCTTTTGAGTCGATGGACTGCGAGGTTGGGATGATCTCGCTCATGGTCCTTACGCGAAGATTGTAATGGATAGCTGTTGTTAACGCATTATAAGAGGGCGTCCCTTTAGGAGTAGGTTATGAGCGCAAGCATCATTCCCTACGAAAGGAACACCCTCCATGAATAGCGAAAAGTATATTGGGCTCGACGTTCATCAAGCAACCATCTCGGTGGCAGTATTGGATTCCACTGGCAAGTTAGTCATGGAATCCATTCTGGAAACAAAAGCCGCGACCATTCTGGAGTTCTTTGCGGGGTTGCGCGGAACTTTATCGGTCACCTTCGAAGAAGGAACTTGGGCCGCGTGGCTGTACGATTTACTGAAGCCGCATGTGGCCAAGCTGGTGGTGTGCAATCCGCGAAAAAATGCTCTGCTCAAAGACGGAAACAAAAGTGATCGTATCGACGCCCATAAGTTGGCCGAACTGTTGTACCTGAACAAGCTCAGCTCGGTCTACCATGGCGAGACGGGCGTGCGCATGCTGCGCGAGCTAGCCCGCAGCTACCTGACCATCGTCAAAGATCTGACCCGAGTCATGTGTCGGTTGAAAGCGGTCTATCGCAGCTGGGCGATCCCCTGTGCCGGCCGGGACGTCTACTATACCCGTCATCGAGCCGAGTGGCTGGGCAAGATCAAGGAAGCCGGCGTCCGTCGCCGAGCCGAACGACTCTACCAGCAACTGGACATGCTGCAGTACTTGCGCCAGCAAGCGCGCCGCGAGCTGTTGGCGGAGAGTCGCAAGCATGCCATCACCGTCAAACTACGGCAGATTCCCTCCCTGGGACCGATTCGCTCCGCCTTGGCGGTGGCGCTGATCCAGACCCCGCATCGTTTCCGCACTAAGCGACAGCTTTGGGCTTACAGCGGCCTTGCTTTGGAAACCCGCACCAGTGCGGAATATTGCTATGTCAAAGGCGGACTGCGACGTTCTAAGAAACAGATCTCCATTCGCGGTCTGAACAAGGACCACAATCATGATCTGAAAGGCTTGTTCAAAGGTGCGGCCACCAGGGCCAGTGTACTGCCCGGCCCGTTCCAGGATTTCTACCAGAGATCACTGGCCAAAGGTATCAAGCCAACGATGGCGCGTCTCACGCTGGCGCGCAAGATTGCAGCCGTCACGCTAACTCTATGGAAGAAGGGAGAAAACTTCGACGCTGACAAACTGAAACCGCAAGCCGCTTGAGCGTCTCACGGGAAGAGCCCTCCATCTCCGGTGATCTTTTTCTGGTGGTGGCCAGTTGGTTCTTGAGACGCTCGGGTTCGAGGGTGAGCATCCTTATGGCCTGTAGGCGCACAGTGCCTGTGGCACTGAGCCTCTGTGTTAACCCTATGCCCTCTCGGATAACCCGAAAAAGCACTAGGCCTCGAGTCGCAGATAGAACCATGGTTGACCCCGTACAACCACGAGTGCTTGCCAGTTTCAGAAACCGATCGGCGTTGTCGCTACTAATGAACATGCCGCTGCTGAGATGGAGCAAAGCAAAACCCGAAACCACCGGGCAAGACCCAAGACGCAAGCGTCACTCCTATCTGAAAAGGGACTGGATGCGAACCATAACCGCGCTTCCGGCGGAGGAAGAAGAATGTTCTTGACATCCCCTCTTATAGAACAGGCGTTATCACTCATTGAGAGCTGGCAAGATCCGGGTCAATGAGTGTAATGGCGATTTTTCGACAACTCTGTGCGTCTCTAATGTTGGGAGCGCACAAATTTCTGGAGTATTGCGGCCAGTTCGGCGTTTTCATCCACAACAAACAACAAATTCCGGTCCTTGACGAAGTAGATGCGGAAAGAGCTGTCCATCAGATTTGCTGGCCATGGTTGGGGGGGACCTTGGAACCGATATAAATAGCGGTCTCCGTTGTGCTGTTCGATTATCTTCAAACGGTCGAAGGTTCTTGTCTGGGGAAGAAACAGCACCTCAAAACTGCCATGGACGGTTCGATACACCGCAGCACCGCTTTGGCCCTCAAATGTTCCCTCCATCGTCGAGCCCAAAATGCACTTCACCAGAATCCCGTTCTTGCTCAACGTTTCTGATAGCACAACGGCATCGCGATAAGCAGGAGTGTTCGAAGGCAAGGCGGCTTTTAGCTCCTGAGCCGTACAGTCGGTGTTTTGACTGAAGAGTGTGGGTGAGCGGGCCAAGAGTAGTAGGCCAAGTGGAAGCCCGAGCCAACATTCTCCGTGCTGCTTCATGGTCTAGCACCTCCACGCACGGTCGGATTGATTG
>JBAUVZ010000426.1:0-4808 GCA_049583505.1 Candidatus Sulfotelmatobacter sp.
GTCGAGGTGTCGTTCGATGTAACGGTAGTCGTTGACGCGATAAGAAATCCCCAATTTGTCTAATCCCGCACACAAATTCAGAAAAACCCGCGTCTGACCTCCGGGCCGGGGCTTGCCCCGGAGAATACGCCGAATCAGCCCGCGCGGATAGCGATCAAGCGGCAGCCAACGGTCCGAGTCAGGTTCTTCGTAAAAGAGGTTGAGCGTTTGCACAGTCTACTTGAGTTTCAAGCTTTCCGGTGTTGTTCTTGCTCTGAATAGCGCCAGGAAATTTCGGCGCAAACGCAGGAGGAGTTCGGTCTTTCGGAAGCTGATACGGCGGTAAAGCACTCCGAGCACTCCGGATTCCGGCACGCAGAACTCCGGATCGAGTTGGAACACCCACTCCGCGACCTCGCACGCCTCATCAGGATGAGAATACGCTATCCAATGGGCGAGCGGCCAAAGGATTTTGCACGCGGCTTTCTTCCGGCGCAGCGTCAGCTCCCCACGTCGTTCCAATTCACACAAAATGCGTCGGTAGATCTCTAATTGCTGCCAATTCGTGACCACTGCCTTCATCCCACGGTAGTTTGCCTGCATCTGGGAATCGTGCTGCACCCAATATCCGGCGCACCCGGGGACGCAGACGACGCGGGGTTTTAGCAGCGCAACTTCCAAGAGGAACATGCGGTCTTCCCGGTTTGCGAAGTCGGGACGCCGGGGAACCTCTTCGACCAACTCCCGCCTGAACATCATTCCGAGGAAGTGACTACCGTAACCTTCACCGAGTTGAATTCCCATGAAATCATCCCACGCAGGCAACTCCGGATTTTCCCTAATCGCTCTAGTGTCTTGACAATAGACATCAACCCGAGAGCACACGACGTCTGCATTAGAGCTGTCGGCCGCCTCAAGTTGCTGATCGATAATGCCTGGGGCCAGATAGTCGTCCGAGTCAAGGAATCGGATGTAGCGACCGTTCGCAGCACGAAAGCCCTTATTGATTGCCCACGTTTGCCCTTGGTGGGGCTGGCGTAATGCAACGATTCCGTTCTGACGGGAAGTCCACTCCCATGTGCCGTCTGTGCTCCCGTCATCCACGACGATAACCTCGGTCACGCAGTGGGCTCCCCCGCAAGACTCAATCGCTCGCGGTAAACACCAGAGGCGGTTGAACGTCGGTATGATTATCGAAACGTCAACCATTTCCAAAAATCCGTCTACGCAGCTTCCCAGCTAGCTGACGGACTCTGAGAGCAGCCTTCACTGGAAACACGTTTAGTTGATTCGATGCCGTTTGGAGGCGGTTGCAACATCCGTAGAACTCGGACGCGGCGTTTGATTCCGACGCAACAAGTCTGGCGATTACATCTTCGGGGTCAGGCTCGAACTGACTCCCTTTTCGCACGTAATCCAACACATTCAAGCGATACCACGGCGCTACCCGATGCCTACCCCGCAGGATGGAGCGCAGTTGATCGCCACAAACAAAACCCTGCTTGTTGAACTGACCATGCCAAAAATCACGGGGTCTCAGGTTGATATGTCCATGTCCGCCTTGATTTGGAACCCCAGCAGAAAATATCACAACATCAGCAGCGGCGGTCAAAGCCTCAATGAGAACCCCCGAAACTTCCGGGCGAAGATGCTCCGCAACCTCCAAACAAACAACTACATCAAACGTTTCTCGCGCAACCGCCTGCACGATCTCTTCGGGATTGTTGAGATCAACACGCATAAAACGGACCGGCAAATTGTGAAAATCGGGCGAAGAGAATCCGTCGATTGCCAATACTTGTCGTCCTAAATGCGCAAACTCGCGACTCAGATGCCCGGGACCGCAGCCAACATCAAGAATTCGATGAGGATTGAACTGGTCGACAATTATCTCCGCAATAGACGTATAATCCGCCGCGAAAAGTTCGCTACTGAAGTAGTCCGATGCGTAATTCGCAGTTGTCATGACAAAATACGGCTTGATCGCTTTAGCAGGTTGCGAAAAAAGTCATTTTGCCAAAAAGTGCGAAAAATAAATCGCGCACAGTTGCCCCAGGAGAGCGAGATGGGTCGCGGGTGATGGTTTTGTGTCACACAAAATACCCCCAATTTCGACTCGAACCGACTTTTTCCGCAGCCTGCTAGAACTTCCGGCAAGTCGAACAATGTGTAACTTCGAATTTGAAAACAGTCCAAGAGAATCTTAGGGGAATGCTCCGCCTGCCATGAAAGTTTTGTGTGGGCCCGTTTGCGCTACGGCGATGAATCCTTCATGCCTCTGAAGAAGCTATCTGTGCGCAATCGGCCTCTTTTTGCGCCTGCTGTCTCGCGTAAGCGATCACCCCGTCAACAATCACATTGAGGGGAGTAGTGGGTCGGAATCCGATGAGCGAAACCAGCTTGTCCACGCAAGGAACTCTTTGCAGCATGTCTTCAAAGCCCGGCGCGTATGCCTGGTCGTAACCAACGAATTCAACGGGAGAGGCGCTTCGAGTCCGTTCTCTGACGAAGCGAGCTAAACTTTCAATTGTAATCTCTGCATCATTTCCGATATTGACGACCTCTCCGACTGCACCGGGGCACCTCATGAGTCCGATAATCGCTTCGACAGCATCCTTCACGAAGCCGAAGGATCGCGTTTGCTGCCCGGTGCCATACACAGTGATGGGAGCGCCGTCCATGGCCTGTCGTACGAAGGTGGGCAGCACCATCCCGTAACGTCCGGTCTGGCGTGGGCCGACGGTGTTAAAGAGCCGCCCGATGACCACTGGCACCCGTTTTTCGTTCCAGTACGCCAGCGCTAGAAATTCATCAAGGAGCTTCGAAGTGGCGTAGGACCATCTCGACCGAGTACTTGCGCCAAGCACGATGTCATCGTCCTCACGGAAAGGTGTATGGGAATTCTTGCCATACACTTCTGACGTGGAGGCTACGAAAACGGGTTTCTTCTTCTTGGCGGCGCACTCCAAAACAAGCTCGGTCCCCCGGATGTTAGTTTCGATCGTTCTGACTGGACTCTCGATGATCCGGCGGACCCCAACGGCGGCCGCGAGATGATAAACCGTGTCAGCGTCGTCCACGAGTTCGATGAGCAGGTTGCGGTTCATCATACTCTCGAAGACGAACTGAATTCGGGAATCGGAGCGAAGGTGGCGGATGTTATCCACAGACCCGGTGCTCAAATCATCTAAAACGATGACCCGCTCATCCCTCCTGACCAATTCTTCGAGCAAATGCGAACCGATGAATCCCGCGCCGCCAGTAATCAGTGAAGTCATGAGTTAAGCCTTTTCGAAGCCGATTTGGGACGAATCTCCTTTATGACATCAAGAACGGCGGACATGGTACACCCATCTCGCCGTCGGCGATACTGTGAAATGATTTTCATTTGGTGCGCCCCGAATCGGTATGCGATCCGCACCAGCATTGCCGAAATCACTCCATTTGTGGCCTGCTTTTGCAATACCTGTCCTTACCCCACAGCCCGCTGTAAACGGATTCCCGCTGCCGACTTGACTACCATCTATCTATCCCTTCGGTACCGGGAGTGGAGTCATCCGTCCCAGCATCGCCCCGAACCGCCGACGGTTCAGATGACCTTCCGCCAGGAGTACCCAGTAATAACGTGCATGTGCTACCACCCGTCCTCCGGTCTTCACTAGCCTTGCTGAAGACTCGTCAGCCACCAGTTGTCGATTCGTCGGGGCAGCGCTAGTCGACGCCACAAATTACCCAGGTTGTAGGCCAACAGGCTCACCGCGAGCCGCACCTACTTTGGCCTCCGCCTTCGCGGCAGTTCCCGATTGATCCAGCTCAGACCATCCAAGTTCTCCTCCTGGCTCAGCACTTCGGTCTCGAACCAATGTAGGCGCGAAGGCAACGCTGCCCCACGCTCCCAAGATCTTCTCCGAGCCGATCAACCGGAATGTCGGATCTTGCGACAGTCGCTCCGCATCGTTCAGATCCTCGTATCCAGCCAAGCGACTGCAGATGGACTGTCGCAGCAGATCCGGGAGCGGCAACTGAGCGTTCTTGCCGCGCCGGACGTCCACGATGTTTTCGGTGATGAGTGTTCGAGAATTTGTTGGTTCGGGTGAGTTTCGAAAATGTGGCGAAGACTTTATCATCCTTCGCCGCACTTTGGCAAAACCTGGCGTATAACTTGTCGTCTGATGCTGATGTTTTGTCTTGAACAGACTCCCTCATGATTACTTTTCTGGTTCTAAGTTTGAACCTCCTCCTGTTGCGGTTACCCCGGTTCCCCGATGATTGAGAAACTTGCCCGGTATCACATCCGTGGACTTTTCGCTATCTTCCTCGGACCAAAGGTCGCATGGTAGAGCGGGCGAGCCAAATTCTTGCTTGTTTCGATGGCCTGCTGCCCTGCGCTGAAGGTTACGCCGACAAAACCCTCCGCTAAACCCGCCGGCCAGCCCTGTTCCCCCACCAACTGTAGCTTCCTTGCCTCCGCTCGATATCTCCAACCGCTTGTGTAGTCGCCCAGAAAATGAACAATCACTGGGTGAACAACCCGGAGAGGGTTCCACGACTGATGTCGCCGATCGGGCGCTGGCGGATTCACCAGACGCGAACGACCGCGAAGCACACTCACTTCTAGCTCCGCTGGACAAGCCTGAGGGTCGCTCATGATCGTGCCGTCCTCTGGGAGGGCCTCAAGGCCGTGGAGCGACATCGATATGGCCATAAGCAGTTCATCATTGGGTCGGCCACGAAGGCGCTTGAGTCCGAGTCCGTCGTAATGTTGTTCCAGTTCGCGCGCGCGGTGATAGGTCTGGCTGGCAAGTGAACCTGGTTCCAGGTAATAAATG
>JBAUVZ010000427.1:0-2628 GCA_049583505.1 Candidatus Sulfotelmatobacter sp.
AGTTTCGCATAATACCGTAGTGCGCGGCGGTTTTGGTCTATTTTACGAACTGTTCTCTGGCGGGTTCGGACCCAGTTTCGCTGACAATCCACCACTCGTCAACCGCGTGACCGTATTTGGCCCCTACAATCTCGCTCCAGCAGAAACCAACAGCCTCTTTAAAGTAGCCGCAGCCTCGAATGCCGCCTTTGTCAAAGGGTTTGTAGCCGGCGAGAACCTTATTCAGATCGTAGCGTCGGATCCGGAGTTCTTTCTCCCCAATCTTACCGTTCCGAATAGTAAGACCCCCTCAGCCCAGTATCAGAAGTGGAGCCTGGAAGTGCAGCAGGGGTTTGGGACCAGCACTTCGCTGACTCTTGGATACCACGGCAATCACGGAATTCATGAGATGGTGCAAAATCCCTCAGCCAATGCTTATTGCAACCCTGCCGAAGCGACTCTGCCATCCGGCGGAGCCAACCCTTGTTTCGGTTTCGTTTCTGATCTTCCGTTGTCAGTGCCTGACCCTCGCTTCGCTGGTGTCACTGAATACACGACACCCGGAATTTCGAACTACAACGGGATGGTTGTTTCCTTTCGACGAAAATTTGCTGGCTTCGGCGATGGTTTGTTCCAGGCAAACTACACCTACGGCCATGCTCTCGATGAGGTTTCCAACGGCGGGCAAGCCCCATTCACGGCGGGCAGTTCCGACTTCCCCCAGGACCCCTTTAGACTGCGAGGCAGCTACGGAGCGGCCGATTACGATGTTCGTCACTCCTTCAATGCGAACTACGTGTGGCAACTTCCGGTGAAGGCCTTGCTCCACGGCCACGGCCCCGATTACCTGGTGAGGGGATGGCAGGTCTCGGGAACGATTTTCGCCCGAACCGGATTTCCCTACACCGTGATCGATCTCGCAGAAAGCGGTAACCTGGCTTCGAACAATTTCTATGGAACAATCTACTCCGTGCCGGTCGAGCCACTCAGCGGGCCGCATTCCTGCGGAGCGGGAGCCGTAATCGCACCCTTCCCGCATCCTTGTTGGCCTCTGCAAGTGCTGACGCCGCCGGACGGCACAACGACACCCAATACAAATGCAGATTTCGTGCAAACGGGTTGCGAAACAGGATTCAATACCGGGAACTTGCCAACTTCACAGGGACCTTGTTCAGGCGGTGCCGTTTCCTTCGCTCAAGGCCGCAACCGCTTCCGCTATGCGAACTATTTCAATACTGACTTCCATGTCGTGAAGAGAACCAGCCTTGTCGGGGACAAAGTGGTGCTGGCTATTGGCGTCCAATTCTTTAATTTCTTCAATCACCCAAATTTCGGCCCACCCGACAACTACAGCTCGGACTCATCGTTCGGAGAGATAGGGACGATGGAGATGCCACCGACCAGCATCCTCGGATCTGGCCTTGGAGGCGATGTTTCCCCCCGCATGATCCAACTGAAAACGGTGATCCGCTTTTAGACAGAGAGCGGATGATTTTCAAATCTTGTGCTGCTTTTGGCCTTTAGGAACGAGAAAGGTGCCTATCGAGGCTGGTCAAGCCCGACGCGGTGGAGGAGATCCACAAAACGCGGGTCGCCGCGCAAGGGATCAAAGTTGGGATAGACTTTCATCAATTGCAGGATGTTTGACTCCTCCTGGTAGCCCCGCTCCAGCCAGGCAAGTGCCTGCTCGTTGTCACCGAGTCCCAAATAAGCGTCCACAAAGGGGGAGGGGGCAATGTAGCTTGTCTGCTGCCGTCGTTTCAACTCTTCAACCAGGCGAAGGGCTTCCCTACGACGCCCAGCATGCGCATAGGCCCGAACCAGCACGCCCACTACAACCGGATTCCGGTCGGTGCCGAGCGCCTTCTCCAGCACCGTAATCGCTTCGTCCGGTTGGCCGTTGGCAATCAGGGCGAGCCCCAGATACCAATGGTTCGGGTCGTCCCTTCGCAACTCCCGGATGGCCTCGTCGTAACGTCTCGCATGAAACAAAATGGAACCATTCGTGATGGCAATGGCTCCAAGCGGAGTGATGCCAGTGCCTCCAAGCGGATCAAGTTCGCGGGCACGCTGGACCCACGCCAGGGCCTCGTCCGTCCGCCCCTGGCACAGCAGCCACCTAGCGTAGCCGACGTGAGCACCAACATCGTTCGAGTTCAACTCCAGAGCCCGCTTGAATTCCGTTTCGGCGTTGCTCCACTGCCACTGTTTCAGATATACCCCCGCAAGCAAAACGTGTGGTCCCGCAACGTCCGGATCCAGTTCAATTGCTTTTTGGGCTGCGCTCATCATTTTTGGATGCGTTTCCTTGGGGGGGACGCCGCCAAGAACTGATCCGAGCCTCTCGTATGCTTTCGCGAGGCCGACGTAAGCCGGTGCAAAGTTAGGGTCCTTGCCGATCGTTTCCTCAAAGTAGGCAATACTCTGTTCAAGGTCAGCCGGGCCACTACTCTTGCTGAATTCATCTTCGGCTTTAAGATAGCTCTCGTAAACTTCAGGCGAGACATGATGCGCCGTGATCAGCCTGGCACGCTCTTCTCCGGTGACCCTGACCTCCACTCTGCGCGCGATGGATTGCGCCACCTCGCTCTCGAGAGCAAGTACGTCCCCCAACTCGCCGTCGTACTCATCCGCCCAAAGGTGCTCGTC
>JBAUVZ010000428.1:0-9309 GCA_049583505.1 Candidatus Sulfotelmatobacter sp.
GCGGAAAAAGTGCCGCCGGCCAGCGGCGCAATCTCGATCACTTCAAAATCGCCGCCATCAGCAACTGGCTCCCCGGCTCGCGCCAGCGCGATGCTGCCCTGACTGCCGGAGGTGTCGATGGCGAGAAGAAGCATGAGGAAAGTTTATAACTTTAATCCGTGAAGATCCGTGAGAATCCGTGGCCGGTGTTGTTTCTACGCCTCGACCAGTTCCAGCAGCACGCCGCCCGTGCTCGAGGGATGCACAAAAACATATCGATGTCCGCCCGCACCGATCTTCATCTCCTCCGAGACCAGGCGAACGCCATCTTTCTTCAGCCGCGCAACGGCCGACGGTAAATCCGGAACGCGCAGGCACACGTGATGCAACCCCTCGCCGCGTTTTGCGATGAACTTCGCAATCGTCGAACTCTCCGAAGTCGCCTCCAACAGCTCCAATCGGCTCTCGCCCACCGGAACTATCACCAGCCGCACCTGCTCCTGCTCCACCGTTTCTTCCGGAGAGACGCTCAAGCCCAGCTTTTCGTAGATCGACTTCGCCGCCGCCAGCGACTTCACCGCGATTCCGAGATGGTCGATTTGAGCCATTAGTGCTTCCCCACGTTGGCGGCGATTTCCTCCACCAGCGTATAAGGATCGCGCTTGTGCTCGGCCACTTCCCCCGCCAGCCGTGCCAGCTTGCCGTTATCCAGTTGTGTCCGCGCCTTTTCGAGCATGAGGTCGCGCAGCATCTCGACCAGGCGCTCCCGCCAGTTCTCGACGCTCTTAATCAGCGCCAGGTTTCCCTTCTGCAGATAAGCCTCATAGTCCGCAATCGCGCCTGCCAGTTCCTCGATTCCCACTCCCTGGCTGGCTACTGTCTTCACGATCGGCGGCGTCCAGCCATCATGGCGCATCGCCAGCGACTGCAGCGTGCGGATTTCGCGCTCCACGTGCTCAGCCCCGTCGCGGTCGCTCTTGTTGATCACGAAAATGTCGGCAATCTCCATGATGCCCGCCTTGATCGTCTGCACATCATCCCCCATGCCCGGCACCAAAATCAAAACCGTGACGTCTGCCAGCCGTACGATATCCACTTCATCCTGACCCACGCCCACTGTCTCAATCATGATCAGGTCGCGCCCTGAAGCATCCAGCACCGTGGTTACATCGGCCGTGGTGCGCGCCAGTCCGCCGAGCGAGCCGCGCGTCGCCATGCTGCGAATATAAATCCCCGGATCAGAGAAATGTTCCTGCATGCGGATGCGATCGCCGAGAATCGCCCCGCCCGTGTAGGGACTGGTCGGATCCACCGCGATAATGCCCACCGTGCGTTTGTCTTTATCTTTACCCTTGCGATAGAAGCGGACCAGTTGATCGACCAGCGTACTCTTCCCCGCTCCCGGCGGCCCCGTCAGCCCAAGGACGCGCGCCTTCCCACTGTGCGGAAACAATGCCTTCAGCAACTCAGACCATCCCGGCGCGCGGTTCTCGACAGTCGAAATGGCGCGAGCCAGCGCGCGTACGTCGCCGGAGCGAAGCTGTTCAATCCATGTCTGGATGTGTTGGTTCAAGCGATCAGTGTAAAGCAGGGGACGATGAAGACGAAATCCGGACAGAGTTTTCAATCTTTCAGCAACTGCCGCGCAATCACCAGCCGCTGAATCTCACTGGTCCCCTCGCCGATCGTGCACAGCTTCACGTCGCGGTAATATTTCTCGGCCGGATAATCTTTGATGAACCCATAGCCTCCGTGAATCTGCACGCCTTCATTGGCGCACCTGACGGCAACTTCGCTGGCGTAGAGCTTTGCCATCGAAGATTCCATCGTAGTCTTCATGCCGGCGTCTTTCATAGACGCCGCGCGCATGGTGAGCAGCCGAGCGGCGTCAATCTCGGTGGCCATATCGGCCAGCTTCCACTGAATCGCCTGAAACTCTCCAATCGCCTTGCCGAATTGCTTGCGCTCCTTCGAATATCTGAGCGCGGCTTCGTAGGCGCCCTGCGCCATGCCCAGCGACAGAGCCGCAATCGAGATACGTCCGCCATCGAGCACCCGCATCGCGTCGATGAAGCCGTCGCCTTCCTTCCCCAGCAAGTTCTCCGCCGGAATCACGCAATCTTCAAAGATCAGCTCCGCCGTGTCACTCGCCCGCAGCCCCAACTTATTCTCTTTCTTCCCGGGGCGAAATCCCTTGGTGTCCTTCTCGATGATAAACGCCGAAAGCCCGTGCGTATGCGCCGTCCGGTCGGTTACGGCGAGCACCACAATCACGTCAGCGTAGTGACCGTTGGTGCAGAAAGTCTTCGTGCCGTTGAGCACCCAGTTGCTTCCCTTGCGCCGCGCGGTCATGCGCGCGCTGCCCGCATCCGATCCGGACGAAGGTTCGGTCAACCCCCATGCGCCGATGAACGCTCCCGTAGCCAACTTGCTGACGTATTTCTTTTTTTGCTCCTCACTGCCAGCAAGGAAAATGTGATTGGAACAGAGCGACGTATGCGCGGCCACAATAATGCCTACCGAGCCGTCCACCCGCGACAACTCTTCGATGGCGATCACATATTCCACGTAGCCCATGCCAGCACCGGCGTACTCGGTGGGGAAAACGATTCCCAGCAATCCGAGCTTGCCCAGCTCCTTGACAGTGGCCAGCGGAAATTCGCAAGCCTCGTCCCACTTCATGACGTTGGGCATGATCTCACGCTCGGCGAACTCGCGGACGGTTTTCTTCAAATGCTGCTGCTCGTCACTCAGTTGAAAATCCAAGACTCCTCCACCGGCAGCCTCCGGTTTTTTGATTAGAACATAGCGGCAGAAGAGGGAAAAGTTACCTAGGGCAGGGAAAAGAGAAAGTGCGGCAAGCCTCGTCATCATTGGGGATTGTGCGTGCGAGAGCCTTCAGCCCAACCGACCGGATGGTTTGCCAACAACTCATTCCAGCAGGTTTCTCGCGCCGCCAGGAGAATCAGCGAGCGATTTCATCCGCCAGAATGAATCTCTCGAACACTTCGTTGGAAATCAACCGTCCGCGCATCGTCAAGCAGACGAAGTCTCCTCGCTGCTCCATCAGTCCCTCTTCGACAAGCTCCGCAACCGCAGCGCGAGCACTCTCAACAGCTTCCGCGCCGAATTTCACCGCAAGCGCTCGCAGGCTAACGCCCTGCGTCAGCCGCAGCCCAAGAAAAAAGCTTTCCTCCAAAGCGGCCCGACGCGAAACCGCAGTCCGCTGAAGATCTGCACCGTTCATGTATCGTTCCAGGGAGTCGGCGGGCGCGAATCGCACCGCCTCGATGTCTGGCGTGCCGGCGGAAACCAGCATCGAATGCGCGTCCACGCCAAAGCCAAAGTAGGGCTGCCGCGTCCAATACTTCAGGTTGTGCCGTGACTCGAAACCCGTGCGCGCGAAGTTAGAAATCTCGTACTGCGCAATCCCATTCGATGAGAGCCGCTCACAAGCTGCGAGGTAAGAATCCGCCACGGCTTCTTCATCCGGAACAAAATGCGCATGGTAGCGCGTGCCCCCGGCCAACAGTTCTCGTCCAAGGCGCGAATCTTCGTCCACCTCGAGCATGTAGACGCTCACATGCGGCGCCCCGGTCGCGATAGCTTCTGCCAGAGAGAACTCCCAGCTTTTGCTCGTCTGGTGGGGCAACCCGGCGATCAGATCGATGTTGATATTCGTAATTCCCGCAGCCCGCAGCCGCGCAACATCCTCCAGCACGGTAGCCCGGTCGTGCAGGCGACCAACCGCCGCCGCTTCCTGATCTACAAACGACTGCACTCCAAGACTCACGCGGTTCACGCCGCAACGCAGCAAACTCTCGATCATGGCCGGTGTCAGCGTCCCCGGAGCGCACTCGACTGTGACTTCAGCGTCGGGCTTCACGTCAAAATGGGATCGAACCGCCGCAAACATTCGCTCCAGTTGCGCGGCCTCCAGCACCGTCGGCGTGCCTCCGCCCAGATAGATGGAATCCACCGCGCGCTCCAGTCGACCGCCCATCTCGAGCGCAACTCGCGGAGAGTTTTCAATATCGTCGCAAACTCGATTCACATAGCGCCCGAAAACCGCCCGCGAAAACACGTCGGAGGCGAAGTTGCAGTAACTGCACTTGGTACGGCAAAAGGGCACCGAAATGTAAATGCCGACCGGCATACCAGACCATTATCCCATCTGCATCCCATCTCCCCGTCGCCAAACGTTTTCCATCCTCCGACCTGCCTCGGCCATCCATATTCAGGTACCCTGTTAGCAGCGCCGCTGGCGCCGCTTCACGACTCGATCGCCAAGAATCCGATGGCTCAGGAAGAAGAAGTATTAGGCAAAGCTTATGACAGCCGGCTGATGGCGCGGCTGCTCAAGTATCTGCGTCCCTACCGCTGGCAGGTGGCGATCGCGCTGGCCTCGATTCTCCTGAAGTCTTTCGCCGACGTGCTCGGCCCATACCTCACCAAGGTGGCGATTGATCGCTATCTCGCACCCAAAGGGGCGGCTACCGCGACGTCTTCCGGCATATGGAGTTGGCTCAGCCAGAACGCCATCACCGGCATCGCACAGATCGCGGCCATCTATGTCGGACTGCTGGTCTTCAGCTTCCTGCTCGAGTTCCTGCAAACCTACTTCATGCAGTGGACCGGCCAGAAAGTGATGTTCGATCTCCGCCGCCAGATCTTCCGCCATCTGCAGCGCCTGCACGTTGCCTTCTTCGACAAGAACCCGGTCGGCCGTCTGGTGACGCGCGTCACCACCGACGTAGATGCGTTGAATGAGATGTTCACCTCCGGCGTGGTCTCCATTTTCGAGGACCTCTTCGTGCTCTTCGGCATCCTCGGCGTAATGCTGTGCATGAACTGGAAGCTGGCGCTGGTCACCTTCGCCGTATTGCCCTTCATCGTGATTGCGACCAAGATTTTCCGCGACCGCGTGCGCGACTCCTACCGCCGTATCCGCGTCGCCATCGCCCGCATCAACTCCTACCTGCAGGAGCACATCAGCGGGATGGTCGTACTGCAGCTCTTCAACCGCGAGCGCAAGGCCTACAACCGCTTCTCGGAAATTAACCGCAGCCACATGGATGCGTTCAAAGACGCGATCATGGCCTACTCGGTCTATTATCCGGTGGTCGAGATTCTTTCGGCGATCGCGATTGCTTGCGTGATCTGGTTCGGTGGTGGCGACGTGATGCGCAACACTCCCGTGACTAGTGTTGCCGTAAGTTTCAATTGGAGGACGCTAGTCGCATTCCGACTGGTGCCCACGGTGGCGACGTTGGGCGTGCTGGTCGCCTTCATTCAATACGCTCTGCGCTTCTTCCGCCCCATCATGGACTTCAGCGAAAAGTACAACATCCTGCAGTCAGCCATGGCCGCCAGTGAACGCATCTTCAAGCTGCTCGACACGCCGGTACAGGTAGTCTCGCCCGCCGTAACGAAGCGTCTCGAAGGCCCAGGCCGCATAGAATTCGATCACGTCTGGTTCGCCTACCGCGACTCCGAGCCCGGCAAGGACAATGTGGAGAAGAAGGACTATGTGGGGACGGCCGCCCTCGGCCGTCCAGCCGAGCAAAGCTCGGCAGGCTCTTCACTTGCCACAAGCACTGCAAGCGGCGATCCCATCCCAGACTGGGTCCTCCGCGACGTAACCTTCGCCATCGAGCCCGGCGAAACCGTGGCCATAGTCGGACACACCGGCGCCGGAAAAACCACGCTAATCTCGCTGCTCCTGCGCTTCTACGATGTCCAGAGAGGCGCAGTCCGAATCGACGGCGTCGACGTCAAAGATATGGACCTGGGCGACCTGCGCAGCCGTTTCGGCGTGGTCCTGCAGGATCCGTTTCTGTTCAGCGGCACCATCGGCGGAAATATCCGGCTAGGCACAAAGCGCATTCAGGACGAAGACGTCGAGCAGGCCGCCGAAGACGTGAACCTCGCCGATTTCATCCGCGCCCTGCCCAAGGGATTCAACGAAGAAGTCCGCGAACGAGGCTCTACTCTTTCCACCGGCCAGAAACAGCTCATCTCGTTTGCCCGCGCTCTGGCCCACGAACCCAAGATTCTGATTCTCGACGAAGCCACGTCTAGCGTCGATACCGAAACCGAATTCCGCGTGCGCGACGCCCTCAACCGCATGGTCGAGGGACGCACTTCCCTGATCATCGCCCACCGCCTTTCGACGGTGCAGCGCGCCGACAAGATCATCGTTATGCACAAAGGCCAGGTCCGCGAAATGGGCACCCACCAGCAACTCCTGGCCCAGCGCGGGATTTACTTCAAGCTCTACCAGCTCCAGTACAAAGATCAGGAGCTAAATGTGGCGCGGGCGCCCTCGCCCGCGAATGCCGAGGGCTTCCGGGAGCCAGAAGTCACCGCCAGCGCGGATGATTAGGGCTTCCGGCCTTACAATGCTCTCTTGCGAATCCTGATCTCAGCCGGCGAAGCTTCGGGAGAAATGTATGGCGCGCAGCTCATCGAAGCCTTGCGCCGCCGCGACCCGCAGCTCGAATTCTTCGGCGTCGGCTGAGACCGCATGCGCGCCGCCGGCTGCGACACCGTCGTCGACGCGAAAGATCTCTCGGTCGTCGGAATCACCGAAATCCTCAGCCACCTGCCCAAGATCTACGGCCTGTTTCACCATCTGATCAAAGAAGCCGACAGGCGCAAGCCCAATCTCGCCATCGTCATCGACTCGCCGGCGTTCAACTGGCGCGTGGCGCGGCAGATGAAAAAGCGCGGTATTCCTGTGGTCTATTACGTCGCGCCACAGTTCTGGGCGTGGCGTCAGGGACGGGTTCGCCTGCTGCGCAACTACGTCGACAAAGCGCTGGTAATCTTCCCCTTCGAAGAAAAGTTCTACCGCGACCGCGGAGTGGATGCGACCTTCGTCGGCCATCCCCTGGCCGACTTGCCGCACCCGGCAATCGAGCGCACCGACTACGCCGTGCAGTTTCATCTCGATCCCGCAAAGCAATGGATCACGCTCATGCCCGGCAGCCGCGTCAAAGAAGTCCGCATGAACCTGCCCACCATTCTCGAGGCAGCCGCCCAACTCGGCCCCGAGTACGAATTCCTGCTGCCGGTAGCGCCCACGCTCGACCGGACCTTCCTGCAAAGCCTCATCGGACAGCAACCCATCACGCTCGTTTCAGAATCACTGCCCGCGCTCTGGCACTCACGCTCCGGCATCATCGCCAGCGGCACCGCCACGGTCGAGGCCGCTATGATGCGCACGCCGTTCGTGATGGTCTACCGCGTCTCGCCTCTCACCTACCTGTTGGGCAAGCCGCGAGTCAAAGTCCCACGCTTCGCCATGGTCAACCTGATCTCCGGGGAGCCAGTCGTCCCCGAGTTAGTCCAACAAGACTTCACCGCCGAAAAAGTTGTCGCACAGGTCAGGGCAATCCTCCCCGACGGCCAAGCGCGCGACCGCATGCTGCAAGGCTTGACCCAGGTAAAGGCTATGCTCCGCCCGCTGCAAAGCGGAGCCGTGGGCTCAGCCCCGCACCCGGCAGACCGCGCCGCAGAGACAATTCGCACCCTCCTGCCCCGTGAATGACACCCCCCCGATTGGCATTCCCAGGAGCGCACGCGACGAGCGACCTGCTGTCTGCCTGCGCCTGCAGACACCAGGTTTCTCGCTCTGCTCGAAATGACAAAGTGGGGGTAAACCTTGTGCTCCCAGCATCTTTTAGGTGAGAATCTTCATCATAGGGAAGTGGTAGGCCCATTTCCGGGAGACTCTCCTTAATGCAGATTCGCCTTCGGCGCGCCCACAGCGTCCTGTCGAGTTCCCTCGTTCTGCTGCTATTGATTTTCGTCGCGATCCCCTCGCGGGCCGCCGAAAAGACCCACTTGCGCGTCGACGATTACCAGATCGAGGCCGAACTTACGCCTCATCTCCATCAGATTTCGGCGCGGGCCAAGGTCAAATTCACCGCCCTTCAGGATCTGACCGTTGCCATCTTCGAATTGCACAACGACCTGCGCGTCACCCGGGTTTTAGACGACAATGAGCAGCCGCTGTCTGCCGAGCGCGTCACCCAGGATTCCACGATCCGCGTCCGGCTCCCCTCCGGCCTGTCCAAGGACGCCTCGATGACGCTCACCTTCGAATACGAAGGCCAGCTCGAAACCGCCGATGACAGCCCGGTTCCGGGGCTAAAGCTGGCCTACGTTGGCGACGATACAAGCTACCTGCTCTACTCCGGACGCTGGTTCCCGGTGAGTGGATACGGACTCAACCGCTTCACCGCGACCATCAGCGTCACGGTGCCGGCTCACATGCTTGTAATCGGGAGCGGAAAGGCAACCGTCACCGACAATCCACCCTCCAAGAAGCCCAATACCAACGGCCTCCCAACCAAAACATTTACCTTCGTCTATGCCAAGCCTAGCTTCCCTGGCACTATCGTTGCCGGCATATTCAAGGAATATAAGAGCGATGAAGCTGGCATGGACCTGCACGTCTTTTTCAAACCGACCCACGAGAAGTTCGCTCCGGAATACACCACCACTGCAGTACAGGAGTTCACCTACTTCATCACGCTTTACGGCACTCCGCTGTCGCAGCGCCTGAATGTCGTCGAGCTGCCGGGCGATACGGTTCCCTACGCCTGGGCTCCAGAAATTGCCGGTCTCGCCGGCCCATCCATCACGGAGAAGACCAACTACCGGCTGCTCGCCAACGCCATCGCCCATCAATGGTGGGGAGTTTCCGTAAGTCCCGCCACTAAGGATGATTGGTGGCTGACCGACGGCTTTTCCCGCTATTCTGAAGCCATGTACGTCGAGAGTGCTGCCGGCGCAGCGGGTCTGGAAGAAGCGGTGAAGGACATGTCGGTGGGCGCTCTGGCTTATGACACGGTCCCGCTCTCCAGCGCCAGCAAGCTCGATCCCTTCTCCACCGAGTTTCAGTCACTGGTGACCGACAAGGGTGCAATGATCCTGCACATGCTGCGCTGGGTGCTCGGCGAAGACAAATACAACAAGACCATGCGGGAGTTCGCCGAGACCTACTCCACCAAATCGGCCACCATAGACGACTTCCGCGCCCTCGCCGAGAAAAATTACGGTGACCAGCTCACCTGGTTCTTCTCCCAGTGGCTCGATTCCACCGGCGCCCCCGAATTCAAGGTGAAATACACCACCTACCGCCTCGGCAGCAATAAAGGCTTCCGGGTCACCGGAGAGATTGCCCAGGATCTCGACCTGTTCCGCATGCCCGTCGACCTGCGGATCGACACCGACGGCAAAACCGAAGACAAGAAACTCGAAGTGGTAGGCACCAACTCACCTTTTACCGTTGAAACCTTCGGACGCCCGCGGCGAATCGCC
>JBAUVZ010000429.1:0-2346 GCA_049583505.1 Candidatus Sulfotelmatobacter sp.
AGGACACTACCAATTTGGGGGTAGTGGTGCCCTTTGATTCCCACAGGCGTTACGCCCTACCAGATGCGTTAGACTGCAATCATGCCGAAGCGCGAACTGCGGATCGTAAAATATGCGGGACAGACCCCAACGCTCGGCATCTGCGAACGCTGTAACGCTCAATTTGCTGTACTGCGAGAGGCTCTGACCGACCCAGATGCAGCACTGGCGAGTATTAGCGATCAGTTTGATGCTCACAACTGCAAGCCCGTAGACAGCAGTCAGAATGCCCTGCGGATCGTGCGCGAGTCGACGTAAGGCAAGTACGCAAGGACTCCCTTGTCCCTTCGCACCTTCAATACCCCACAACGTGAAGTTGTGACCAAAGTCCATTCCGTCGAAGATGCCAGTCATGTAGTCCAACTTGGCAACTTCACTCTTATCCCTCCACCAGTTGCCGTCACGACGAGTGCTCGTCTGGGCTAGCACGCAGGAGGAAAGTAGTAAGACAACCAGCAGCAGAGAGACGAGTGGCTTATCCCATCAGATATCCTCCTCTTTAGCAAGCGAATCGAAGGGGCGGTGGCTTCCGCAGCTACAACCACTTCGTCACGCCGTCGTAATGCGAACATGTGTTTGGCCCGAAACTGCCCGAGGTTGGACTGGCGGCGAAGCGTGGACCAGTGAACGTTCAGTCTTGTCACCGCTCTCCGAAGTGCCGCGCCGCCAGCAGGTACAAGTTAGGATGCCACTCACCATTGCGGAATGGCCTGAACGTGACTCCGCCCCGGCACACCCGTGCCATCGAATCGCCATGTCGCCGCAACATGAGAAGTTCCGCTTCTTAGCCAAGTAGAAACTTCCTAATGGCAAGAGCGGGATGGGGGTGTGGGGCAAGGGCGGCGTTTGAGTCCTTGCCCCACCTTAGTTGCTTAGAGAGATTCTTGGCGCTGCGGAGGAACATCCCGCATGGCTTGCCAAATCGGACGGTCGCGCAGGCGGTGGTAGTTTTCGTTCAACTGACGACGAGCTTGCTTTGTACGCTCTCGGGCACGAGCTTTCTCGCTCGCCGAGCGGGTGAACTGCGGCTGACGTTCAGGCTTCGGTGCGGGACAGGGCCGCTCCGCAAGGCAAGGCTGCAAGGCCACCACCCGCTCGCGCCAGCGCATCCACACACTTCCATCCAGGCGTTGTTCGATCGCCACCTGCGCCCCCCGCATGCCGCCACTGATGTCTGGACGGCGGATCTGATACGCTGCCGCTTGCCAGCGCACGGTGTAGTCTTGGGCCACCGTGCGTCGTTCCACTCGACTCAATACTGAATCCAGATCCGTCTTCCCATCGAGCGCCCGGTGCGCATCCCCGGCTTGCCGTGGCTCGCAGATGAATCGTTGGTGCCACGTGGGCAAATAGATCTTCTCCAGATACGCGTTGGCTTCTTGCAGCGTGCGGGCTCGCACTTTGCGTAACCCCTTCACCAGTCGGTCCTGGGCAGTGCCGAAGAAGCGCTCGATCCGGCCTTTGGCCTGGGGAGAGTGAGCCGCAATCCACTCGATGTTCAGTTCACCCAGCGCCCGCCCGATCTGCGTGGGCTGCGCCACGGGAGCATCGCGATGATGCGCTGCTTTGGGCGCGGTCTGAAACAAACTCGCCTTGTCGGTATAGAAGGCCAGCGGACGCCCATACTTTTCCAAGTAACTCCTCAGCAGCCGCAGGTTCTCCTCCGTGGAGTCGTGCCGTACGAAACGCGCCAGCACCCGCGAGCTGGCATCGTCAATCATGGCGATGAGATACAGGCTCTCGCGACTGCGGCCTTCCAGCCAGTCGTGTTCGCTGGTGTCCCACTGCAGCAGTTCGCCCCAACGAGCGCGGCGCGCCCGCCACGTGTGCACCCGTTCCACCCGCGCCCGCCGCACCTGCCACAGACCCGCCTCCGTCAGCCATTTTCGCAGTGTCTCTTTGCCGATCTTCAACCCATGTTCAGCCGCCAGTTCTTCCGCGGCGAGTGTGGGACCGTAATCGTGCCACTGCTTAGCCTGTTGGTGCTGATGAAATAGCATCAGAGCTCGTGACTTCATCCAGGCCGGCAACTTGCGATTCGAGGGCCTGCCCCGCAACCCGTGCACCACCGCCCGGTCTCCTTCCAACTTCATCCGCTTCAGCAATGCTCGCACCCCGCGCGGGCTGATCCCCAATTCCACTCCCGCCTGTTGCTGTGTGATATGTCGCTTTCTGACCTCATGCAATACCTTCAGCCGATCCCGATCCTTGCCTGACATCCTCAGCCCCTCTCGTCGTTCCGTCATGCCCTAGCAAAGCGGAACTTTCTACTTGGCTACAAGAGGAACTTCTCATGTGGCTGCGACA
>JBAUVZ010000430.1:0-15333 GCA_049583505.1 Candidatus Sulfotelmatobacter sp.
TCCCCCGCGCGGAAGGCCATGTACCTCCAGAAAACGGAAGCAACACGTGATAGTCCCGCTCCGGTAGTAACTTGCGGTACCCAATGACTTTCGTCTTTACTTGAACAGCAGTAAAGAATTCCCCCAACCGACGGGGAGGATCTCGCTCGCGGGAGCGTTTCTTTGGCCGAGGACCTTAAGTTTGAGCTGGCGATCCTGGCGACAGTCCAGGGTTTTTATCAAAAACTGTTGCGCGACTCGCTTGGCGGGGATGTGCCCATTCCGAGCGGGCTCGACGAGGTCTCGCTTCGCCATTCGGAAGCGGACCTGCCCGAAACTCTTTCCCAGATGTATCGCTGGCTGCATCTGCTGGACATGGCCATCACGCCCGCGATGATGCGGCAGGCGCTTACTCCGGACACCGACTCGGAAGTCGCCGAGGCCCTGCTCCGCTACTTTGTAAAGCGCCGTGAGCCCAGCGAAATCAACCGCGATAAAACCGATCTAATTGCAACTTTTCTTTACCGCCATCCTCGCGTCGCCGGCCAGTGGCAGCAACACGGCTACGGGCTCGACGGCGCGCTCCCGCTTTCTCCGTTTGAAATCGCCCTGATCGAAATCCTGGCCGATACCGACGTGCCCTCGCTTCCGGAAGAACATGTGCAGCTGCTGCGAAACTTCGACCCCTTGCGGGAAGAGATTGCCCGCTACCGGGATTTCAATGCGCTCATGGACTCGGGGATTGTTTCGCGAGTGCGCGAGTTGAAGCGCTGGCTGGATTCTTCCTTTTATCATCCCGGCGTGCTGGCGACGGTCGCGGCCCACAATGCCGCATTCGGCGCCCGCTTTGACCAGCTCTTCACCAAGGCCCTGGGAGAGATCAAGCAATTCGCTCAGGCTCTGGACGAAATGGGAGGCAGCATTCTGAGCACGGTCGACGGCGTCGAAGTCACGGTCGAGCACGTGGCTGCGATCGAGCAAAAAGAAATGCTCCAGGCCGACTACGGCGGCGCGCTGGAAAAGTTTCGCCGCGTCTCCCGCTTGAAAAAGGAACTGGACCGGCGCCCACCCATCCGCCGCTCATTGCTCGCACCCGCCGCTGGACAGAAATCGCATGCTTCTGGCGGGGCCGCCGCGGCTGCCAAAACCGCCCGGATTGCCGCTGCCAAAGCTCCCGTTCCAGCTCAGGCATTCCAGCCCCCGGCCATCACGGCACAGCAAATCTCCGCCGAAGAAAGCAAACTGCGCCGCGTCGAGGAATCGATCCGGGTCTTTGTCCGCGTGGCCGATCCCAAGTACCGCCAGGTTGTGCCCATGCGCTTCTTCAATCTGACGCTGACCGCGGCCGAGGCCGAAGCCTACAACGCCAGCTTCCTCGAAGAAAAAAGCCTCCGCGCCGATGTTGCCCGCACGCTGATCCGTCTGGTTTCCTGCGTGGCCCGGGTCAACACCGAGCTCGAAGAACTCAAACGCAGCCAGAGCATGTCCTCGCTGTGGAAGCTCCATGCCGATGCGCTCGTGGTCTTACTCGACGTCGCCAGCGCCACCACGGAAGGAGCTGCAGGGGTAGCCAAGACGGCCGAGACCAAAGACGCCGCATCCGCAAAAGCAATCCGCGAAACCGTGCAGAAACTCCGCGACCGCTCCGACCTCGCCGTAAAAGCTTTGGCGCATCCTGGGAGCTAGCCAGTTCTCAGTTTCCAGCTCCCAGTTTAGTTGCCGAAAACGTTGGGGAGAAGAGTTCCTTCACCGCACGGTCCTGGTTTTAAGGATGGTGTTCTGCTGGCGGCTCTTTGGAATGTTCAGCCGGAGCTGGCTTTGCAGCAGGCTTCGGCGCAGCAGATTTAGGTGCAGGCGCTGCGGGCTTTGCAGCAGGTTTCGGCGCAGGCGCTGCTGGCTTTGCAGCAGGCTTCGGCGCAGGCGCTGCCGGCTTTGCGGCAGCTTTCGGTGCAGGCGCTGCTGGCTTTGCGGCAGCTTTCGGCGCAGGCGCTGCCGGCTTTGCGGCAGGTTTCGGTGCAGGCGCTGCCGGCTTCGCGGCAGGTTTCGGTACAGACGCTGCCGGCTTCGCAGCAGCTTTCGGCGTTGCAGGCTTTGCTGCAGCGGCCGGATGGGCAACATACGGCTTTGCCCCAGGGGCGGCTTTGGCAGCTACGGCGTTGTGTTGCAGTTCGGCGACGCTGGTCACCGGACGCGGCACTGCGGCATGGGCGGGAACACCGTGATTCGCCGAAGCAAAATTGGACTTGTCCTGTTTCGCAACTTGCTCTTGTTGCTGTTGGGCCGCAGTCGCTGGAATGTGAGGCTGGCTGGCGAAGGCTTGCTGTTGCGCCGTCGGTTTCGCGGCAACTCCATTCGGCCCGCCGTTGAAGCTGGTGTGAGTGTTGTTGATGATCGTCGTATTCTTGACGATGGTTGTATTCACATATGTCGTCCGAATCACGGTCGTGTTCACGGATACTACTGCCGTGTTGTAAGCGAAGGTGCCGCCTCGCCACTCACCGCCGGCGAAGCCGCCTCCACCATAACCGAATCCATAGTTCACGCCCCCGTAGAAGCCGACCTCAGTGCCCCAATAGCCGCCATGGAAAACGTAAACACCTCCATCTCCCCAGCCCCAATAACCTGGTGTCCAGAGATAGCCAGGTTGTGGCGCTTCGACCCAGGTTCCAGGGACCCAGTAGTAGTCGCCCTCGCCATCCCAGGCCCAATAGCCGGGTGTCCACATGAAGTTAGGTTGTGGACAGGGAGGTTGAACGTAAACCGGAAGAGCGGGAGGTTCAATATTGATGCTGACGCCGATTGAGATCTGCGCCAAGGCTATCGCAGGCATTAGGGCCAGCGCTCCTACGACGAGAGTTTTTGAGAGGAACCGTATGCCAAAAGTTTTCATTCGAAACCGCCTGTCTAGCACAGTCGTGCCTGGCTCTAAAGGTTCGGGGATCATCTTCCCGGTCACCTAGTGTACTACGCTCCGTAGCTTATGAGCATTTCTTCCGCCCGATCTTGTCTAACCCGAATTCTATCCAAGGCCAATGTAAGACCAATCACGGTCTATGCCGACGCGGAGCAAATCGCCGGAACTTTCAATGTGGGATGATCTAGACTTGCTGACGGAGGTTGGGACGCAGGGTGAGCGAGCCGTCATCGTTCAGCTTCTGGTGACAAGCCCACCGTACGGGATAGCGCATTCCCTTTACCTCAATCTCAGCTCTAAGTTTCAATCCTTTCCAATCGGTGACGTTTGAAAGCACGAACTGTGCTTGCCGAATCTTGCCGGGTAACGGGTAACCGGCGTCCAGACAACCGCTCTTGAGCATCTTTCCGTCCGGGCTCTCCACCGTCACCCGCAATACTCCCGGCACGCCGGCGATTCCGTCATTGGCGAAGCCGACAATCAGCCCGGTGAAACCATCGTCTTTATAGCTCCAGATGAAAGATGGCCTCACACGATAGCCAATTCGGCGATTGATCCGGTCGAACGCCGCCGGATAAGGCTGGTGGTAGCTCATCAGATTCTTCGCGCTGATCTGGTGAAAGTTCCAGAGCGACCAGTAATTCGCCCCGATATCAATCACATGGTCGATCATGTTCTCGGCCGCGGATATCCCTTCGACTGAAGCGCTTGGATCGGGAGGTTTGCCCGGAAGGCCCTGCTCGAGCAGTGCGGCGGTCCAGGGTGGGCGATTGCTGAGCGCTTCAATTTGCTCGTTCTCGATGAAAATAGTATCGCTGCGAATCCAATTGTTGCTGCGGACCGTGCGCTCCAGCAGTTCTGAATTCCCCACCCGGCTGTAGTCCGGTTGCGTGTTGGTCAGCAGAGGAGTTTTCTTAAACTGTTCGAGCTGCACTTCGAGCATATTGATCCAGGTGCGCTCAGCAGTCTGGTAATCAGGGAAAGGATTGTTGGCGAATGGCCAGGTGTGCCCTTCACCCCAAAAACCATACATGAAGGTATCGATATACTCGATGAGCGGGTTGCCATCGAATTCCGCCGCCAATTGCCCAACCAGTTCTTTGAATGCCTGCTGAAAAAAAGGATGGTCATAGCGGGGCTGATAACGCGAATGCGGATTATCCAAGAATCGTTTTCCCGCAGCGACGTCCCCCTGATCTGTACCATTCACCAGATCAACTTTCGGAACTTTGTCGAGGACAAAATCCGGGAGAGCCGCTTCGTGTTTATAGTCTGGCGCGCACATCTGAATTCGCAATCCGATCCGCTTGTTGTTCTTCTTCGCTAGTTCAAAAACCAGCTTCACATAGTCGGGCAGTTCCAGGCGTCCGGGACGCGGCTGCACTTCTCTCCAAGTTGGACGGATGTAAAGCTGCTGGCCTAAGGGAAATCGAACCAGGTCTTCGATCGCCTGTGGAATATTGTTGGACTTGATTTCCTCCGTGCCGCTGTCTGCGGTGATATAGGTGACCAGTCCCTTGCCGTAGTTCGGCACGACATCTTCGGAAGAAGTAGTAGTCATCACCACGTCGTCGGTGGGAATTACGGCATCCGGTGGGTATTGAGGGAACGGACCCTGATTGAGACGATCGGTCACTGGAGGACCGGAGCCGAAGTCGTAGTTTCCCCAGTTGTGGGCAGGAACCTTCGCCTGCGCCTTACCCATTCCAAATTGTGCAGCTACGGCAACAGCGGCAGACCTTTTTAGAAAATCTCTACGCTGCATCGGAGTTATCTCCTGCGTATCGTTCGATTAGATTTCGGCCGCGTTCGCGCAAGAAGTCCCAGCAGTCAAGGGACGGCGTCAATCCGAACGCCGCCCTCCTGAGCTGGAGCAAAGAACGCCTCGATAAAAGCGCTGTGATTTTAGCAGGTGCCTGACGTAGACGAGGCGTCTTCGCGCTTCGGGAAGATGGCGGTTTCCCCTCTTGCAACTGGCCGGTATACCCCCCTCCCCCCCTCCCCCTTGATCTATTGGAATCTTCGGCTTAGCGCCAAAATCGAATTTAATCCATGGGCTGCAACAGCTTGCGGGCAAAATCTTGAGCCGTAAGGGGTTAGCTGGGTGCATTGGGGTGTCAAAGAGCCCGTCTGAAACCTGTAGCGTCCGCCGCGCATGGGTCTACCTCAAGTCTACGAAAGTAGATGGCACAATTTAACGTGTAAATGATACTTGACATTTAGGAAAGTATAGTTTACATCATTCCTGAGGAGGGCAGTATGGAGATGAAGTCACAAGCCCCGGAGAGCCGGCTAAACAAGTCGAGTTCGAGTTGGCCCATATCGGAGATGTTGCTCCGCGGTACCTACGGTACCGGAACGCCGGCCGAGAAGCGATTGTTATCGCGCACCAGGATTATCTTCTTTGCCATGCTGGGCTGGGCTTTCCTCGGAACCGGGTCCCACGCGCACCCGAACCCGGTTATGAGGGTGATTACGGTCTTTCTCCCCGCCGTTCTTTGCAGTTACTACGCATTCGAGAAGCGAAAATACTTCTTGAGTCTGGACGAGCTGACGCGGCGGATCGAACTAGAAGGCATGGGCATACTCGCTGGGCGTGCTCGCAGCGCTTTGGGCGGGCGGCATTTGCTATGCACTCTCTTTACGCTGGCCACTCGATGCGAAGTTGGTTTTGTGGAAGCTGTTTTTCCTTTTTGCCATTGCTTTGGCAACCATTAAAGGGATTTATCGCTATTTCGCAACGCGGCGGTATTGATGAAGAACGAACTGCGCGTTCTGCGCGCCAGGCACAACATGACCCAGGGAGAGCTGGCGGAACAACTGGGGGTTTCCCGACAGACTATTAATGCGATTGAAACGGAAAGATACGATCCGAGTCTTCCCCTTGCTTTCAAGATCGCGCATATTTTTAAGTGCCGCATCGAGGACGTCTTTCTCGCGTCGAACGGAAATCAGTGTGGGTAGCCCAGTGCGTCATCCCTGGACGTCCCTCAGGGGCGAAGCCCGCGTCTTGGCTGGCTCCGCGCGGCACGGCTGAAGCCGCACCATTTCGAAGCGCTTCCCTATGTGATTTCGGGAAAGAAAAAGGAGCAGTCATGAAATTCGCGACGTTAAGGAAGAGTCTGGTGTTAGGGGTGGTCTCGTTGTCGTGCTCGAGCGCCTTCGCGGCTAACAAAGGCAATTTGCGACTTAAGTATGCTGTGACGGTCAACGGAACAACAACGGTGGGGGCGGGAGACTACAAAGTCCTGTGGGAGGGGAACGGTCCCAACGTGGAACTGAGCATCATCCAAGGCAAGAACATAATCGCGAAAGTGCCAGCGCGCGTGGTTGAACTGGAGACGCCCTACTTTGCCGATGGTGCCGATACCCAGGAGAATGGCAGCCAACCGAGGTTATTGGTCGGTATACATTTCCAGGGGAAAAGGTTTTGGTTGGAGTTGGCTACAGCCAGCGGCGGGATACAGCCAAGTTCCAGAAAGTGACTCCCCGGCACAGTAACGACATGGGCCATGACGTGACACAGGCAGCTGCCGGGCTTTGCCCGGCGGACAGCCGAGAGCCTGCCCTGAGCTTGCCGAACGGGCGGCGGTCCCCACATGGGCGCTGATAGCTGACGGCTGATAGCTGACAGCTAGTTAATATCGAACTGCTCCTGATGCAGCGCCGGATCGCTCTTCACGATGATGGTGCGCTTGGTCAGCTCTTCCATTTCGTTCAGCAGCCGGCCGTTGTTGGCTTTCAATTCCTTGGCCACATCCGGATTCACCCGCAGCATCACGTCTTCGTGTTCCAGATGCTTGGCGATCTTGCGCATCTCCACGTAAATCTCGTTAGCCACCGTGGTCAGCGACTTCACGTAGCCCGTGGACTGGCAATAGGGACAAGGCGCGCCGATGGTGCGTTCGAGCGATTGCTTCACCCGTTTGCGGGTAATGGCGACCAGGCCGAAATCGTTAAATTGCAGAACCTTCGACGGGGCGCGGTCGTGGCGAAGTTCTTCTTCCAGAGCCTGCATCACGCGCTGGCGGTTGCGGCGCTCATCCATGTCGATGAAGTCGATGATGATGATGCCGCCCAGATCGCGCAGCCGAATCTGGCGCACGATTTCCTTGATCGCGTCCACGTTGGTCTTGACGATGGTGTCTTCGAGGCGCGAGGTCTTGCCCACGTACTTGCCGGTATTGATGTCGATCGCGACCAGCGCTTCAGTTTGGTTGATTACGATGTAGCCACCACTCTTCAGCCACACCTTCGACTTGAGCGCCTTGTCCATCTCTTCCTTCAGGCCGAACTGCTCGAACAGTGGCGTTTCCTTGGTGTAGAGCTTCACGCGCTTCACCAGTCCCGGCTGGAAGCGATTGAAGAAGCGCAGGATGCGCTCGTACTCAGGCTCGGTATCGACCCAGATCACGGAGAAGTCGGATGTGACCTGATCGCGCAAAACGCGCTCCACCACATTGAGATCGTGATAGATCAGCGCCGGCGGCTTCGAAGCCTCGGCACGCGTCTTAATGTCATTCCACAAACCTTTCAGAAAGCGAATGTCGGCCCGCAGTTCGTCTTCGCCCGCATTCTGCGCCGCAGTGCGAACGATGAAACCGCCGTGGCCGTTGTCGCGCTCGCTCATCACGATGCGCTTCAACCGCTGGCGCTCCTCATCCGAAGCGATCTTGCGCGACACTCCGGTATGGTTCACCGTCGGCATGTAGACCAGGAACCGTCCCGGGAGCGCGATGTGGCTGGTAATGCGCGCGCCTTTCTTGCCGATCGGCTCCTTCGCAATCTGCACCAGGATTTCCTGCCCTTCCTTCAGCAAATCGCTGATCTTCGGAACGTCATGCGACTCGCGGCGGGGGAAGCGGCGGCCACCACCCCGGCGTCCGCCTCGCTGGCGGTCGAAACCAGGACGAGGACGCGGCGCTCGCTGCGTATAACCAGCCGTTCCCGCCGGAGCCCGAACTTCCGCCTGGGCATCGACCAAGCCCGTCCCGCCTGCTTCGGCGTCGAGCAAGGCCTCCGCTTCGGCTTGCGCCTCTTCGAGTTCCAGTTCCTCGGAATCTTCCTCGCCCTCAGCCGGAGTGCCCTCCGCCAGAGGCGCAACCCCAGACTCCGCTAAAGAAGCCATGTGAATCTCATCCACGGTGGCCCGGACTTCAGCAATCTGGCCGGCCGCCCGGGTCTCTTCTTCAAATTCGTCGTAGCCCTCATCGGACGGCTCTTCGTAACGGACCGTATCCGCTTCCTCTTCGTCGATGGTCTCCTCTTCGAGCGTCCCTTGGGCTGCAAAGGCTGGAGCTGCGGGCTCGTGAACGGGAGACACCGGCCGATCCGAATGCTCCGGTCGAGCCGAAAGCCGTTCCTCTTCTTCCTCGACAACCTCTTCCGTAATCTCACGAGCGTCGCTGGCAGCAGTCAAAGCAGTCGCGCTCGCCAGTTCCTGCCGGCGAAATTCGCGGTTCCAGTCAACCGAAGTTGATGCCTCGACATTCGAAGCCGCCTCCGTCCGATCTTCCTGCACATGTCGTGAGTCGTCGCGCTCCCGAGGTTCGGCAACCGGAGCTACGCTGGCGCTGGCACTGGCGAAAATGGGTTCGTCGTCGGGAAAAGTCGCGGCCACAGGCGTCACCAAAGCCGCAGGAGCCGAACTGGTTTCAGTCCCCATGTCCGGCGAACGCCGCTCCTGTACCACGGGCGGCTGCGCCAAGCCGCGATACTTGGAAATCGATTCCCCCGGAAGCAATATCGGTTGGTACCCCGCCGGCGGTCCATAGTGCTGGGTGCGGCCTGATTCCTGCGCACGAGGAGCAGCCGGGGCAGGAGTACTCTCGATAGCCGGCCGGGCAAACCGCGGCTCCGAGCCGCGGTCACGCCCATCGTTTCGTCCTTCGTTTCGTCCTTCGTTTCGTCCATCGCCACGTCCATCGCGGCGTCCGCCTCGACGGCGTCTTCGTCCTCGGAAACCTCCCCGCTCACGGTCCCCACCATCGGAAGACTCTTGTGCCGCGCTCGCCGGCGCAGAATGCGGACCTGCAGTGTTGCGCTCGTCGGACTCTGAAACTTGCTCAAACGCGGGTTGGCCCTCCCCCTCGGTCGCTGCGACACGCATTTGCGCGCTCTCAATCCCATCTGGAGGCATCGCGGCCTGCATCGGCTGCGACCGCAGATCCTGCACCCCGCGATTTGCCGGCACGACGTCGGTCAAATCCTCGTCGTGCTCTTCCAACTCCATAAAGTCAGAAACGTAAAGGAAGGCATCGCGCTCCAGGCCGATGTCAACGAAGGCAGATTGCATTCCGGGCAGCACCCGGGTCACACGTCCCTTGTAGATGGACCCCGCCAGGGTGTATTCATTTTCGCGCTCGAGGTAGATTTCCGCGAGCAGATCGTCTTCCACCAGCCCCACCTTGGTCTCGTGAGGCGTGGAAGAAACAAATAACTCCTTATTCATGGATACTCCGGTCCGGCCCTGACTAACTTAAGAAAGTCGGGCGGGCTTCACCGGGGTGGAGCGAGGAAGGAAACGGGAGGATGGAGCGTCGCGATGCTGGCCCCGCGTAGGGGACGGCTAGGCTGGGGAGGTTTCTCCCTAACCGAATCCGCTGCACAAGCTTGGGAATCTTTTGCACTGTTTCGCTTTGCGTCTGCCCGGTTTGTGACCGCACTCTCAGACCGTTTCCGGTCGGGGGGCCGTTTCCCTGCCAGCAGCGTTATAGCTTCAATCCTGCCCGGCCTTCAACTCCTCAGCTAGCCGGTGAAATGCCCCCTTTACGCGGGGGCGATCGATATTTTTGGGCTGCGCCTAAGGCGCAGCGACTGCTCCCTGCTGTCTTCCTATGTCAAGAATCCAGTTCAAGAATCATGAACCTGGCCTATTAGGCCTGTTCAACTTAGCTGGCTCTTCTTGTTTCCTTCATCCCAGCTAATTCACAAAGCGGCGCATTCGAACGTTCATTACCATCCCCAGCGCCAGGAACATGAACAACACGGAAGACCCACCGTAACTCATCAGCGGCAGGGGTATTCCGGTGACGGGCATAAAACCGACCACCATGCCTACATTGACCAGGATATGGAAGCTAAGCACAGCCACCACACCCATCACCACAAACGTGCCAGCGCGGTCGGGCGCTGTTTGCGCGTTCTGCGTCAAACGCATCAGCACTATGAAGTATAACAGCAGAACCCCAAGCGCGCCCACGAATCCATGTTCCTCAGCAAACGCCGCAAAAATAAAATCCGTTTGCGGGACAGGTAAGAAAGCACCGTGTGTTTGCGAGCCTTTGCCGCCCCATAACCCCCCAGAACCCACCGCAATCTTCGATTGCTCAACTTGATACCCCGTGCCCTGGGGATCGTTTTCGGGATCGAGAAAGCTGGTAAGCCGCTGGTTCTGGAAAGACTTCAAAACGTGCACCCGCGGCGTAAAGAACACCGCTCCGACCCCCACACCCGCCAGCAAAACAACGGCGAACGCTTGCTTCCACTGCAGCCCACCCAGAAACACTCCCATCACCGCGATGGGCACATAGGTCAGGGCTGTTCCCAGATCCGGCTGCGCCATCACCATCAGCATCGGAATGCCGACAATCGCCCCCGCCTTGATGAAGTCCGGCCACGAAAGCTCGCGATGCCGCAGGTCGGCAAAATACTTCGCCACCGCCAGAATCAGGATCAGCTTCACCCATTCGGAGGGCTGAAAATGGTTCCCGCCCGGCATCTTGATCCACCGCCGTGCCCCCAGAAATCTCTGCCCGAATACCAGGACCGCCATCAGGGAGGCAACCGCCGCCACATAAAACCAGTGGATCCGGTCCAGCAGCACCTGGTAGTTCACCGCGCTGACCACAAACATGGCCCCCACGCCACCCAAGATCCAGTAAACCTGCCTGAGGTGTGAGCCGGCAAACTTGGTGTGCACGGTGGCGCTGCGGATCTCCATCACCCCCAGCCCGCAAATCATCAGCACAAAGACCAGCAGCAGCCAGTCAAAATCGCGAAATGAAACGTAGCGGCTCATGAGTACCGAGTACCCAGTACCGAGTACCGAGTAACCACCTCCCGACGCGTAATCTCGCACCTCGTCACTGCACCCTCCCGGTAATCGGTGCCAGGTACTCGGTACTCGCAGCCGCTAGCGGCTTCTTCGCCAGATCAAGAAAGAAATGCCCGGCCTGCAACTTCGGATCGTCCCCATCCGGATCAGGCGAAGTCCACACTCCCCCAATCTCCACCTTCCCATCCGCCTTTGGCTTCTCCACCATCTTCGTAGGAGTGCGCCGCTGCTTCTCCACGTAAGCCTTGACCACCTTCGATGCGGCAATGCCTGCCAGAGGGCTAAGCTCGCCCGCCTCGAACAGAACTGCAACCACGATTTCCGGGTTTCTACGCGGACTCACTCCCACGAACCAGACGTTGTCCTTGAACCGGGCTTTCCCGTTCGCGACTTTTGCCTTGGCGGTGTTGCTGATGGTCTGGGCGGTTCCGGTCTTGCCCGCGAAGTCGATATCTTGCAGATGAGCCGCGTTCGCTGTTCCCAGCGGCGTCGTCACATTCGCCATCGCGTCGGTGATGATCTCCCAGTTCTTTGGATCAAGTGGGATCTGCACCTTGTCCGGAAGGTTCGCCGCCGGCACCACGTTTGGCGGCAGATCCTCGGGAAAAGCCACGTGGGGTCGCACCAGGCTTCCGCCACTCGCGATGGCACCGATGGCTCTAGCCAATTGGATCGGCGTCACGGCCACCGCGCCTTGCCCGATGCCCACGGAAATGGTCTCTCCCGCGAACCACTTTTGCTTGAAGTTGCGGATCTTCCATTCTTCTGAAGGCATTACTCCGCTCACTTCCTGCGGCAGGTCGATCCCGGTTTTCTGTCCGAGGCCGAACATCGTGGCGTATTTCGCAATGCGGTCAATTCCAAGCTTCTCGGCAAGCGTATAAAAAAACACGTCGCAGGACTGGTAAATGCCCTTGCTCACATCCACGATTCCGTGCACATTGTGTTTCTCCGATATCCAGCACTTAAAGTAACGGCCGTAAAACTCCGCGCCGCCGGTGCAGTTCACATGCAGGTCCTGCGCAATCCCCTCCTCCAACCCCGCCGTGGCCATGATGATCTTGAAGGTAGAACCGGGCGCCAGTTGTGCCTGAATCGCCTTGTTCATGAGCGGATGGTCTTCATCGTTGACCAGTTTGTTCCATTGATCGCGCGATACCCGCACCGCAAAATCGTTGGGATCGAAGGTGGGCCGGCTCGCCATCGCCAGGATTTCCCCCGTCCGCGGATCCATCGCGACAATAGCGCCGTTCTTCCCTTCCAGTGCTTCTTCGGCAGCGATCTGCAAATCGTTGTCGACCGTCAGCTTCAACTGTTTTCCCGGAATCGCTTCCGTTTCTCCCAGCAGCTCCACTTCACGGCCATGGCTGTTCACCACCGCGCGGCGGGCGCCATTTTTTCCCATCAACATGGTGTTGTACTGCCGCTCCACGCCCGAAATTCCCACCACGTCGCCCGGGCTATAGAGCTCGAACTGCGGCTGGTTCAGCATGTCCTCCGTCACTTCGCCCACGTAGCCGATCAAGTGCGCCATGAACCCGTTGCGCGGGTACAGCCTCCGATGCGCCGTGATGGTGTCCAGTTCGGGCAGCTCGTTGCGATGCGCATCAATGAACGCCAGGTCATCCGGAGTGATGTCTTCCTTCAACAGGATCGGCTGGTACTGCGGCATAGAGGCGAAACGGCGGATCTTGGTACGCACTTCGTTCGCATCCAGGTGCAGCCCTTGGGCAATCAGGTCTACGTCAGCACTGAGGTCCCGGGAAGAGTCGCGCAGCAGCAGAGCCGTCGACGACGGATAGTTGTCCACGATGATGCGCCCCTCGCGGTCCAGGATCTTGCCCCGGGGCGCGAGAATCGGCACATTGCGAATGCGGTTCTTTTCGGCCGCGGAGGCATAGTGACCGCTCTCCATCACCTGCAGCTTCCACAATCCGTAAGCCAGTACCAGGAAAATGGCCAGGATCACGTATTGCGCCGCCGTCAGGCGTATTGCCGATACTTTGTCGTCACGGCTGAACATCAGTCAGTTCTCAGTTCTCGGTTCTCAGTTCTCAGTAGACATGCACCTAGCGGACCGCAGCCTCATAATCTTCGTAGGGGATGTAGTTCGATTCTAGCTCTCGGAGGTACTGCTGCGCCAAGCCGAGGAGTAACGTAGGTCACTACCCGCTCTGCCTGAGAACTGAGAACCGAGATCTGAGAACCGGGTTCAAGTTCTCTGCTTGAACTTGTCCAGCACAAAGTACAACGCCACACCCAGTACGGCGTTTGCCAGTCCAGCCAGGATTCCTCGGCTCCAGCTCCAATTCAGGGTTAGGTTAACCATGCCTCGCGCCACCGTGAAATAGACCGCGGCATGAATCAGGTAAAACCCCAGCGTGACCAGCAGCCGCGTGCCGGCGTTCTCTACATCCAGCTTGACCCCCAAAGACGACGCCAGGTAGCCCACCACTGTCTTGGCGATCCCATAGACGCCGATCGGATATGGGCCCAGCATGTCCTGCACCAGTCCGATCGCTGCCCCGGTCAACAGCCCGGAAATCGGGTTGCGTCGCGCCATGGCAAAGAAAATCGTTACCAGCAAGGGCAAGTCGAAGATGGAAAAAAATGGAAACCTTCTCGGCAGAAACGCCTGCAGGAACAGCGCCAGCAAAGGCACGCCCACGGTCACCGGAATGCTGAACCGGTAAACCTCAATCTGTTCCTCAGATGTGTAAGTGATGGGCACGGCTAGTGGGGATTATCTTCGGTTGCAGCGGGCTGCTGATTGGCCTGCGGGCTCGAAGGCTTGGGCTGCGCCGTTGCCGGTTTTGCCGGAGAATTCGCAGAGTTCGAAGTAAAGTTCGAAGTAGAGTTCGAAGTGCCGGTCGAAGTGCTGTTCAAAACCGTAACCGAACCCACTCCGTTCGACCCAGCCGCGCTCCCGGTCTCACTACTCGTGGCGGCATCGCCTGGAGCCGGCTTCTGCACAACTTTCTTCGGAAGCTCGCCGCTCGCTGGCTGCCCGGCGACGGTCGCGCTGCGCGCCCCGCTTGGGCTCGTCGCATCGCTGCCCCCAACAACCGGTACCGCCGCCGCCCTGCCCGCAGACTTCGTCACAGTTGCCGTCGCTGGCTTATCCGCACCGTTCGGCTGCGCCTTCGCGCTCGTGTTCGCGCCCTGCCCGGTCACACCGCTCGCAGCATTTCCCGCCGGAACCGCCACCGTCGCCGGCTTATCCGGCACCGAAGGCAGGCGCCGCGCCAGAATATCAGCCGCGCGCACCTTCACCCCGCTTTCTGCCACCGCTTCTCGTTCTTGTCTTTCGGTCACGACCAGCACTTCCTCCAGTCGGCTGAGGTCGGCCGCCGGCTTCACCGTGATGCTCAGAAACATTTCTTTGCCCGGACTTACCTTGCTCACTGTGCCCACCGGTAGTCCCTTGGGAAAGATCTGGTCGCCTCCACTGCTCAGCACCGCCTCTCCCGGAGCGACTTGCTCGTCACTCATCACCCGTTCCAGAATCAGCTCGCCATCGGGCGTTCCCCGCAGCACACCCTGTAACCGCGATTTCTCTAGAAAAACGCCCACTCCGCTGCTCTGATCGTTGATCATTAGCACCAGCGAAGTCGAGGGATACACGAGCCACACCTTGCCCACGATGCCGCCCGCGGTTATCACCGCCATGTCGGCTTTCAGCCCGGCGTTTTCGCCTTTGTCGATATAGATGGACCGGGAGAGATCGCTTCCGCTGGAGCCGATCACCTGCGCCCCCACCGTCTTGGAGATAAACTGCTCCTTGAACGCTAGCAGGGATTGCAAGCGTTGTGCCTGGATGGCGTCTTCGCTCAGCCGCGCCTGCTGCAGCTTCATCTGTTCGATCTGATCTTTGAGTTGGCGGTTCTCGGCCCGCACCCCGCGCAGGAAGAAATAATTGTGCCAAAGAGTGCTGCCACCGTTTTGCAGCCAGACCAGGCCGCGTTCGAAAGGAGTAATTGCGCCCACCGCCCAGATGCGGATCAACCGGGTATTCTCCGCGTCCGCGCTGCGCTTCACCTGCACCGCCAGCCCCAGCACCTGCAAAAACAAAACTCCCACCAGAATGGTCAGGTTGCGGTAACGGCCAAGTACGGATTCCATGGGAGAAGTTTCCGGTTTCCGGTTTCCAGTTTCTAGGAAAACCCAGCGTTTCGAATACTGGAAACCAGAAACTAGAAACGGGAAACTGTCTCTACTCAATCGAAATCTTCCGCAGCAGCTTGAAGTCGCTGAGCATCTTGCCCGTACCCAGCACCACGCTGCATAGCGGATCGTCGGCAATCGAAACCGGCAGCCCGGTTTCTTCCCGGATGCGCTTGTCCAGATTCTTCAGCAGCGCCCCGCCGCCGGTCAGCACAATGCC
>JBAUVZ010000431.1:0-10414 GCA_049583505.1 Candidatus Sulfotelmatobacter sp.
GCCTTCGGGAGAAGGTGGCGGTCCGGATGAGCCAGCAACAGGACGGGTTCTTCAGGATGGTTGACGAATTCACTAGCCAGGCAGGGTTGATCGTCCCCGATCAAAGAGATGCAATTCTTCCCCGGAATATCCTCCGCGGAAACGATCACAAATTCATCCCAGGCAATTCCCGGCCCGAACGTGATCTTTTTGATCCGCCCGCGGGGGATTTGGCTGCGTACGGTTGCTCCGAAGAGCATGTTTGGTAGAACCATATCGTCGACGTACTGAGATTTTCCGGTTACTTTGTCGTGTCCCTCCTTGCGCGGAACAGATTTGCCAACGATGCGATTACCGTTCACTCAGACCCCGTGTGTCCGCAAGAATCTGCCCGACTCCCGTAACGCGACGGGCAGGTCAAGACCGGCGGATGGGATAGTGTATGACAGACTAGGTCACAATGGAGTGGAAGTCTTGAAAGCCAGGACTGAGAAGGTCTATCAGGCGGATTCACGCATTGAAGCCGCGCAGCATTCCCGTCCGCCAGGCTGGCCGGGAAACTTTCCTTCAGCGAAGACAGGATTCCCCCGCAGATAAGTAGCTTTCACCACGCCGCGCAAGGTCTCTCCCAGGTACGGAGAGACCCGATGCCTGTAGTGCAATCTGTCTTCGGTCACGATGAATTCGGATTCGGAATCGAACACGACGAAATCCGCATCGTACCCAGCCGCAAGTCGGCCCTTGCGCGTGTCGCAACCAGCCAATCGAGCCGGTTCCGCCGCCATCCAGCGCGAAAGATGGAATAACGTGAATCCTCGCTTGCTAGCCTCCGTCCACATCAGCGGCAGCGCCAGGGAAAGGCTTGCAATACCGCCCCATGCGGTCCGGAAGTTGCCCTCGGCCAACCGCTTCATCGCAGGCGGACACGGAGAATGGTCGGTCACCACCAGATCGATCGTCCCGTCTCCGAGGCCTTGCCACAATCTCTCGCAGTTGTCACGACTGCGAATTGGCGGCGCACATTTGCACAGCATCGCGCCATCGGCGATCGTTTCCGCGGATAGATGCAGGTAGTGTGGGCAGGTCTCCACGCTCACGGGAAGTCCTTCGGAGCGCGCGGCGCGCAGTTCCTGAAGCGCCTGGCTGGTCGAGAGATGGACGATATGCAAACGAAAGCCGTATTCGCGGCACAACGATAGCATCAGCCGGATGGCGGCCAGCTCCGTTTCGTCTGGCCGCGACTGAAGGTACGTTGGGTAGCTGCTCCAATCAGCGTTCCCCAGAGCGCCGGTCGCCCGGTCAATTGGGCCCGCAAGTTCTGCGTGTACCAGGAGCGGCAGGCCGGTCCGCACAACATGAGGCAGGGCTGTCCGCAGTTGTTGCTCCGTAACCATGGTGAAGCCATCGATCCCAGGATTGACCAGAAAGCATTTGAACCCACGAACGCCGGAAGTTGCGAGGTCTTCTATGTCGCTTTGGTTATCATGGACCACTCCGCCCCACGCCGCCCAATCCACGCGGCATCTGCCTTGCGCGGCCGCACGCTTTGCCTCAAGCGCAGCGACAGTTGTGGTCGCAGGAAGGCAGTTCAGGGGCATATCGACAAGCAATGTGCATCCGCCTGCCGCCGCGGCTCTTGTCGCCGTCTCAAATCCCTCCCACTCCGTACGGCCAGGATCGTTGATGTGCACATGGGAATCGACGAGTCCGGGAAGAATGGCCGCTTCGCCGAAGTCATGGATTTTGTAGCCCTCGGCAGATACTTGATCCGGAGAAACGACGGCCTGGATTCGCTCTCCGCTAACCAGAATGGCCGCCGAGCGGATTCCCTCAGGAGTGATCACACGGCGAGAGAGGAAGGCTTGCAAACTCAAAATGTCAGCTCCTTAGAAGTTTGGCGCCTGGAAGCAGAGGGTATCCCGGTCGCTCCACTTTTTCAATCCTCGCGTCACTGCGATTAAACAACGTTTTACGAAGTTCTGAGTCTCGGCTTATACTCGCTTCTCAGCGAAAGCGGCTGCGAAGGAGTCCACGTCGACTGATTTGGTAGTTCGCGGGTTGCCGGGGCCCCGGCATACCCTGACGATTGCATAGGATAGAGCGGAAGCACAGACCGAAAACATGGACAATCCTTTCATGGCCCGCGCCATCCAGCTGTCGATTGACAACGTCCACTCGGGACGCGGCGGGCCCTTCGGTGCGGTTGTCGTGAAAGACGGCGCCATCATTGCCGAAGGCACGAATCAGGTCACTGCCACGAATGATCCTACCGCACACGCCGAAGTGCGCGCCATCCGTGAGGCTTGCAAGAAACTTGGCGTTTTCGATCTTGAAGGTTGCGAGATCTATACCTCCTGCGAGCCGTGTCCGATGTGTCTGGGGGCAATCTACTGGGCCCGTCTCTCTCGCGTTTATTTTGCCAATGCCGATGCTGATGCGTCCAGGATCGGATTCGACGATTCACTGATCTACCGTGAACTCGCACAACCGCATTCGCAGCGCAAGATTCCGATGATTCAGATGATGCGCGAAGAGGCCTTAGCAGCGTTTCGTGCATGGGAAAGCAAGCCTAATAAGATCGTCTATTGAGTCTGTTCGAGCGCCGCCTATCTCAAGCTCAGGAGGAGCGATTGATCGATCGCTACTTTAAACTCACCGAGAATCAAACTTCCGTTAAACAGGAGATGCTTGGCGGCCTCACCACTTTCGTCACCATGGCTTACATCATCGTCGTGAACCCCCAGATTCTTGCTCAGGCAGGAATGCCGGCAGAAGGCGTGGTCTTTGCGACTTGCGTCTCTGCCGCGGCGGCTACGCTGGTCATGGGACTCTATGCCAACTATCCCATCGCCTTGGCGCCCGGAATGTCTCTGAACGCCTACTTCACCTATTCCGTTTGCATCGCCATGCATGTGCCCTGGCGTACAGCGCTCGCGGTAGTTTTTTGTTCAGGCGTTCTTTTCCTTGTGCTCACGGTGACGCGGGTGCGCGAGCAGATTGTCAACGGCATGCCCGACTGCCTGAAGCACTCGACGGCTGCTGGGATTGGAATGTTCATCGCGTTTGTGGGGCTGCGCAACGCAAAGCTCGTAGTCGCCAATCCGGCTACGTTTGTCGGTCTTGGCAGCTTCGCCGATAAAGAAGTGCAGACCGCCTGCTTCGGCCTCGCCCTGACGCTGATCCTCATGTCACGAAAGCTGCATGGCGCCATCCTGATCGGTATCTTTGGTACGACGCTGCTCGGAATCTTTCGGGGGATTGCACTGTGGCCCGCAGCGATCTTCTCGATGCCGCATCCCTCTTCCACTCTTTTGCAGCTTGACTTTCGCGGCGCCAGCCACCTGGGCTTGCTCGAAATCCTCTTCGCATTCCTGTTTGTAGATCTCTTCGACAACGTCGGTACTCTCGTGGGAGTATGTGAGCAGGGCGGCTTTGTCAAAGACGGCAAGATTCCGCGGGTGGGCCGGGTGCTGGTTGCAGATGCCGTGGGAACCATCTTCGGCTCCTTGACCGGAACTTCCACGGTGACGAGTTATATCGAAAGCGCAGCTGGAGTTGCCGCTGGCGCTCGTACCGGTCTGAGCAATGTCGCGGTGGCCGCGCTCTTCCTCCTGGCGACGTTCTGTTCCCCGCTGGCCACTGCGATTCCAGCCTACGCGACGGCCCCTGCTCTAATTTTGGTTGGCGTGTTGATGACGCAATCCATTGCACAAATCGACTGGCAGGAATTCAGTGAGGCCGTTCCGGCGTTTATCACCATGCTGGCCACGCCCCTTACCTTCAGCATCGCGACCGGCCTCAGCCTGGGTCTAATTTCCTTCACTGTCGTTAAAATTGCGGCCGGGAAGATTCGCGAAGTGAACGCACTTATTTGGATCCTCACGATCCTATTTATTCTGCGTTACGTCTATTTGGCCGCAGCTTAGGAACCCTGCCAGCCATAATCTATGTTTCAGCGAATCGTCAACGACTTCTTCTCGATAAGCTGCTGGAGCTGAGCACGGCAGCCACGGCTGCAGGAAAGCTCTTTGCCATTTCTTAGAACGGCGATGTATTCACCGCTGTCGCAGGGTTGTAGCTCCTTGATTTTGCTGACGTTGACAATTGTGGAACGGTGGACGCGAATGAAAGAGCCTGGATCGAGCCTTTCGGAAATGCGACCGATGCCTTCCCGCAGCAAGTAAGAAGTGTTACCAACGTTTAGTTTCACGTAGTTTGCGGCGGCTTCGATCCAATCAATTTCGTCGAGGTTTAAGAACACCAGCCGCCCTCCCGCTTTGATCATAAAGCGCTGGTCCACCGACCTTGGTGCGGTCTTTGTCTGCGCCAGCAAATCAAGAAGAACTCGACCGGCGATATTCTGATCATGGGACATCAGCAGTTCGGCTCGAGCTTTTTCCACTGCCCGATGGAGGCGCTTCTGGTCAAATGGTTTCAGGAGGTAATCCAGCGCATTCGCTTCAAATGCTCGAATTGCGTATTGATCGTGCGCGCTCGTGAACACCACAACTGGCATCTGATCCGCGGGGATTCTCTCAAGTATCTGAAAACCATCCAGGTCCGGCATGCGAATATCCAGCATTAATAAGTCAGGTTTATGGGTTTGGACGGCAGCAATGGTCTGTTTGCCGTCTCGGCATTCTGCAACCACGTGAATCCCGGGTTCTGCATCCAAGAAAACACGCAACTTTTGACGAGCTAAACGCTCGTCATCGGCGATGATGGTGCGCATTGACGGAACGATCGTCTGGTCTTTCACTTGATTTGCTCCAAGCTAACTGCGGGGTAACCCTCCCCTATGGTTGGACGTGGATCAAGCGAGAAAGGTATCCGTACGTAGACCTCCGCACCGCCTTGAGCTCCATTCCGAATATCCAGCTGTTGATCGTCGCCGTAAAGTGTTCGGAGGCGCTCCCGGGTCGCTCCCAGGCCAAGGCCGCCGTGGGGTGGAACATCCGCGGATTCAGCCAGACCTGGTCCGTTGTCCGTTACCCGCAGGTGAAGGCTGCGGTCATCGTGGCTGGAGGCGATCCGAATCTCACCCCCCGAGGACAACCTCGAAACGCCATGTCGCACCGCATTTTCAACCAGAGGCTGCAGCACCAAGTGTGGCACCTGAGCATCCAACGTGTCGGGAGCAATGTCGAGTACAACCTTGAGACGATCCTCAAAACGGAGCTTCTCGATTTCCAGGTAACCGTTAACGAAATCGAGTTCGTCGCTTAATGTCGTTATCTGGGATTCAGCGCTTGCAAGACTCATCCGGAGGAGGTCGCTGAGCAGGCTCATCATTTGATCCGCCGCAGCCACGTCGGTCAGCATCAACGATGAAATCGAGTGCAACGTATTGAAAAGGAAATGTGGCTCCAACTGGCTTTTCAGCGCTCGCAAATGGGCTTTCGCCAGTTGTGTCTCAAGCTGCGCGGTGCGAAGCTCTCTTTCGCGGAAGCGCCGGTAATAGGACACGGCATGCGCAATCAGAAGAATCGGCACATACGTTCCCGTGATGTCATCGACGACGTTCCTGAAGAACAGCTGCTCAAAAATGCTCCACTGGATTCTGAACTCATGGGCCCGCGAATCCCAAATGGCGGAGACCCAAGAGTGAGTCTGCGCGTCCCAGTTAGCATAGGGGGTAAAGCCCCGGAGAATTATGTGTGCAACGCAGAAAGCGAGCCCTCCCGCAAGATACAATAGGGAACGCTGCATCCAATTGCTTCTTTGAATCGGGAACCGGATAGCGAAGGCGAAAACGAAAGGCGTCAGGGGAAAATAGGTGAGAATCTGGCTGCATTCCAGACCTAAATAGTCCAGGAAACGCATGGAGCCGCCGGTCGAACGATCAAATTCGTAAATGGAGCCGGCGGCGGCGAGAGCAACAAACATCCATACACCAAAGCTCACTGCCCATACCAGAAATGAATGTTGGCTCGCCGCTTGAGCGATATGGCTATCCTTAACATTTACAGCGCTGGTCTTCCGCACGGGGCGTCGAACAAGCTCACCAGCGCAGTGCGGGCAAGTATAGTGCGATTGCAGAGCACACTCGGAGCAAAACGTACATTCATGGGAGCAAATGTAGGCTGGCCGGTCCGCCTGCAGGGTCGCGGCACACTTCTCACAGCGCGCTTTCATTTCGAGAGGCATAATCAAGATCGGAAGGGAGCCTTGTTACCTTCCGTGCTTCAAATCTTCGGCGCACAGAAGGCTGCGCTACCGATCACGAAAACTACAAGCAGAATCGAGTCCCAACCCAACTTAAAGGTCAGGATGCACCCGGAACCGAACTCTGCGGGGTCCGGCATCGGCAACGAGCTCTGTACCGGTGGCGCATCCAAAGTCGGTAGCGTATCTCTCGCGATTCGGTGATCGTTGGGTGCACCACGAAAATACCTAAGTTTTTCTCCACCATACCTCAGAAAACCGCCTTCGCCCAATAGCGGAGGTTACCATTCTAAGCCTGGTCAGAGCTGTTCTGGGACGGATGCACTGTAAGTGAGGACAAACTAACAGCAACCCGAGTCAATCGACTTCTTATCCGAGTCGGTCTTCGGGGCGATTGCGCACCAGTTCGTCGCAAGAGTGTGGCAAAACAGCGAATGAGGACTCCCGGTGAGACACAACTTGAAAGGCCACAGCAAGCGATATCTTCACTTCTTCGAGGCAACCATGATCACAAGAACCACAGGAAGATAGAGGACCGACGCATGAAGGAGCCGGCTGGCCCTAACCGTCGAGCTTGATGCCGCAAGTTTACCTACGTGATAGAGCAGGAACGCTCCCGCCGCGAACATACCGGCCCAATCGAGCAAGCCAGCACGACTCCCTAGCGACAACACCGTAACAAGCACGAGGACCAAAGTAAAACCTACAATCTCCATGCGGGTAAAGCGCGAGTCGCGATCGAAATCGGGTAGCATGCGATAACCGGCCCGGCTGTAGTCATCGCGATACATCAGCGCGATTGCCAGAAAATGAGGGAACTGCCAAAGAAAAAGGATGGCAAAGAGAAACCATGCCTGCCGGGTGATGCTGGCTGAAGCTCCCGCCCAGCCGATCAGGGTAGGCATGGCGCCCGGGAAGGCGCCCAGGAGCGTGCAGAGGGGCGTCTTCCGCTTGAGTGGGGTATAGACGAGAAGATAGGAGAGCAAAGTCGAAACTGCCAACACGGCCGACAACGCATTGACTGCGATCAGCAGATAGAGCCCTCCCGCAACGCTCAGCAGGATGCCGAACACCAGCGCCTCGCGGCCCGTGAGCCTGCCTGAGGGCAGCGGACGAGAGGCAGTCCGGCGCATCCGCCCGTCCCACACTCGTTCCATCCACTGATTTAGAGTTGCCGTTCCGCTGGCCACAAGTAGCGTTCCCAGAAGCGTGTTCAGCAAGCCGCCGATTCGCAGCGGGCCTCGGGAGGCCAAGTAATAGCCCGCCGATGTGGTCATCAGGATCAGCAGGTTCACCTCAGGTTTGGTCAGGGTGTAATAGTCCCGGAGCTTGGACTTGAGGGTCATCGGGGAAACTGGAGTAGTCATCAGCTGAGTGCTCGTCATTTTACCAGTCTTGCCGGGACTCGGCGCCGGGCTCCGTCCGCCTAACCTGATTGCGCTTGTGGTACACAACAAAAATCATGCCGATGGATCCGAGTGTGGGAGGGATGACAAGGATCAGTATGCCACTGCGCAAGGCTTGAATCATTCGAGAGCCCGAGGAGGCGGCTTGAGTATAACAAAGCGCGCAACTCTGCGCGAAGAGCGGCATCGGCGCCAACAGGACGATCAGCCCCACCAGCGCAATGCCCACGATCGCGATTGGTCTCCAGAGCTTCATGGTCGCCTTGATTACTTCGCCCATGGCACGCCATCCGTAAGGCGGAAGCTGTCGGTCCATCCATATTGCATGGCCAGCAGCACAAAAACGGTGAAGATCACGAAAAACCACAACAAGCCGCGGTTCTTCGCCAAGTCCATGAAGAACAAGAGCGCCAGCGCCGCCTCTATGACGGCGACTGACAGCATGCGGACAAACATTTGGGAAGCGCTGATGTCCTGATAAGCGATGACGAACTGGATCCCGGCCAGGGCCAGTATGCAAACATAGACGACCAGGTCTTTCGTCATTCCACCATTCTTATGTGTTTCGGCGGTAGTCATAGAGATTTGTTCCTGCCTTTTTCCAAACTCAGTGAGACAGATTCAGAAGATAGACCAGGGGCACTACGAACATCCAAACCAGATCCACGAAGTGCCAATAGAGTCCCGTGATCTCGAGGTCATCGGCGTTGTAGCGCCCGCCCTGGTAGCGCAGCCCTACTGCTATGAGAGCGACCACGCCGCCAGTTACGTGCAGCAGGTGCAAGCCGGTAATGCTGAAAAACATGGACCCGAATAGAGGCGTGCCCCAGGGATTGTGGAACAGCGTCACTCCTTTCCCGACAAGTTCCATCCATTCCCGCAGGTGCAGGATAGCAAATATGATTCCGAAAACGGCGGTAATCATAGTAAATCGGAAAGCTTTGGCTTTGTCGCCGTTCTCGGCCGAGCGTACCGCAATGAGCATGGTCAAGCTGCTGGTCAGGAGAACGGCCGTCATCACCGCCACGTTCGTGATGCTGTCGAAAGGCCGAGGCCAGTTGGGAGTGGCGTTGCGGGTAAATCCGTAGGCGAAGAGACAACCAGCGAAGGTAGCGGTGTCTGCGATGATGAACAGCCACATCGCCATTTTCTTGGCAGGGACCGAGAATGCGGGCGCGGTCATTATCTCCGTCGCGCTTGTTCGCGACACCTGCCCGTGAATTGAAAGATCGGCTTGGCTCACTTTGCCTCCTACCTGGTTAGAGCTTCATCCAAAGCAGCAAAAGCAGATACAGCCACAGCACACCCATGAAATGCCAATAACGCGAAGTGGCGTCCAGAGTGCTCCTTCGCAGGACAGATCGATTCAGTTTCCAGATCACTCGTACAAGACCGCCGAGCCCTCCGGACACGTGCAGAGCGTGAGCTACGGTCAGCACATAAAAGAACGAGTAGCTCACGTTGGTGGCAAGTCCGAAGCCCTGGGATCGGAGTTGCATCCAGGCAAAAGTTTGCCCGGCGACAAAGAGCAGCCCGAGGAACAAGGTGATATACAGCCACTGCGCCGGGTTTTCCTTGTTCTTGTCTTGCGTGCCGCCCATAAAGGCCGCAATGCGGCGGCGCGATATTTCCAGCGTGACACTGCTGGCGATGATCACCAGAGTGTTGAGGTACAGAACCGGGGGCAACGTGAAGTGCCGCCAATCCTGCGCAGAGCCCTGACGAACGATCATGGCGCTGGTAAAGGCGGCAAAGCTCATGGTGATGGCCGCCAAGCCTACCCAGATGCCGGTGCTGGCGGGGGGAGGAGACGAGTCCTTGACCCGGCGCAAGTCTCCGTCGGCGGGAACCAGATTCCGCCGGCCTCCGTTGCCGGAGCCTCGGCTCGGCAAGCGATCGAGATCGAGATCAATTTTCGGCGGTTCGTGGACCGTGGTCGCCATACTGCTTAATTCTCCTGCGGAACTGGCTGCTCCTAAGCGCGAAGATTACTTTTCTTCGTCGGGGCTATGAACGTTTTCCGGCGAGGTCTGCATAATATAGTCGCTGCTGGCGCCCTCGACGCTGTACTGATAAGGATCGTGATAAACCACCGGCATCTTGTCGCCAAAGTTGTTGTGCGGCGGCGGTGTGGCTGTGCTCCACTCCAGCGAAGTGCCTTCCCACGGATTGTCGTTCGGAGGAATCTCACCTTTGAACCGGCTGTGGATCAGGTTGTAGAGGAAAACCAATTGGGCTACGCCGGTGAACAGAGCAGCAACGGTGATGAACTTATGCAAGGGGATCAGCGGGATCAAGTAATCGTCGGTGAAAGCCTGGTAGCGGCGCACGTTGCCGGCGATTCCCAGATAATGGAATGGCATAAAGATGCAGTAGGCACCTACGAAGCTCATCCAGAAGTGCACCTTGCCCAAGGTCTCATTCATCATGCGGCCGGCCATCTTGGGGAACCAGAAGTAGGTTCCGGCGAAGATGCCGAACATAGCGGCGACTGCCATTACGAGGTGGAAGTGGCCGACCACAAAATAGGTGGCGTGCAACATGATGTCGATGGAAGGCTGGGCCAGGAAAAAGCCACTCACGCCGCCGCTGATGAACATCGAAATGAAACCCAGCGCGAATAGCGATGCCGAGTTGATCCGCAGCTTAGAGCCATAGAGGCTGCCCAGCCAGATCAGCACGATGATGGTGGATGGAATGGTGATCACCAGCGTCGGAAACGAGAAAGCCAGCGAGGAAATAGGATTCATCCCGCTGACGAACATGTGGTGCCCGTAGACCATGTAGCTGAGGAGTACCAAGGATCCCATGGAATAAATGAGCACCCTGTGGCTCAGCATCGGCTTGCGCATGTTGGTGATGAG
>JBAUVZ010000432.1:0-1875 GCA_049583505.1 Candidatus Sulfotelmatobacter sp.
CGTGATCCCAGGGCTCGGCCCAATTTTAGTAGCTGGACCTCTGGTGGCTTGGATCGTGGCCGGTTTGGAAGGTGCCGTGGAAGTGGGAGCTTTGGGCGCTCTGGGAGCGGGTCTCTTCAGCATAGGCATCCCCAAAGACAGCATTGTGAAGTACCAGACGGCGCTCACGACAGATCAGTTTCTGCTGATCGCCCATGGGACGGCTGCAGAAGTGGCCAAGGCGAAGGAGATCATCGCAAGCACGAATCCTGCAAATTACACACTGCATACAGCGGAAGCTGTGGCCGCGTAGTACCCAGAGCTGCAGACATGCGGTAACTCATTTCAACGAGGCAAGCACATGATTGCAGATAATCGGCGCGACAACGAGCGCGACGAAGAGGAACGTGAAACGAACTCGGCCGGGCAGTCTGGCGACATTCAGGGCATTTCGCGCCCGGCCGAAGCGGATTCTGAGAGCGTCGAAGAATTAGTGGAAGAGGGAAACGCTTTCGAAGCCTCGATCGTCGACGGTGTAGAGAACGCCAAAGATCCGGATGTCTCAGAGGTCACGACCCGCCAAGTGCCGGAGGACGACGTTCCCGATGAATATCGAAATGACAACGACCGCGTTGCATAACCGGTGCCCCCGAAATGTCGAGAGGTGGGTCAGCCTGAGCGACGACATGTTCGATAAAGGCACAGTGGACGAGGAGAACAATCATGTCACAGAGAGTACACGAGCGAGCTGCAGAACTTCATAACCTTGCGGCCCACGCGCACGCGGCTGCGGCTGTCGCCCATGGCAAAGAACATCACTTGACTGCTCACGAGCTCAGCGGACAGGCGCACGAATATTCCATGAATGTTCACAAGCTCACCCAAGAGTTAGGCCAGAAAACAGGACCGCTTCAAGGCGCGGAAGCTCTGACTCAGAAACCGTGACTTTGGTCACTGTTGCTAGAGCGAATGCGCCACGTGACTTAAATTCGGGTGGTCGAGACAAGGACAAACAGGGAGAACTACCGATGCTAACTAATGTGAACAAAGTGAAGGGTCTTGTGATCCGGGCTACGGACGGAGATATTGGAACGGTAGACCAGCTATATTTCGACGACGAAACATGGGCGATTCGCTACCTGACGGCGGCAACTGGAGGCTGGCTCAGCGACCGGGAAGTTTTGATATCACCATTTTCTGTGACGAACGTGGACTGGCAATCCAAGCGACTGGATGTGGCCCTGACGAAAAAGCAAGTCGAGAATAGCCCTAACAGAGACACGCAGCGGCCCGTTTCGCGGCAGTATGAGAGCGAATATCTCGGTTATTACAATTATCCCAATTACTGGAGCGGACCCTTCCTGTGGGGTCCAGGGGCCTATCCGTCGAGCTTGTCGAATCGAATCGCGACTCCCAAGGATGTGCTGGCAGAAAAGATTCGGAGAGAGTCGATGGATTCGCATCTTCGCAGCACTGGAGCCGTCACGGGCTATCACATTGAGGCTGAGGACGGCGAGATCGGTCATGTGGCGGGCTTCTTGGTAGACGACGAAACGTGGGCCATCCGCTACATTGAGGTGCTAACGAGAAATTGGTGGCCGGGTAAGAAGGTATTGGTTTCGCCCGCGTGGATTCAGAAGGTGAGTTGGACGGAGTCGAAAGTGTACGTCGGTCTCTGGCGGGATGCCATCAAAAGCGCGCCGGCGTTCGCTGAGTCTGCGCCGCTCACTCGTGAATACGAAGACCGCCTCCATACTCACTACGGCCGGCCGCCCTATTGGCTGCAGGACGCGGAACATAAGGCCGCCCTGTCGTTGAGCGGCGTTTAGGACGAGACAGACGCCTCCGGGAAAAGGGCGCGTGATTTTCGCCTGCACTGACGGCACACTGTCCAAC
>JBAUVZ010000433.1:0-1715 GCA_049583505.1 Candidatus Sulfotelmatobacter sp.
AACTTCTTGAACGAATGCTGGACTTTTACCCGCGCAGGAAACCACGCAAGATATTGGACGCCACCGTGAACGGCGGTCGCTTTTGGAAAAACAGCAAACGTCCGGTGCTGGGGCTGGATATCGATCCCCGCCATCGTCCCATGGTCGTCGCTGACAATACCAAAATGCCCTTCCGGGATGGTTATTTCGATGTCGTGGTGTATGACCCGCCACATATCCCGAATCAAGGCAAAGACAACCAGAAAGACTTCGGCACACGGTTCGGGCTGGTGCTCCGCTCGTCAAAGGAAAACCATTACACCTTTTCGCACACGTTCCCGCCGTTTGCGAAAGAGGCCCATCGGGTCCTGAAGACGGAGGGCATCTTGCTCTGTAAATTGACCGACTACGTACATCATCATCGGTATCAGTGGGCACACATCGAGTTCATAAATGCTGCGTGTCAGGTGGGCTTTACGCCGTGCGACTGCATCGTCAAAATACGAAAAGGGCCAATTATTGACCCGAAGTGGAAGACTGCCCATCACACAAGAAGGCAGCACTGTTTCTGGCTGGTGTTTCGTAAGTCAAAAAAATGCGAATAGCGGTCAGCGAACCATCCAAAGATGCCCAAGACTGGCAAGCCGGCTAATACGACCGACGATGTCGGGCTCCGTTTGCGCGCGCCAAGCCCGACCCGCCAAAGTGCAGTTCCATCAATTGCTTGTCGCCGCACGAAAGCAGTGGTTCGTGGATGCGCTATCCGAAGCGCTGGCGCATCTAGACCAGAAGGCAGTTAAGGAACAACTCGATCAATACGCTCCTGGGGATGCACAGAAAATCCTTGCGGCTGCTGGCGTGAGGGACGAACACGTCTTCCCGGTCCCCGTCGTTATCGAAAAGAAGCCTTCGCTTGTGGGATATTATCGCTTGCTCTTGGGTTCCCCTCAGAAGACATTTTATGCCGGACCAACCGGCATGGGTCGGTTCAAGAGCATGGAAGAGAGAAACACGATCGATAACAAGCAAGTAATCCTGGTGCCCGCCTTCTGCCGCGCGATGGCAGAGCCTTTGGCCGAGCTAGTGCGCCAGATACCGAGCATCAGCCAACGCGACCTTCAAGAACTGCAACTTCTCACGTTGGGCTCTAAGTTCCAGGGAGCCAACAACACGCAGATAGGAAAAGCAGCGATGCAGGGCGTATTCGTTGCCATAGCTGCGATTGTCGATAAGTATGTGATTGACAAGAAAGACAAGAAACTCACCTTGAAAAACGCGTCAGACCGCACGGTCGTCATCACCATGTCCCATGATCCAGATGTGTGCGTGAGGGAACTAATGGCCGATGGTATGACGAACAACACAGTGGCCATCGAAGTCAAAGGTGGGACAGATGCCAGCAATGCTCACAATCGAGCCGGTGAAGCGGAAAAGTCCCATCGGAAGGCCAAACAGCAAGGATTCAAAGACTTTTGGACGTTAATCTCTAAGAAGGGCGTGGCGCTGTCAAAACTTCAAAGAGGTTCGCCGACCACAAACGAATGGTTCGACGTTACCGAATTGCTTACACAGAAAGGACCGGACTGGGAAAACTTCCGGCAGAAATTATCGCTAGCAGTCGGAATACCCGTGGCCGAGGTTTAAACGACTCTTCGACACTGCAATAGCCACGCACTGCAACTCCCTCCAGTTTGTGGTAAAAAATACTGTAATGCCAAGTAAGAAATAATGAACGC